>DATBZP010000138.1:0-22108 GCA_036513135.1 Candidatus Dormiibacterota bacterium | reverse complement strand
GGGCGGGGACTACTTCTCGGCCGTCGTTCTGTCCGAGGAGATGGCCAGGGCGGCGTGCGGGGGACTGGGCATGGCGGTTGCGGTCCAGGCGGAGATGGCCACGCCTCCCGTGTTCAAGTTCGGGACCGAGGAGCAGAAGCGCAGGTGGCTGGTGCCGGCGATCCGCGGCGAGCAGATCGCCGCGCTGGCAATCACGGAACCGGACGCCGGGTCAGACGTGGCGGCGATCACGACCGTGGCACGCCGCGACGGGGATGACTTCGTCGTCAACGGCCGCAAGATCTTCATCACCAACGGGGCGCGATGTCACTGGGTGCTCGTGGTGACGAAGGGCGACCGCGAGCGCGGCCACAAGGGTTTCAACCTCCTGGTCGTCGAGAAGGGGACGCCCGGTTTCCAGGTCACTCGGACCTTGAAAAAGCTCGGCATGCACTCGTCGGACACGGCCGAGCTGCTGTTCGAGGATTGCCGCGTGCCGGCCGCCAACCTCATCGGCGAGGAAGGGGAAGGCTTCAAGAACCTGATGTGGGAGCTGCAGGGCGAGCGGATGATCGCGGCCGCCGGCGCGATCGCGGGCGCGGCTCGAGTGTTCGAGTACACCATGGAGTACGCGCGCAACCGGCAGGCTTTTGGGCAGCCGATCTCGCAGTTCCAGGTGATCAAGCACAAGCTCGTCGACATGGGCACGAAGATCGCCGCGATCCAGTCCTTCGTCTACCAGACCGCGAAGCAGTGGGATGAGGGCGAATACCCGGTGCGCGAGATCTCGCAGGCGAAGCTGCTCGCGACCCAGGTTGCCTGTGAGGTGGCCGATGACGCGATCCAGATCCTCGGCGGCCACGGCTACATGAGCGAGTTTCCGGTCGAGCGCGCCTGGCGCGACGCCCGCCTGGCGCGGATCGGCGCCGGGACGGACGAGATCATGAAGGAGATCATCGCCAAGACCTACGGGTTGTAGTTAGTGGCAGCCGCCGGCGATGGCAAAAATATTGCCAGGACCTGCAGTCAACTGCCTAACGACACCGTCAGAACCGAGCAGAGCCAATCCGGAGAAGTCGTTCCTGCCGAACATCCAGATGCCCTTGCTCAACAGGTAGCCGTGCAGCTCGCGCCCGAGCTGGTACGGATCGCCGTTGTCCCAGATTGGCCATCCGGCCATCCACTCGCCGGGAACGTCGACGGCAAACGGCAGATTGGGTGCAGCGACGATCGCCAGGTGCCAGGGATACGGTTGCTGCCAGTCCCTCTCCAGGACCAGGGGCCTTCCGGCGGCATCGAGCGAGATCAATTCGAGCGACCGATCTCCAGGTTGGTAGGGCCGGTGATACGGAGCGGTCAGGTAGGTGGTGACCGATCCGTTCTGGAGGTCGAGTCGTCTCAATAGGGTGGTGGCCGCGCCTGGCACGACTCCCCAAGCCGCGCGCGAGTCGACCTGGGACCAAAACTGTGTTCCATCCAGCTTGCGCACCTGACCTGAATCGGGATTCATCACCCAGAGTCCTGGATCCGCCGGGCCCTCGCCACCGATCAGCGACAGGTAGATACCCGTGTTCAAGAAATCGATTGCGTACCAGTTCCCATTCACCTGGGGCATCGTGACCATCCTCTTGGCCCCGGTGGCCGCGTCGATGACATCGAGTACGCCGTAGGACTCCTGCACGACGTAGCGCCGTCCGTCGGGGGAGATGTGGTTCCAGTCAGCCGGGATCCACCGATTGAGCACCCGGTCGTAGCTGATCCCCTCCGACCCGTTTCCGCGGTTGATGATGCTGGTGGGATCGAACTGGAAAGTACCGCCGGGGAAGGTGATCCAGCCGCCGGGAGTCTCTCCAGCGGAAACAGAAAGCATGACCGGGATTCGGCAGGCAAGCGCAGCTGACGCGGGCGACTGAAACGGCGACGCGGCGGCGGTGCTGGGACCAACGCCAACTGGTGGTGTGAGCGGGCGCGTGCCTGGTTGAGAGGGCTGCGCGGAGCACGCCATCACGAGGATGGCTGACAGTGCCAGCAAGTACCTCATGTCATTAGAACGGGACCATCAGGTCGGCCGTTACTGGTCAAAATCGCAGTTGCAATGCAAGCCGTGTTGTTCGCGGGCTGCGAGCCGGAGGTCGCAGCGGGTGTCGACGGCAGGATCCTGGCGGTGGGCGAGGGGGCGCGTTCGGCGGCGGGCCGCCAGGCTCGCGTGGTCCAGCTGCGCGGCCGCGCGTGGCCCGGCCTGATCGACGCGCACGTCCACCTCGAGGGGCTCGCCGATCGCAACCTGACGCTTGACCTGACCGGGACCGCAAGCCTGGAGGAGGCGCTCGCGCGGATCAGCTCATGGTCGGAGCTGCTGCCGGAAGACGCATGGGTGGTGGGAGCCGGTTGGTACAACGACGCATGGCCGAAGCCGGCGTTTCCGACCCGCGGCCGGCTCGACAAGGCGACGGGTGGACGTCCGGCTTACCTGCGGCGCAAGGACGGGCATTCGGCGTGGGTCTCGAGCGCAGCGCTTCGGATCGCGGGCATCGATCGCGCCACCGTGGATCCGCCCGGTGGCCGGATCGACCGGGACGACCTTGGCGAGCCGGCGGGCATTCTTCGCGAAACCGCGATGCAGCTGATCTCTGAGCTGGTGCCTCGGCCGGGCGAGGCTCAGCTGGACGGCGCGATGGCGCGAGCGCTCGACGACCTGGCGGGCCTCGGTCTGACCGCCGTCCATGCGATGGACTCGGCGCGAGGATTCGGCTCGTGGCAGAGGCTACGCGCTCGAGGACGGCTGCCGGTTCGAATCACCTACAACCTTCCGCTGACCGACCTGCCTCATGCGGAGCGGATGGGTGTGCGGTCCGGCTGGGGCGACGAGTGGATTCGCATCTGGGGCGTGAAGGCCTTCCTGGACGGATCGCTGGGCAGCCGCACCGCGGAGATGCTCGATGGGACTGGCACGGCTCGACTGGTCCAGGCGGACCTTGTGGACCTGGTCGGGCGGTGCGCCCGCGCCGAGCTCAACGTCTGCCTGCACGCGATCGGCGACGGCGCCGTGCGCAGGGCGCTCGACGCACTCGCTCCCCACCGGGAGGCGTGGCGCAGCTGGCGGCCGCGCATCGAGCACGCGCAGTGCGTCAACCCCAACGACATGAAGCGGTTCGCGCGCTCGGGCGTGATCGCCTCGATGCAGCCCATCCACGCGGTGGCGGACCGAGAGCTTGCGGACCAGTACTGGCCGGGTGTCGCAGCCTACTCGTACGCCTGGGGCGCTCTCGAGCGGGCGGGTGCGCGGCTTGCGTTCGGATCGGACGCCCCGGTGGAGACGGCGGATCCGCTGGCCGGCATCGAGGCGGCGACGGTGTGGCGGCGAAAGGCCTCGTGGCATCCACAGCTGGCGGTGACGCCGTCGGCGGCGCTGCGGGCTTATACGATGGGCGCCGCGTACGCGGTGGGCATGGAGAAGGACTGCGGCTCGCTGCGGCCAGGGAAGTTGTGCGACATGACGGTGGTCGACAAAGGCCGCGTGGTGGCGACCATCGTGGGCGGCAGGGTCAGCTTCTTGCGAAAGCCGCCTTCAGCTTCGCGGCGGTCTGGGCCAAAGCCTCGTTGACGACCTTGACGTCATCTATCACGGCCATGAAGTTGGTGTCACCGTTCCAGCGCGGCACTACGTGAAGGTGGACGTGGTCCGGGATCCCCGCGCCGGCGGCTCGCCCGATGTTGGCTCCGATGTTGAAGCCCTCCGGGTTGAGCGTGCTTCGCAGCACCTCGATCGTCCTGCGGAGGGCGCGCATCAGGTGTGTGGTTTGCTCGTCGTCGAGCACTTCGAGCCCCGGCACGTGTGCGGTCGGAGCCACGATCGTGTGGCCTGGGTTGTAAGGGAACTTGTTCATGATCACGAGGGCGCCGTCGGGGCGCCAAACGACGAGCTCGGCGTCCTCGTCATCCGGGTCGGCGATCACGCGGCAGAACAGGCAGCCTGGCCGCTGCTTACCGGCGATGTACTCCATGCGCCACGGCGCCCACAGTCGCTTCATTGATCTACGTCCTTCTTCTGCTCTTGGTCACGGCCGTCTGGGGCTGGACCTTCGTCCTGGTCAAAGACGCGCTCACACAGTATCCGACGCTGCCCTTCCTCGAGCTCCGGTTCATTGTCGCGTTCCTTCTCATGGTCGCCCTGGTTCGTCGGTTGCCGACCCGGCGCGAGGTGCGCGTCGGCGTCATCGCGGGCGCCGTGCTTGCGGGCGGCTACCTGGCCCAGACCGTCGGGCTGACGATGACGAGTCCCGGCAACTCCGGCCTGATCACCGGGCTGTTCGTGGTGTTCACGCCGCTGATCGATCGTCTCTTCGGAACACCGCTGCATCGGTGGACCGTGATCGCCGTCCTGGTCGCTCTCTCAGGCACCGTGATGCTCGTCGGCGGGCCGTCCGGATTCGGGCTGGGCGACATCCTCACCGTGGTCTGCGCAGCCCTGTATGCGCTGCATATGGTGCTGTTGAGTCACTGGTCGCCGGGTCTGCGCGCGGCACCGCTGGCCATGGTCCAGATGGGAACAGGCGCGTTGATCTTCACCGGGAGCGGGTCGTGGTCACTGCAGGTTCCGAGCCCCTATGTGTGGCTGGCGATCGCGGTCACCGGCGTGTTCGCCTCGGCGCTCGCCTTCTACATCCAGACGTGGGCGCAGCAGCACCTCAGCGCCAGCCGGACCGCCCTCATCCTGACGACCGAGCCGGCCTGGGCCGTGGCCGCCGCGGTTGTGCTGGCCGGGCAGCGATTCGGCCTGCTGCAGGCGGCAGGCGCCGCCTTGGTGCTGGCCGCGATCGTGGGACACGAGGTCGCGCATCTAAAATTCAAACCTCATGGAGACGAAGCCACGACGTAGCGGATACGTCCCACAGGAGATAGAGCCGAAGTGGCAGCAAGTGTGGGCCGAGCGCGGGGTGATGAAAGCTGACGACGCTTCCCCGAAGCCCAAGTTCTACAACCTGGTCATGTTCCCCTACCCGTCGGGGCCCTTGCACATGGGGCACATGCGCAACTACGTGATCGGCGACCTGCTGTCGCGCTTCAAACGCATGCAAGGCTTTGAGGTCCTCAATCCGATGGGGTGGGATGCGTATGGCCTACCCGCCGAGAACGACGCCATCAAGCGTGGTGGCGGTGTGCATCCCGAGGACTGGACGCGGGGCAATATCGCGATCGCCAAGCGCCAGCTCGGAATCATGGGCGTGCTCTACGACTGGGACCGCGAGGTCACCACCTGCGATCCAGCCTACTATCGCTGGACCCAGGAGCTGTTCCTGCTGTTCTTCGAACGAGGCCTGGCCCATCGGATGATGTCTCCGGTCAACTGGTGCCCCGAGGACAAGACCGTCCTCGCCAACGAGCAGGTGATCGACGGTCGGTGCTGGAGGCATCCCGACGTCGAGGTCGAAAAGCGCGACCTCGAGCAGTGGTTCCTGAAGATCACGGATTACGCCGATCGACTGCTTGACGACCTGTCGCTGCTCGATCACTGGCCCGAGAAGGTGCGTGTCATGCAGGCGAACTGGATCGGACGCAGCAATGGCGTCGAGGTCGAGTTTCCAATCGACGGGCACCCTGGCGAGTCGATGCGGATTTACACGACGCGCCCCGACACTCTGTTCGGAGTGACCTTCATGGTCCTGGCGCCTGAGCACCCGCTCGTGGAGAAGCTTGTGCTGGAGCCGCGGCGCCGGGAGGTGCGGGAGGTCGTCGAGGCATCGCGCAAGGCGCGCGAGATCGACCGGATGTCGAGCGAGGTGACGCGGCTGGGCGCGCCCACCGGTGCGTTTGCGATCAATCCATTGAACGGCGAGAAGGTGGCGATCTGGGTGGGCGATTACGTTCTGGTCACCTATGGCACTGGCGCGATCATGGCCGTTCCGGGCCATGACCAGCGAGACTTCGATTTTGCGCGCCAGTTCGGACTGCCCATCCGCGAGGTGATCGCGCCTTTGAGCGGATCGCAGCGGGAGTTGGAGAGCGCTTATACCGCACCCGGAGTGATGATCAACAGCGGCCAGTTCGACGGCCTCGACAGCAAGACAGGTTTCGACCGCGTCGCCGACTTCATCGAGGAGAAGGGGATCGGCAAACGCTCGGTCAAATACCGGCTCCGAGACTGGTTGATCTCCCGCCAGCGGTACTGGGGCTGCCCGATTCCCGTGGTGCACTGTGAGGTGGATGGAATCGTTGCCGTTCCGCGGTCAGAACTCCCGGTGCTGCTTCCGCGGGACTACAAACCGCTGGCCGACAACGCCGATTTCTGGCGGACCAAGTGCCCGAAGTGCGGGCGCGACGCGCGCCGTGAGACCGACACGATGGACACATTCATCGATTCGTCGTGGTACTTCCTGCGGTACACGTCGGCGCACGACGAAAGCCAACCGTTCGACTCCGAACTGGCCAACCACTGGATGGCCGTCGACCAGTACACAGGTGGCATCGAGCACGCGATCCTCCATCTGCTGTATTCGCGTTTCTTTCAAAAGGTGCTGTACGACGCGGGGCGAGTCAAAGCGATCGAGCCATTCGCGCGGCTCTTCACCCAGGGGATGATCAGGCGCGGAGGAATGGTCATGTCGAAGTCGAGGGGCAACGGCGTCGCACCTGACGATCTGGTTGACCGATACGGTGCCGACGCCGCGCGCGTCTACGAGTTGTTCATAGGGCCACCCGACGAAGATGCCGAATGGTCGGATGCGGCCATCGCCGGGCCCGTTCGGTTCCTCCAGCAGGTGTGGCGCCTGGTCGATTCGCCGGACTCGTTCCCGGTCACGGTTTCGGACGCATCGGTGGAAGTTCTTCGCCGGCGTGCACACCAGGCGATTCGCAAGGTGACCGAAGACTTCGAGGGCTTCCATTTCAACACTGCGGTGTCTGCCGTGATGGAGTTGGCCAACGCGATTCAGAAGTATTTGCAGGGCGGCGGCCGGCGTGATGCGGAGTGGGATTTCGCCCTCCGCACGCTCGTTCTACTGCTGAACCCGATGGCGCCGCACGCGAGCGAGGAGCTGTGGTCCCGGATTGGGGGCAAGGGCCTGGCTGCTGATGCGGCGTGGCCGGAGTTCGACGCGAAGGCGGCTGCCGAACCTCACGCGACTTTGGTGATCCAGGTGGAGGGCAAGGTTCGTGACCGAGCCACGATCGCAGCGGGCACGACTGAGGCGGAGGCGCTGGAAGCTGCGCTGAGCAGTGAGAAGGTCCGCGCGGCGCTAAACGGTCGCGCGCCGTTGAAGGTCATCTACGTCCAGGACCGGCTGATCAACCTGGTCCCTTAAGAAGCCAGGACCGGCCGACCAACCTCGTCGCTTAAGAGGCCAGACCGGCTGATCAACCTCGTCCCTTAAGAGGCCAGGACCGGCCGAACAGCCTCGGCCCTTAACGACCAGGATTGACTCGTCGCGCTGGCCGGCAATACGGTCTCCCGCACCCCCTCGGGTGGGTGGGGGGTGGTGGGTGGGTTTAGAAAGGACGTTAATTCGGCGGCGGGAGTGGGACTCGAATTCCTGAGTCGACAACGTAGTTCGCGGTCACGGTCGAGCCGGCCGAGACCGTCACCTGCATCGGGCCGGAGATGACCCGGTTGCGCGACTTGAAGCTAACCATCCACGTGGCTGCGGATAGCTGCACGGTGTAATTGCCGTTCGAGTCCGTCACGGTTTTCGCGGTGGCCTCGCCGTTCACGTAATCGATCTCCAGGCCAGGCACAGGCCTGCCGGCACACTGCTGTCCCGCAGCCTCGACCGGCGTGCAGGGGATGGCGAGCACCGAGCCGCTGACGGTTCCTGTGCCCGCCGGCGAGCTTGCTGGAAAGTGATATGCGCCGCAGGCGGCGGTCACCAAAACCAGCGCCCCGAGCAGGACGTTTCTCATCACAAGACCCAACGCTACGGGATGCTCGTAGGTCACGCCGCCCGATCGATCGGCCGGGCGCTCCGCGGTAGTGTTGAGGCGCGCTCCGCGGTGGCCAAGTGGTAAGGCAGAGGACTTTGGATCCTCGACCGAAGGTTCGAATCCTTCCCGCGGAACCATCCTGAAGCCTTCTTAACAGCCTGGGTTCCCGTTGCCGATCGCCCCGCCTAGCCTCGGGGCCATGCGCAACCACCTCCGCCTGGTTCCCGGTTGGAAGCAGATCCTGATCCTCGCGGCGCCGATCGCGCTGGGCGGCGGCGCCTTGGCCGGTGTGTACGCCTACGCGTCTTCGGCCTCGGCCGCGACAGCGGCGGCCCACGCTCAACCGATTCCCGCCAACCCGGCGCTCGACCTGCCGGCGCCGGCGGGCCTGCTGGTGGATGTGATCGGCGCGGTCGCGAATCCTGGCCTCTACCGCGTGCCGCGAGGTGGTCGCGTCTACGACGCCATCGCAGCGGCCGGCGGCCTGAGCCCTGACGCCGACCCCACGAAGCTCCCAAACCTCGCCGGCCGCCTCAAGGACGGCGAGCAGGTGAAAGTCGCTTTCGCAAAGACCACATCAGGAACCGTCATCACGCGAACCAATCTCAACACCGCGACTCTCGAGGAGCTGGTAACGGTGCCCGGATTCACGGAAGCATTCGCACAGGATGTGATCGACTACCGCACGAACTTCGGCGGGTTCCAGAACACCCGCGAGCTGGTCGACATCCTGGGCATGAGCGAAGCCGAGTACGTCATCGCGCGCCGATATCTGACGTTGTGAGTCGCTTCCCGGCTCTCGTGGTGGCGGCTTCCTGGTGCGCCGCGCTCGCTGCGACCGTCGTGCTCGCGCCCTCTCAGCCGTTCCTCGGAGTGCTCGCGATCGCCCTGGCGCTGCCGTGCCTCGCACTGGCTCTCTTTCTCCGGCCGGCGGTCCTTGCCGTCGCCCTCGCATTCGCGCTCGTCGCCGTCGGCCGTGCCGAGCTGCCTCCTTCCGATCCTCAAACTCCGATCCGGGCCGCAGGCCTGGTCGGTCGCGTAGCGACCATCACCGGCCGCGTCGCCGACGACAGCCGCCCCTCCGCCGGCGGCGCTGAAGTCCTGGTCGAGCCGGACCAGATCGTCGTCGGGACAGCACAGGTCAGCGGCATCGGCAACCTGATGGTCCGCTGGCGCGGTCCGACCCTCGCCGCCTTTGGTGACCAGGTCCAGGCGACGGGCAAGCTCACCCTGCCGCGCGATCTGCCAACGTTCGACCGCCGCGCCTACCTTGCCCAGCGACAGGTCTACGTCGAGGTCCAGTCCACGAGCTTCGACGTGATCAGCACCGGATCTGGTCTGGCCGGCTTTCCATCCTGGCTGCGTGCGCATTACACGTCCGCGCTGGACGAGACTGTGCCGTCGCCGCACGCCGCCGTGCTCCTGGGAGTCGTGCTGGGCATCCGCCAGGGCATCCCGCCAGGCTTGCAGAACGCGCTCATCGCGACCGGGCTCGTGCATCTCCTGGTCCTCAGCGGCCTGAAGGTCGCCGTCTTCGCTCGCATCGTGCAGGGAGCTCTTCAGCCGGTGCTCGGAAGACTCGCCACCTGGCCCGCGCTGGCACTGATCGCCCTTTACGCGATGGTCGGCGGCGCCACGCCCGCCGCGATCCGCGCCGCCGCTATGGGCGGGCTCGCCATCGCCGCCTCGCGCCTCGGCCGCCCCACTCACGTCTGGACCTCCCTCGCGCTGACCGCCGCCGCGATGCTCGGCTGGCACCCCGAGCTAGCGTGGGATGTCGGCTTCCAGCTCTCGTTCGCCGGAACCGCCGCGATCATCCTGCTGACCCCCGGCATCGAAAGACGTCTCGGCTTCATCCCGAAAGTGCTTCGCGAGCCATTCGCGGTCACCTGCGCCGCCCAGGTCGGGACGCTGCCGATGATGGCCACCGACTTCCACGTCCTGTCGCCCGTCGCCCCAATCGCCAACGCACTTGTCATTCCGATCCTGCCGACCCTTGTGTGCGCCGGGCTCGCGCTCGGCGCGCTCTCGTTCGTCCCGGAGCTGGCCCGCCTCGCTGCGATCCCGATCACCGGGCTGCTCGCGTACCTCGAACAGGTCGCCTACATCCTCGCCCGCGTCCCCGGCGCAGCGCTTCCCATCCCGAGCTTCCCCACCTGGGCGGGCCTCGCCTACTACGCCGCCCTCACGCCCAGCATCGCCGCCGGACAAGTCTCCGGGCGCCGCCGCACGCTAGCCATCGCCACCGCCATCCTCGCGCCGACTGTCATCGCGTTCACGGCTCTCGGCATTTGGGCGAACGCTCCACCCCAGGTCATCGTGATGGCGGTGGGCGACGGGCAGGCCGTCCTCGTGCGAGGACCGCATGGCGCGATCCTCATCGACGGCGGGCCGAGCCCCACCCGCCTCAAGGACGAGCTCGGCGCCCAGCTGCCTCCGTGGCAGACGAAGCTCGATGCAATAGTCATCACCGCACCCACGCTCGGCCACATCGGCGGCTTCGCCGGCTTTGACCGCGCCGCCGGCGAGGTCCTCATCCCGAACGCCCAGCTCACCGGCAGCGCCTGGCGCACCGCCGCTCTCGAGGCCACGGCTCGGGGCGCATCGATCGTCAGCCTTGTCGCCGGTTCCACGATCCCGGTCGGTGGGTTCGACCTCCAGGTCCTCGCGCCCGAACCCGGCGCGCCCGGCGACCAGGTGGGCGCGGCCTACCTCGCCCTGCGCATCGTTGCGCCAGACGGCCGCAGCTTTTGCGACCTCAGCGACCTCGACCTCGATGCGCAGACGCTGGCCGCGACACGGCTCCGCGGGCCATGCACCTACCTCCTCCTGCCCGTCGGCGGTCGCAGCCAGATCTCGCCCGACCTCGACCGCGGCGCCCTGACCTCCACCACCCAGCTCATCGCCTCACGCGCCTCAGGAAGGCTCGCCATCGGATTTCCACCCAACGTGCTCCGCACCGACCAGGAGGGGACGATCACCTTGCCGATGTGAGGGCCGCGCGCACGGGCGGGCGCGCGCAGCGCGCACGAACCGGCCTACGATCGGACGAGTGGCCCGACCTGCAACCAACCGCGCCGCGACCGTGCTCCTGCTCCATGGCGATGAGCGATTCCTCATCGCCGAGGCAGCGCGCGTGACCCTCGACGCCTGGAAAGCAGAGCTCGTGTCCGATTTCGGCTTCGAAACCCTCGAGGGGACGGGCCTCACTCCAGCGCGCCTCCAGGATTCCATCCTCCAGGCGCCATTTCTCGATCCTTACCGCGTGGTTTACGCCCGCATGCTCCCGGCCCAGCGCGCTGAGAGCGCTGCGGGCGCGCTGACCGAGATCCCGCCGACCACCCGCCTGCTCATCACCGTCGCGGGCCGGCTCAGCGGCGGCAACAAGCTCGTGAAAGCCGTCACCTCAGCGCATGGGACCGTGCAGGAGATGCAGCACCTGAAAGGCCGCGCGCTGAGTGAGTGGACGATGAAACGCGCGACAGATCACGGCCTCACCGCCGCCATCGCCGCACAGGTCGTCCGCGTCACCCCGCCCGACCTCAGCATCATCGATTCCGAGCTCAGCAAGCTCGCCGCCTACAAGGCATCGGGTTCGAAGCTCACCAACGAGGCAGTCACCGAGCTGCTCGCCGGAGGCCGGGAGGATGAGATCTTCAAGCTCACCGACAACCTGCTGCCCCACCCGACCCCGCAAGCCATGCAGATCGCCCGCGGCCTCACCCGGGGCGGTCTCCAGCCGACCTCTGTGGCCTATCGCGTGGCTCGCCACGTCGCGCTGGTCCTCGAGGTTCGCGCACACCAGGAGCGCGGCGAGTCCCTGTCCCAGGTCCAGGACGCCATGAGCGAGCACCGTTTCGTCGTGCAGAAGGCTTACGACGCGGCGCAGAGCGCCGACCCCGACCGCCTCGAGGCCGCGCTGAAGGCGATCCGAGACTACGAGTGGGAGGTCAAGTCGGGCCAGATCGACGCCGAGCTGGGCCTGGACGTCCTGCTGACCCGGCTGTAGCGGAATTCACCTCCCCGCTCGCCGGGGAGGTCGCCGGCGAAGCCGGCGGGTGGGGGGGCCCCCTTCTACTTCTTCTTCGGGGTGGCTGCTTTCGCCGCAGCCGGTTTCGCCGCGGAAGCAGCCGGTTTCGCAGCTGCAGGCTTCGCAGCCACGGCCACGCCCTTCTTGGCGATCTGTTGTTTGCCCTTCACGGGAGCGGGCGACGCGATCGCCAGCTTTGCCATCTGCTTGGTGAGCCGCCCCTTGCGCCGAGAGGCGTTGTTCTTGTGCAGGACACCTTTGGACGCAGCGCGGTCCAGCGCCCGCACCGCTTCCAGCATCAGCGCGAACCGCTCGGATTCCGCCACCGGCCCCCCGAGCAGTGACTTCCGCGCCTTGACGACCAGCGTCTTGACCTCAGAGCGAACGCCACGGTTGCGCGCCGCACGGCGCATGCCGGCTCGAGCCTGCTTCTTGGCAGACGCCGTTCGCTTAGCCACGAGTCATCACCAAGCTGGAACTACGCACGAACCTGGGATTATACGAGCCAATGGAGTTCGAGCTCAACGGCAAGCGTCCGAAGGTGCACCCTGGTGCGTACATCGCGCCGACCGCGGTCCTCATCGGAGACGTGGAGGTCGAGGCCGGCGCGAGCGTGTGGTTTGGAGCCGTCCTGCGCGGCGACGAGGCCCAGATCAAAGTCGGCCAGGGAGCAAATATCCAGGACAACGCGGTCATCCATTGCGCTGAAGGCCTGCCGACTTTGATCGAGCGAAACGCCAGCGTCGGACACTCCGCCCAGCTCGAGGGCTGCGTCGTCGAGGAGGGCGCGGTCGTGGGCATGGGCTCGACCATGCTGCAGCGCAGCCGCCTCGGCGCAGGCTCCATGCTCGCCGCCGGTGCAGTGCTGCAGGAGGGCAAAGAGGTGCCACCCGGCCACATGGCCGCAGGCGTGCCGGCCATCGTGAAGAAAGCGCTCGAAGGGTCATCGAACAACTGGGTGGGCACAACGGCTAAGCACTACCAGGACCGGGCCGTCAGCTACCGAGCAAAGCTCAAACCCGTCGACCGACCTTGACCATCGCGCTGCCGGCGCGTGCCAAGCTCAATCTCGATCTCTCGGTCCTCGGCCGCCGCGACGACGGGTATCACGACGTCCGCACGACGCTGCAGGCGATCGACCTGCACGACCTCATCACGCTGACCCCCGCCGGGCGCGCGCAGGGCGCCTCTAAATCAGACACCACCACGCTCACCACCTCCGGACTCACGCTCGGCAGCACGCAGAACAATTCCGTTCTCAAGGCACTTGCGGCGCTGGAGAAAGCAACCAACCAGCACCTGCCCACGCAGATCCACCTGCACAAGCGCATCCCGCCCGGCGCCGGCATGGGCGGCGCCAGCTCCGACGCCGCGGCCGCGCTGCGCGGCCTTGCGGCCCTCCACCAAGTCACCGCCGACCTGCCGGCCATCGCGCGGCAGCTCGGCTCTGACGTCCCCTTCTTTCTTGCCGGCGGGTCGGCGATCGCAGAACAACGTGGCGATCACCTCACGCCCATCCCGACACGGCCCAGCTGGTTCGCCATCGCCTGGCCCGAAGTCGAACTGTTAACGAAAGACGTTTACCGTGCGTGGGATGAAATGGATATGCAGGCTCGAGCCCACCCCCACCCTGGCCCTCCCCCTGAAGGGGGAGGAGATATGCGCAACCACCTGACAAAGGCCGCCATGCACGTCGAACCGCGTCTGGAAGCATTCGCGACCAGCCTTGGTCGTGACTGGCAGATGACCGGCAGCGGGTCGGCGTTCTTCCGCTGCTGCACCGACCAACGGGCAGCCACCGAATGCACTGCCGCCCTGAAATCTCTGAAATGCTGGACCGCGGTCGCGCAAGCCGTCGGCGCCTGGAATTGAGCCCCAGAAACTCACTCCGCAAGACAGCCGCGGTCCTGGCCGGCAAGGCCACCGGCGCGCTCAGCCGCGCCAGCCGCCGCGGCGGGGGCACCACGCTGCCCGGTGACGTCGCGCGCGTGATCGACCCACGAATTCTGGCCAAGCTCTCTCAGGACCTCACGCACGGATCGATCGTGATCACGGGCACCAACGGCAAGACCACCACGGCCCGATTGGTCAGCTGGCTCCTCGAGGGAGCCGGGCACCGGGTCGTGTCCAACCGCGCCGGTGCCAACCTGATCTTCGGCGCCACCGCGGCCGCCCTGAACGAGGCCGGCCCGGACGGGCGCCTAAGGGCGGACTGGGGCGTCTTCGAGATCGACGAGGCCAGCCTGCCCAAGGCGGTTGCAGAGATCCAGCCGAAGGCCACCATCGTCCTCAACCTCTTTCGCGACCAGCTCGATCGGTACGGCGAGCTCGAGTCAATCGCCAAGAAGATCGAGTCCGCGCTCAGCGCGCTGCCCGAGGGCAGCATCGCCATCCTCAACGCGGACGACCCCCGCGTCGCCGAGATCGGGCTGGGCCTGCCACAGCCTCCCCTCTGGTATGGACTCGACGACACGGGCGTCGCGGCGCACGAGCTGCCCCACGCCGCCGATGCAAGAACGTGTCCCAAATGCGGGGCGAGCCTCAAATTCGAGGCCGTCTACGTCGGACACGACGGCGTCTACAGCTGCCCCAACAACGACTTCGCACGGCCCAAGCCGAAGATCACCGCCAAGCACATCAGACTCGAGGGCTTCGAAAGCTTGTCAGCCGACATCGAGAACACGCGCATCGAGATTCCGCTCGGCGGCCTGTACAACTGCTACAACGTCCTCGCCGCCTTCGTCGCGGCGCGCAGCGCCGGCCTCGAGCCGGCCTACATCGCAGAGCGCCTGCGCGCCTTCCGCGGCGTTTTCGGCCGTCAGGAACGCATCGATTTTCGCGGCCGGCATCTGAACCTCGTTCTTTCCAAGAACCCGGCCGGCTTCAACGAGACACTGAGAACCGCCGTCGACCTCGCCAAAGGCAAGAACTTTCTGATCGCCCTCAACGACCGCAAGGCGGATGGCACCGACGTCTCCTGGATCTGGGACGTCGACTTCGAACAGCTGAAGGACAAGGCAAAAGTAGTCGTGCCTGCCGGCAATCGCGCCCACGACCTGGCCGTCCGCCTCAAGTACGCCGGCGTGCCGGCCACCGTCCCCGAAACAGATCCCGGCCGCGCCCTCGACCTCCTCATCAAGAGCACGATCGATGGCGACACGGCCCATTTGCTCTGCACCTACACGGCCATGCTCGACCTGCGGGCGGAACTCGTCCGCAGGGGCTGGGCCAAGCCTTACTGGGAAACGTAGGGAGCAAAAGTGGCCAAGCGCAAGAAGACCTTCACCGTCGGCTGGCTCTACCCCGACCTGATGAACATCTACGGCGACCGCGGCAACATCCTCACGCTCCTCAAGCGCGCCGAATGGCGCGGCTACGAAGCAAGGCTCATCGAGCTCGCCCGCGGCACCACGAATCAGATGGACCAGGTCGACGTCTTCTTCTTCGGCGGTGGACAGGACCGGGAGCAAGCGCTCGTCTACGCGGACCTGCTCGAGTTCAAGCAGGCGCCGCTCGAGCGCGCGGTGAGCAACGGGGCCGGCGTGCTCGCCGTGTGCGGTGGCTACCAGCTCCTGGGCCACTACTACCAGACCGCCGTGGGCGAGCGATTCCCCGGTATCGGCATGATCGATATCCGCACCGAGGCGGGGAAGAAGAGGTTCATCGGCGACGTCGTCGTCGAGGCCAACATCGAGACCCTCACACCCAAAACGCTGGTCGGTTTCGAAAACCACAGCGGCCGCACCTTCCTCGGCCCGAAGGCCAGGCCGTTGGGCAAAACGAGGCTCGGCTTCGGCAACAACGGGAGCGATGGGATGGAAGGCTGTCTGCAGGGCACCGTGCTCGGCACGTACATGCACGGCTCGCTTCTACCGAAGAACCCGCACCTCGCGGATTACCTGATCCGGAGCGCCCTCATCCGGCAGGGCGTCGACGAGCTTTCGCCACTCGACGACTCGGTTGAGCTGGCCGCGCACGAACGGATTTTGCAGCGCGCTCAGCACCATTAGCGCCGGCTGAGCCATTCGACGCCACGGCCACCCGTCGCGGCGTCAGCGCCTCGCGCAGCACCTCGTCGATCGACTCGATCAGCACCAGCTGCATCTCCTTGCGCAGGTCGGCGGGTATGTCGTCGAGGTCCGCCTCGTTGCGTCTCGGCAGCAGGACGCGCCTCAATCCCGCGCGGTGTGCGCCCAGCACCTTCTCCTTGATGCCGCCGATCGGCAGCACCCGGCCGCGCAGCGTGATCTCGCCCGTCATCGCAACGTCCTCGCGCACCGGCCGTCCGGTCAGCAGCGAAGCCATGGCCGTCAGCACCGTCACGCCCGCGGACGGGCCTTCCTTCGGCTGCGCGCCCGCAGGCACGTGCACGTGGATGTCGTTCTTGTCGAAAAGCGCGGGATCTATACCCAATGACGCCGCGCGCGATTTCAGGTACGACAGCGCCGCCGACGCCGACTCCTTCATCACGTCGCCCAGCTGGCCCGTGAGCTTCAGCTCACCTTTGCCGGGCGTCAGTGCGGCCTCGACGAAGATGATCTCGCCGCCTGTCGGGGTCCAGACCAGCCCGGTCGCAACGCCGGGGCGATCGATCCGCTCGGCGACGTCGTCGTAGTAGCGCCGCTTGCCCAGCGCCGCACGTACACGCTTGACGTCACCCACCGGAGCGCGAGCGCGCCTGCGCACGGCCATGTCCGCCACGTCCCGCCGCATGACCGAAGCGATCTCGCGCTCCAGGTTGCGCACACCCGCCTCGCGCGTGTACTGGCTGACGATGAGGCGGATCGCCTCTTCACTGATCGTGATCTCGCCCGGCCGCAGCCCGTGCGCGGTCAGCTGCTTCGGGATCAGGAACATCTCCGCGATCTTCACCTTCTCCTCTTCGGTGTAGCCCGAGAGGTTCAGCACCTCCATGCGGTCGCGCAGGGCGGGCGGGATGGTGTCGAGCGAGTTGGCCGTCGTGATGAACATGACCTTCGAAAGGTCGAACGGCACGTCCAGATAGTTGTCGCGGAAGTCCTTGTTCTGCTCCGGGTCGAGCACCTCCAAAAGAGCCGACGATGGATCGCCGCGCCAGTCGGAGCCGATCTTGTCCACCTCGTCGAGCATGAAGACGGGGTCGTTCGACTCGGCGCGCCGGATCGCCTGCAGGACGCGACCCGGCATGGCGCCGATGTACGTGCGCCGGTGCCCGCGGATCTCCGCCTCGTCATGCACGCCGCCCAGAGACGCCCGGGCAAACTTCCTGCCCATCGCCCGCGCGATGGATTGACCCAATGACGTCTTGCCCACGCCCGGCGGCCCCACAAAGCACAGGATCGGCTCGCGGCCGCGATCGGTCGACCCGCGCTCCTGCTTCAAGCGCCGCACCGCCAGGTGCTCGACGATGCGCTGCTTCACCTTGTCGAGGTCGTAATGGTCGGCATCGAGAATCCCGCGCGCCTTCTTCACGTCGACCTCGCCGCCCGTCGAAACGTTCCACGGCAGCGAGACGATGAGCTCGAGGTACGTGCGGATGACCGACGACTCGGGTGAAGCGCTGGGGATGCGCTCGAGGCGCCCGATCTCCCGGTCCGCCTCGCGCTTGGCCTCGGCCGGCAGGCCGGCCTTCTCGATCCGCTCGCGAAGCTCGATCAGCTCCCCGTGCTCGCTGTCCAGCTCACCCAGCTCGTGCTGGATCGCCTTCAGCTGCTCGCGCAGGAAGTACTCGCGCTGGGCCTTGCCCATCTGCTCTTCGGCCTGCGACTGGATCTTCCGGCCGAGCTCCAGCACCTCGAGCTCGTGCGCCATGTGGCCGAGCAGACGCTCGAGCTTCTCCTTGGCCGAGTTCAGCTCGAGGATCTCCTGCCGCTGCTCGGTGGTCAGCCGGATGTGGTTGGCGATGTAGTACGCGAGGTGCAGGGGATCGTCGATCGCCCCTGCCGCGCTCGACAGCTCGGCCGGCAGGTGTGGGGCCAGCGTGACGAGCTGCTGGAAAGAAGAGATCGCGCGCCGCATCAGCGCCTCGCGCTCGAGGGTCAGGATTGACTCCGACGACTCCGGCAGCATCTCCACCGCGCACTCGAGGTACGGGTCCTCCGACAGCGCCTCGGTGAGCCTGATTCGCTTCAGCCCGAGCACGGCGAGCTGCACGGTGCCGTCCGGCAGCTTCAGCAGGTGCTGCACGCGCACGATCGTGCCGACGTGGTGGATGTCCTTGAACCCGACCTCCTCTGCCGACTCGTCGAGCTGGGTCGCGACGGCGATGTGCCGCTCGGCTCCCGCCAGGTCCTCGAGCAGCTGCAGCGATCGCTTTCGGCCGACCGAGAGCGGGATGAAGATCCGCGGAAAGACGACCGTCGACTTGAGCGGCAGCACCGGAAGACGTGAAGGGACGGCTCCCTCGACGTTCAGCGCGGGTACCTCGCTCACTGCAACACAGTATTCCCCAGCCGTCGGCAAATCACGCCGATTGAAGCCGTCAGATGGCCGGCCAGAACTCCCCCGGCGCGAAGAGGAGCCAGCTGACAGCACCCCCAGATGGGGAGGGGAGAAACTCCCGCCCGTATAATTTCGGGCAGCCCGAAAGGGCCGAATTTTGAGCCAATCGCTAACGGCCGTCATACTCGCCGCCGGTCACGGCACCAGGATGCGGTCACGTACTCCCAAGGTCCTCCATCCGATCTGCGGCCGCCCCATGCTCGACTACGTGCTCGATGCCGTCACGGAGGCGGGCGCGAAGGACATCAAGGTCATCGCCAACCCGCACCACGCCGAGGTCGCTGCTCACCTGGACGAGAGGGGAATCGCGCCGACATTCCAGCGCGAGCCCAGGGGCACAGCGCACGCGCTGCAGCAGATTCCATCGAGTGAGCTCACCGGAAGGGAGGTGCTTGTCGTGAACGGCGACTCACCGCTCCTCACCGCCGCCACGATCAAGAAGGTCATCGATGCCCATCGCGCCGAGGCGACGCCCGCCACGATCGCGAGCGTCGAGGACCCAACCCGAAACGACGGCCGCATCATCCGCGCGGCCGACGGCTCGCTCGAGCGCATCGTCGAGCGCAAGGACGCGACCGACGAGATGCAGAGGAATGTCCATGAGTTCAACGTCGGCGTCTACTGCTTCGAAGGCACGCAGCTGACCGAGGCGTTGAAGGAGATCAAGGACGACAACAAGGCCGGCGAGTATTACCTCACCGACGTCTTCCTCCACCTGAAGCCGGTGACGATCGTGAAGCTCGACGACCCGAGGGAGGCCATGGGCGTCAAGGACCGGACCAGGCTTGCGGCCGCCGCGGCGATCATCCAGAGACGCATCCTCGACAAGCTCATGCTCTCCGGCGTGACCATCGTCGACCCGGAGTCCACGTTCGTCGATGCCACCGTGACCATCGGCCAGGACACCGTCATCGAACCGTTCACGGTGCTCAAGGCGCACACCAGCATCGGCTCCGATTGCCGCATCGGCCCGCACGCCCATATAGAAGACGCGAGGATCGGCGACCGTTCGGACTGCGGCCCGTTCGTCAAGCTGCGCCCTGGGACCGAGATCGCCGACGATGTGCACATCGGCAGCTTCGCCGAGCTCGTCCGCACCAGGGTGGGGCGGGGCAGCAAGGTCCCGCATGTCTCCTACCTGGGCGACACCGACCTCGGGGAGGACGCCAACATCGGCGCCGGCACGATCACGGCCAACTTCGACGGAACGCACAAGAACCGGACCAAGATCGGCGACGGCGCCTTCGTCGGCGTGGACACGATGCTGGTCGCTCCCGTCAAACTTGGCAAGGGATCCCGCACAGGGGCCGGTTCGGTCGTCACCAAGGACGTCCCGGATGGCGCGACAGCCGTCGGAGTTCCAGCTAGGGTGGTACGGAGGAAAGTCGTGGATTCGACCTCGGAAGACAAGTGATCGGGCGATTGACGAGTGCCGTCGAGTTCACCGGGGAGGAGGCTTCTCCCTGGGGTGCGCTCAAGCTCATCGGCGGCTCGGCCAACCCCGAGCTGGCAGGTCGCATCTCCGACAGGCTCAGCGTCCCGCTCACCGACCCCCGGCTGCGCCACTTCCCCGATGGCGAGATCAACGTCAAGATCGAGGACTCGATGCGTGGGCACGACGTGTTCGTCATCCAGCCCACGTCGCCCCCGGTCAATGAGCACCTGATGGAGCTGTTCATCATCCTCGACGCGCTGCGCCGCGCCTCTGCCGGAAGGGTGACCGCCGTCATCCCCTACTACGGCTATGCGCGCAAGGAGCGCAAGACACAGCCGCGTGAGCCGATCTCGGCCAAGCTCGTCGCGAACTTCATCACGCTCGCGGGCGCCGACCGCCTGCTTCTTCTGGACCTCCACGCCGAGGCCATCGAGGGCTTTTTCGACGTTCCGACCGACCACCTGTCTCCGCACCGCATCATCGCCGACTACCTCAAGACGCTCAACCTGCACCACCTCACGATCGTTGCCCCCGACGCGGGCGGCGGCCGCCGGGCCGAGGCTGTGGCCAACAACCTGGGGGCACCGATCGCGTTCGGCTACAAGCGACGCTCGGGAGACGACGAGGTCGAGGTGATCGCGGTGTCAGGTGACGTGAAGGGGCGCGACTGCGTTGTCGTCGAGGACATCATCACCACTGGCAGCACCATCGCCAAGCTCGCGGTGGCACTGCGTGCGCAGGGCGCGAAGAAGGTGCTCGTCGCGGCGACGCACCCGGTGCTCACCGGCGACGCCATCGCGAAGTTGAAGAACGCCGAAGTGGACGAGGTGATCGTGACCGACTCCGTCCCCATCCCCGCCGAGAAGCTCGGACCGCATCTGACGGTGCTGTCGGTCGCACCTCTGCTCGCTGAAGCGATCATCCGGGTGCACGAAAACCGGAGCGTCAGCGAGCTCTTCAGATAGTCCGCTCGTCATGACTGGCCAGGAATTGATCGAGCTCATCGTGCTGGTCGTGTGCTTTTTCGTGGCCGCGCTGGCCAGCGGGACCGAGACGGCGCTCACCTCGGTCGGCCGCTTGCGCCTGCGCTTCCTGGCCGAACAGGGGAGCGAGGCCGCGAACGTCCTGCAGCGACTGCGCGCGGACCCGAACCGCTTCCTCTCCACCGTGCTGTTCACCAATACCCTCGCGCTCATCGTCGCCTCGACCGCGACCACCCTCCTCAGCGACGAAATATTCACGCGCTGGGGCGTGCCCTCGGGATGGCGCCTGTGGCTCACGCTGCTGGTCTCCCTCCTCCTTTCTGTGGTCCTGCTCATCGCCGCCGAGGTGACACCGAAGACGCTCGCCATCACGCACGCCGAGCGCGTAGCGCTTGCGGCTGCCGGCCCGGTCGACCGGCTGGCGAGCTTTTTGGGCCCGATCCTGTGGCTGGTCACGCTCGTCTCGCGGGGCATCACCGGAGGCCGCGCCGCCCGCGCCCCGTACCTCACGGAGGAGGAGCTCATCAGCCTGCTGCACGTTTCGGAGGAGCAGGGCGTGATCGAGGAGCAGGAGCACCAGATGATCCATGGCATCATCGAGATCGGCGACAAGACAGTGCGCGAGATCATGATCCCGCGCACCGACATCGTCGCCGTGGATCGGCACGCCGACCTGCGCGACGTCGTCAAGCTCTTCAAGGAGCACCGCCACACCAGGATGCCCGTGTTCGAGGGCGACATCGACAACGTGGCCGGCCTCATCCACACGAAGGACCTTCTGCTCTTCTACACGCTGTCGACCTCGCAGAAGTTCGACATGGACAAGCTGCTGCGACCAATCGAGTTCACTCCCGAGCAGAAGAAGGTCGACGAGCTGTTGCACGACATGCGGACCAAGAAGGTCCACATGATGATCGTCGTGGACGAGTACGGCGGCACCGCCGGGCTGGTCACGCTCGAGGACCTCCTCGAGGAGATCGTCGGCGAGATTCGCGACGAGTACGACTCCGCGGAGGAGGACCAGCTCGTCATTCTCAACGACCACGAGGCGCGAGTCGACGCGGGCTTCCCGCTGGAGGAGCTCAACTCGCGGCTCGGGCTCGCCATCGAGGAGTCAGGTGACTACGACTCGGTGGGAGGGTACGTCCACTCCGTGCTTGGCAAGATCGCGACGGCGGGCGATTCGTTCAAGGGCGGGCGCGCTCGATGGACGGTGGAGGAGGTGAAGGGACGGCGCATCGAGATCATCCGGCTCACGGCCGACCAACCGTGGCCGACCGATGC
>DATBZP010000137.1:0-31860 GCA_036513135.1 Candidatus Dormiibacterota bacterium | reverse complement strand
GGGCGTGTACATCCACGCGGCGGCCGGCAGGCGGATCTCGCAGCGCATGGGCGACTCCGGCCTCCTCGCGAGCGATCTGCTGCTCGAGATCCCGGTCGTGATGAACATGCTCCGCCAGGGCGGTCTCTGAACACGACAATTCGCTGGGCGGATGTCGACCTCGGCGCAGTGCGCGCCAACTGCGCCCGCATCCTGGCGCACCTGCCCCGGGGATCGCGACTGATCGCGGTTGTGAAGGCGGGCGGCTACGGGCTCGGCGCCCTACGCGTCGCGCGAGCGGCGATCGGGGGCGGCGCGACAGGCCTCGCAGTTGCCACGCTGGAAGAGGCCCACGCCCTCGGCGGCCTGGTGGACGCCGGCAACGTCCTGGTCATGGGCGGCCTGGTCGTCGGTCAAGCGAGCGCGGCGGCTGCCGGAGGCTGGGGCATCGCGGTCTCGAGCCGCGAGCTCGCGGCGGCGCTCGGCGAGACCGGTGAGGTCGTTCCGGTGCACCTGAAGATCGACACCGGAATGGGCCGGTTCGGGTGCCAGCCGGCCGACGCACCAGGCCTCGCCCGGTTCATCCACGAATCGCCCCGCCTTCGCCTGGCCGCCACGTGGACGCACTTCGCCTGCGCGGACTCCGACGACGCGATGACGCGAGCCCAGTTCGACCGCTTCGCCCGAACGATCGAGACGTTCGACGTTGACCCCGGCCTGCGTCATGTGTGCAACTCCCCCGGCGCCCTGCGCCACCCGGAATTTGCCCTGGATGCGGTCCGCTGCGGCATCGCCGTCTACGGGTGCGAGTGGCCGGGCACCCAGCCCGCTCTAGCGCTGCGGTCGGTCGTGACTCACGTCAAGTCGGTCGATGCTGGTGCCACGGTCGGCTACGGTGCGATGTGGAAGGCCCCTGACAAAAGGCGCGTGGCGACCGTGGCCATCGGCTACGCGGACGGCGTACATCGCGCCCGTTCCAACCGCGGCCATGTCCTGGTCCGGGGACGGCGCGCGCCTCTGATTGGCACGGTCAGCATGGATGCGATCACCCTCGACGTCACCGACGTCCCGGGCGTGCAGGTCGGCGACGTCGCCACGCTCATCGGGGCGGACGGCGACGAGCAAATCACCGCAGAAGAGGTGGGCGAGTGGTCCAGCACCATCTCCTATGAGGTCCTGACGTCCATCGGGCCCCGAGTCGAGCGGCGCTACTCGGAATAGCACCCATCCCCTTGCGATTCAAGGTGACGCAAGGCAGGTGACCCTAAACTGGCACTACTGATGGCGGAAAGTCCGGCACGAACTGCGTTTGCGGAAGAGGCATTGACACATCTCGACACGCTGTACCGAGGGGCGCTCAGGCTCACCCGTGATCCGGACCAGGCCCGGGACCTCGTCCAGGACGCCTACCTTCGCGCCATTCGCTACCAGCACAGCTACCAGCAGGGCACGAACATGAAGGCCTGGCTCTTCGCGATCATGCGCAACCTCTTCTGGGACCGCTTCAAGGGCTCCCGCAAGGAGGACGTCAGCCTCGACGACGTCGGCGAGTTCGTGCTTTACGAGAAGCTGCGCGATGAGGGTGCCAAACCCGAGGCAGATGTGCTCGACAAGCTGGCCGCCTCAGAGGTCGTGAAGGCGGTCGAGCAGCTTCCCCCGCTGCACCGCGAGGTCGTCCTGCTGGTCGACGTCGAAGGCTTCTCATACAAGGACGCAGCGCACACGTTGGGCGTACCAATCGGGACCGTCATGTCCCGGCTCCACCGGGCCCGCCAGCAGCTGCAAAAATCCCTATATGACTATGCCTTGGAATCAGGTATCGTCCGCGCCAACGGCAGCCATCAGGTGCAGCAATGAACTGTAAGGATTGTTCGGAGAAGCTCGATCGCTTCGTCGACCGCGAGCTGAACTCGACGGAGGTTCTCGAGCTGCAGCTCCACCTGGAAAGCTGTCCCGACTGTGCGGACCAATTCGAGTTCCACGAGCATCTCAAGCGGCTGGTCAGGCACTCATGCGAGTGCGATGCCCCGCCGGTCGCGTTCCGCGACAAACTGCGCCAGCTCCTCAGCTGAGTCGGGTAGCGACGAGAAAGGAGCTGACGGAGCGGCTGCTCGCCGCTCACCTGTACGTCATCACCCCAGACGCAGCGCCCGATCGCGTCGTCGAGCTCGCCGCCGCCGCCGTGCGCGGAGGAGCGGACGTCATTCAGCTGCGCCACAAGAGTCTTTATCGGGGCGAGCTCCTCACGCTCGCGCACCGCCTCCGCGAAATCACAGTTCGATCGAACGTGCTCTTCGTCGTGAACGACTACGTCGACATCGCCCTGCTCAGCGACGCCGATGGCGTGCACCTTGGGCCGGACGACCTGGCCGTCGCGTCCGCCCGGCGCGTGGCCGGTGACCGGCTGCTCATCGGCGCGTCGGCCTCCAGCCCCGAGTCTGCACTGGAAGCGATCGAGGCTGGCGCCGACTACCTCGGCAGCGGGCCGGCCTTCGCCACGCCGATCAAGTCCTCCAAGCAGGTCATCGGGCCCAAGGGCGTGGCCGCGGTAGCGGCGGCCGCCGGAACGTCAATACCTGTCTTTGCGATCGGAGGCATTGACGAATCGAACCTGGCACAGTTGACGGCGGAAGGATTGCGGCGTGCATGCGTCATCCGGGCCGTCGCTGACGCGCCCGATCCCGAAGCGGCCACGCGCCGCCTGCGTGCCATGCTGACCCAACAATGAGGGTCGAGGGACTCGGCGAGTTCGGACTGCTCGAACGCATCAAGCCCTACCTGACGACGGGCTCGATCGAGGTGTCGGCCGGTGAGGACGACGCGGCCGTCATCGCCGAGGGTGGCGGCTTCACCGTCGCCAGCTGCGACATGTTCGTCGAAGGCATTCACTTCGATCTCGGCTGGATGAGCGCTCAGGATGCGGGATGGCGCTCGCTCGCGCTGTCGCTTGGCGACCTCGCCGCGAAAGGCGCCACCCCTTCGTGGGCGCTCACATCGATCGCGATCCCGAACGCGTGGGCGGTCGAGAACCTCACCGGGCTCTATGAGGGGATGGCCGCCCTGGCGCAAAAGACGAACGTGCTCATCGCCGGCGGCGACATGAGCTCGATCGACGGTCCGGCGGTGCTTTCCATCACGGTCGTCGGACGCACCGATAAGCGGCCGCTCGCGCGAAGCGAAGCCCGGCCGGGTTGGGCGGTGGCGGTGACCGGCGCGCTCGGAGCTTCGGCGCTCGCACTTCGTGAGCGGCGAGCCCTACGTCTTACGCCGCTGCTTGATGCTGGCCGGCGCTTGAATCAGGCCGGGCTCTGCTGCGGCGACATCTCCGACGGCCTGTTGCGGGAGATGCAGAAATTTGCCGCCTTCTCGGGCGCCGGCAGCATCATCCGCGGTGCCGAGGTTCCCGTGGCCGACGGGGCGACATCGGAGGACGCGCTGACCAGCGGGGAAGAGGCCGAGCTGGTCTGCGTCGGACCCGAGGAAGTCATCCGCAGCGCCGGACTGACGCCGATCGGCGTTCTCACCGATGACTCGGCTGTGCGGGTGGTCGGCGCCGCCGGCACACCGGTGCGGATCGAGCTCAGCGGCTACGACCACTTTGCGTGAGGAGATCTCCAGCTCGCCTGCGGAGACCGAAGCCATCGGAGAGCATTTCGGCAAGCGCATGCGGGCCGGGGACATGGTCCTTTTGACCGGCGAGCTGGGAGCGGGGAAGACCACCTTCGTCCGCGGCCTGGCGCGTGGCACGGGATCGTCCGCTCCGGTCGCGAGTCCCACCTTCCAGCTGGTTCGCGTCTACCCGGGACGTGTCCAGCTTGCCCATGTCGACCTGTATCGCATCGAGACACCCGGCGAGCTCGTCGACCTCGGCCTGGACGAGCTGCTCGACCATGGAGCGGTCGTCGTCGAGTGGGGCGACCGGCTCGACGCTCACAATACGGCCCTCATCCACCTCGAGCACCTGGACGGTGACCGCCGGATGATCCGCGTGAAACGCAATCTACCTCCCCGCTCGCCGGGGAGGTGGCCCGAAGGGCCGGTGGGGGGACACAAACTTGCTTCGCCTCGAAATGGGCTCCAGGTTTCGAAACAGCCCTGAACGGCATAATCATGAGTTCGAGCATGAAGGCACACGAACTCGCACGCGAACTTGGGATCAGCCAGAAAGAGCTGGTGAACTTTCTCCAGCAGCGCCGGCTGACGCGCAACGCTTCCGCGCCGCTGGCGCCAGGAGCGATCGAAGCCGCGCGCTCTGCCTTCAAGCCCACCTCGGTTGCGGTGAGGATCGAGGCGAACGGCGATCGACGCGCCGTCCTGCCGCCGACGCTGTCGGTGAAAGACCTCGCCGAGAAGCTCGGTGTGAGCCCGGTCGAGGTGATCAAGAAGCTGATGGCCTCCAAGATCCTGGCCACGATCAATCAGGTCATCGACTTCGCCACCGCGGAGATCGTCGCCGACGAGTTCGGTTTCACGGTCGAACCGGTGTTGAGCGAGGACGTGGTGGCAGTCGAGTCCGCCGGGGGCGAGGGCGCAGTCGTCACGACATCGCGCGAAGAGCTGTTCTCGCTCGCCAACGAGGATCCGAGCAAGCTGGTCGTGCGGCCGCCCATCGTGACCGTGCTCGGTCACGTCGACCATGGCAAGACATCGATCCTCGATGCGATCCGCAAGACGCGAGTCGCCGCCGGCGAGGCTGGAGGCATCACGCAGCGGATTGGCGCGTACAAGATCGAGACGGCCGACGGCCATCCGGTGGTGTTCATCGACACGCCCGGCCACGAGGCCTTCACCGCCATGCGTGCCCGGGGTGCGCAGGTCACCGACGTCGTGGTCCTGGTGGTCGCAGCCGATGACGGGGTCATGCCTCAGACCGTCGAGGCGATCCATCACGCGCGTGCAGCGAAGGTGCCGATCATCGTCGCCATCAACAAGATCGACAAGGAAGGCGCTAACCCTGATCGCGTGCATCAGGAGCTCGCCTCGCAGGGCATCGTGACGCGCCATTACGGCGGCGAGCACGAGTGCGTCCACCTGAGCGCCAAGACCGGGCAGGGCATCGACGACCTGCTGACTACCATCGTGCTGTCCACCGACATCCTCGAGCTGAAGGCCAACCCTGACCGCAACGCCATCGGCACCATCGTCGATGCGCATCTCGAGCGGGGACGCGGCCCGGTCGCCACAGTGCTCGTGCAGGCCGGCACGCTGCGCGTCGGCGACGACTTCGTGTGCGGCCACATCTACGGCCGCGTGCGCGCCCTGGCGGACGATCTCGGTCGCGCCGCGGCGGAAGCGCCGCCCGCGACCCCCGTGGTCGTGTCCGGTATGAGCGAAGTGCCGCAGGCCGGCGACATCTTCCAGGTTGTGGGCTCCGAAAAGGTTGCGCGCCAGATCGCCTTGACCAAGCTCGCCGAGAAGCGCACCTCGGAGGCGGCCAAGGACTTCGCCCCACGGATCACGCTGGAGGAGCTGGCGCGCCGAGCCAAGGAAGGCGAGGTCAAAGAGCTCAGCCTGGTCGTCAAGGCGGATGCGCAGGGCACGTTGGAAGCGGTGCTCAGCGCCCTGCAGAAGATCGAGGATCCCGTGGTTGCGATCAAGGTGGTCGGCCAGGGCGTCGGGGCGGTGAGCGACTCGGACCTGCTGCTCGCCAGCGTTTCGAACGCGATCATCGTCAGCTTCAACCTCAAGCCCACGCCTGCCTCGACGGCCGCTGCCGAGAGGACGAAGGTCGAGGTGCGGTACTACGACGTCATCTACAAGCTGACGGAGGACGTGGAGCGCGCCGCCAAGGGCATGCGCGAGCCGACGTACCGCCAGATCCGCGAGGGCAAGGTCGAGGTCATCACCCCGATCAAGATCCCGCGGCTCGGAGTCATCGCCGGGAGCCGGGTGCTGGAGGGGAAGGTCAGCCGTGGAGGCTGGGTCAAGCTGATTCGGGGCAAGGAGCAGATCCACGAAGGCAGGATCAGCTCACTCAAGCACTTCAAGGAAGACGTTCGAGAGATGCCGGCTGGGCAGGAATGTGGGATCGGTGTCGAGGGCTACGAGGCGTTCGAGCCCGGTGACGCTATGGAGACGTACCGCCTCGAACGAGAAGAAATTTAGTCAACCAGCAAAGGGGTTGCTGACAGCGGAGGTCGTGATGACCAGCTACCGCGCGGATCAGGTCGGAGAGCAAGTGCGCGAGGAGATCATGTCCATCATTCGGCGCGAGCTCAAGGACCCGCGGATCGGGTTCGTGAGCATCACTTCGGTTCGGATGTCGCCTGACCTGAGGTCAGCCCGCGTGCGCGTCAGCGTGCTCGGCAACCCGGAGCAGCAGAAGGAGTCCATGGCCGGGCTCGTCTCCGCCAAGGGGCTCATCCGCCATGAGCTGGGCCGCAGGCTGCAGAACCTCAAATTCTCTCCCGAGCTGCGCTTCGAGCTGGACTCGTCGATCGAATACGCCGTCCACATCGCCAAGCTGCTGAAAGAGGTACTGCCCCGCGAGGGCGCCACCACAGATCCGGCACCGATACCTCAAGCGACTCCGACGGGGGAGGAGAGCTCATAGCCACCCCGAGAGAGAACACTCACATTTACGGTGAGATCAAGGAGCTCATCGAGGCCAACCAGGAGATCCTGATCTTCGGTCACAAGGATGCCGACGGCGACACTCTCGGGTGCAGCCTCGCGTTCGCCGAGGCACTGCGCACCGCGGGCAAAGACGTCTGGGTGCTAATCCCACCACCCCTCCCGCAGATGTACGAATTCCTGCCGGGTTACGGAGACATCCTCGCGGAACCTCCTCACGGCGTCGACCCCCAGCTGGTGTTCTTCTTCGACTCCGGGAACCTCGAACGGTCGGGAAGCAGCGTCAAGCGGATCGCGTCGCACGCCATGATCGTCAACATCGACCACCATCCGTCGAACTCGAGGTTCGGCGACGTGAACGTCATCGACCCTGACGCGTCGGCCGTTGCGCAGATCGTCATGGAGATGCTCGACCACTTCGGTTATCCGATCACGGCGACGATGGCCGCGAACCTCTATGCGGCTCTGCTGACCGACACTGGCGGCTTCCGTCACGAGAACACCACGCCCCGCGCGCTGGAGGACGCCGCCCGGCTCGCCCGACTCGGGGCCGACCCCGGCGGAATCGCCACGAAGGTCTACAAGATGCGGCCCGAAACGACGCTGAAGCTCAGCGGCCTCGCCCTCGCCACCATGCGAGTCGAGCTCGAGGGCAGGCTCGCCTGGGCCAAGGTCACGCGCCGCATGCTAAAGGAGGCCACCGCCGTGATGGCCGAGTCCGAGGGCATCATCGATACGCTCAACAGCATCGCCGGGCTCGAGCTGGCCATCCTCTTCAAGGAGGTGCACGACTCGCTGACCAAGATCAGCGTCCGCAGCCGCGGCTCGGTGGATGCTGCGGCGATGTGCGCCTCGTTCGGAGGTGGCGGCCACGTTCGCGCGGCCGGCGCTGAGATCGAGCGGCCGTTGGACGAGGCCGCGAAGATGGTGCTGGCGGCAGCCAAGGAGGCGATTCTTGCCGCCTCACCTCAGCTCTGATAAGCCGGAGGTAGAGCCTGCCGGCCGGGAGGAGCAGCTCCAGGCTGTAGATGCCCGCCTGGGCCGGCGGGGCCTGCCTCAGTTTCCGGCTGGAGTCCTCAATGTCGACAAGGCGGCGGGGGAGACCTCTTTCGCCGTCGTCAGCCGTCTCCGGCGGCTGACCGGCGCCCATCGCGTCGGCCACGCCGGCACGCTGGACCCGCTGGCCACAGGCGTCCTGCCCATCCTTTTCGAATCCGCGACCCGTCTCGCCGAGTTTGCATTGCGGCTGCCGAAGACGTACGTGGCCGACATCCACCTCGGCTTCACCACTGCGACCGACGATGCGGAGGTCGAACGCGAGCCGGTCGCGGATCCCAGCGGGCTCACCGCGGCCGACGTGCTCGAGGCGCTTTCCGCCTTCTCCGGCCGCATCCTGCAGGAGCCGCCCGCGTTTTCCGCCGTCAAGGTGGACGGCAAGCGCGCCTACAAACTCGCGCGCCGAGGCGAGGAACCTAGGCCGAAGGCGCGAGAGGTTGAGATTTATGAGTCGCGCCTGCTCGACTTCACGCCAGGCGTCAACGCAGTGGCCCGGGTCGAGGTCCGCTGCGGGAGTGGGACCTACTTGCGTTCCATCGCGCGCGATCTCGGCCGTCGGTTGGGCGTCGGTGGGTATCTCGGACGCCTCGTCCGGACCGCATACGGCGGCCTCGCGATCGAGGCAGCCGTCCACGCGGCCGACCTGAACACCGCTGACGAGGTACGGAACCGGCTGCTTCCGGCCGAAGTCATACTGCCGGACATGGAGCGGGTGAAGCTCAACGTCGAGCAGGAGGCGATGGTCCGCCAAGGCCGTGCCGTGCGCGTCCTGCCGGAGCCCGGCCCCGGGCTGATCCGGGCCCACGATTCGGTCGGCCGCCTGGTCGCGCTTGGCCACGCGGACCCGTTGCGGCGCACGTTCGTGCCGGAAAAAGTGCTCAGCTGAAGGCGAGGGTGCTCACCTGAAAGTCCACCTCGGACTTCCCACGAGCCCGATCGGGACTGTGGCGCTCACCATCGGCAGCTTCGACGGCGTGCACCTGGGCCATGTCGACGTGATCCGACACGTGGTCGCCTCCGCCCGAGCGCACGCCGGGCGCGCGGAGGGCGCACAAAAACATTTGCAACCCGCGCTCATCACCTTCGAACCACATCCAAGGTGTGTCCTGGATCCGGCCAACTGCCCGCAGTCGATCACGACGCTTCAGGAGAAGCTAGCCCTGATCGAGGCAGCGGGCATCGAGCATGCCATCGTGCTGCGATTTGATAAGGAGCTGGCCTCGCTGTCACCACAGGAGTTCATCGACCGCCTGGCGAAGGTCATGGATCTGCGGCGCTGGGTGATCGGTTACGACTTCGCCTTCGGACGTGGCCGCACAGGCAGCGCTCAGTGGCTCCGCGACCATGGGCATCACGTCGAGGTCGTCCCGCCATTCCAGGTCGATGGGCACGACCTGCACAGCTCCGAGGTGCGACGGCTCATCACCGCGGGGGAGGTCGACAGAGCGAACCGGCTTCTCGGTCGGGTGTACTCGATGGCAGGCCCGGTCGAGGCGGGGGAGATGGTCGGTCGTCAGCTGGGCTTCCCGACGGCGAACATCGCGGTCGAACCGAACAAGCTGATTCCTGCCCTTGGCGCGTATGCGGGCCGGGTGAGGGTAGATTGGGGCTCTCGCGAACTCACGGCCCAGCCTCAGGGTCCGTCGGAGAAAGCGCCGGAGAGGGAATTCGTCGCCGCGCTTTCGGTGGGCTACCGTCCAACCTTCGGCGGCACCCAGTTGCGGGTCGAAGCTTTTCTCCTGGACTTCGAAGGGGACCTCTATCAAAGGCGACTCGAGCTGCGCTTCATTCACTACCTGCACCCCGACATCACGTTCCCCGGCACTGACGAGCTCGTGCGCCAGCTCCAGCAGGACGTCGCTGACACCCGCCGGATCGTCGCTTCATGACCAAAGTCGTCGTCGTCGGTGGAGGGATCGCCGGGTATTGCGCCGCCCTCGCCGCACGGCGGGACGGGGCCGAGGTCACGGTCGTCGCGCGAGCGCCCGGCGCGACGGCGCTTTACGCCGGCGGCATGGAGGTGATCGACGACCTGGAGTCAGTGCTCAAGCATCAGCCTCACCATCCGATCACAAGGCTCGGCCTCGATGCAGTCCGCCTGGCGACTGAGTTCGATTCGGTGATCCACACTCTGCAGCTGGCGCTCGAGAAAGAAGGGCTGAAGTTCGAGGGCACGTGGCGAACGCGCGGACTCTACTCGGACATTCACGGCCTGGCCAGGTCCGCCAACCTCGTGCCGGCGTCGGTGGCGGCCGGTGAGCTGCGCGCCCTCAGCGGGCGGCGCGTGGCGGTCATCGGCGTGAAGGAGGTCGGCGACTATGACGCGGCTTCCACGGCGCAAGCGCTCAAGGAACTCCACGGCATCGACGCATTTCCCGAAGAGGTGAGCATCCCTGACCTGCCCATGGCCGCCTCGATCACAGACCTTTACGGGCGTCGAGCGCCCCAACCGTCGCGCATCGGGTCGGCGTCGATCGCCTACCCACCCGGGTTCACGAATCTACCTCCGGAAGGTTTTGAGCTGCTCGCCTCGCCGCCATCCCCGCATGGATGGCGCCTGCACCAGGCGATTGCCCACAGCTCCGTGAAGGCGGAGATCACGTCGTGTGACGTATCGCGAGGCCGCATAACTTCGGTTGGAGCCGGTGACCGGACCTTTCGCGCCGACGCGTTCATCTTCGCCGCGGGCCGGCACATCGGCGGAGGCTTGACTGGCGGCCGCCTGGCTCGCGAGCCGCTTTTGAACCTTGGGGTCTTTCACGAGGGTAGCCCGATAGCGAGCATGGGCATCCGCCTGCAGCACATGCAGTACCTGGATCCCGCTGAAGAGCTGCGTAGCGGCCTCTCCACCGACAAACAGCTCCACCCCCTGGACGAAGCCGGCCGGGTCGCGTACGAAAACCTCTACGCCGCCGGCGCGGTGCTGGGCGGATACGACTACAGCGGCCCGTGCGGGTTCGGCGTGCCGATCCTCACCGGCTGGCTGGCGGGACGCTGGGCGGCGAAGTTATGAGAAGGAACCCGGCCGGTTCCTTCTCATCGGGTCCGCTTCGCGGCCCCTGCTCATCTTCCGATGAGGAACTGATCAAACTACTTGTCACTCCCCGCCACGTTGTGTCGACCTGGAAAGGGCTAGGTTGCGGCCGGGGTGAACCCGGCCGCCCGTGCCACGCTGGCACGAGATGAGAGCCGAGCTCGAGAAGATCGTCGGTCCCGCCGCGCTCGACGAGCGGCCTGTTCGCGATATGTGGCCGCTGGCGATCATGGACGAACGCGGGGGCAAGCCGCCTCCACGCGTCCTGGTCGCACGACCTTCCGGCCGAGAGCAGGTGGTCGCCATCCTGCGGTGGGCGGCCTCGAGTGGCGTGACGGTGACCCCGATGGGAGGTGGCAGCGGCGTGTGCGGCGCGCTCTCGCCTCAAACGGGTGAGCTCGTCCTCGACATGAGCGACTTCGACCGCATCCTCGAAGTCGACGAGACGAACCTGACGTGCCGGTGTGAATCGGGGGTCAATGGGCTGGTTCTCGAGAAGCACCTCAACGAGCGCAACCTCACGCTCGGCCATTACCCGAGCTCACTCCCGGGCACGACCCTTGGCGGACTCATCTCGACTCGCTCGTCCGGGCAGGAGTCGAGCCGCTACGGCAGCATCGAGGACATGGTGCTCGGACTCGCGGTTGTTCTGCCCGATGGGACCTTCGCGGCGCCAAGGCCCGGGCCGAGATCTGCGGCCGGCCCCGCGCTTCATCAGCTCTGGATCGGCTCCGAAGGCGCGCTCGGCGTTGTCCTCGGAGCAGTCCTGCGCGTGCATCATCTGCCCGAATCCGTCATCGGTCGCGGCTACGGTTTTCCAGACCTTGCAACCGGCTTGGAGGCCATGCGAGCGATCATGCAGTCGGGCATCAGGCCCCTGGTCATGCGCCTCTACGACGTTGAGGACACAGCCTTCAACGGCTACGACCTACCCAACGGTGGATGCTTGCTCGTGGTCGCCAATGCCGGGCTTTCGGGCGTCGCCCGGGCCGAAGCCGAGGCGGTGAAGAGCATCGCCACCGGATCGCACGACCTCGGCGAGGATCCCTGGCTGCGTTGGCAGAAGCATCGCTTCGATCTTTCTGCAGAGCGTTTGAAATCCTTTCTCGAGCCGGCCGGCGCGTACCTGGACACGATCGAGCTCGCTGCCCCCTGGACGGTGCTGTACGAGCTTCATTCCCGAGTCAAGTCCGCAATAGCGGTTGGTGGACTCGCGTTATGCCATTTCAGTCATGCCTATGAGCAGGGCTGCTGCGCGTACTTCACGTTCGGCGGTTCAGGAGATACCGAACAGGACGCTCGTTCCGCTTACATGCGGGCGTGGGAGGGAGCTATGAGCACCGCCCTCGAACTCGGGGCGACCATCAGCCATCACCACGGGGTGGGCCGAGTCCGCGCCCGTTGGGTCGCCGCCGAGATGGGAGGTTGGATGCGAGTCTGGCAATCGATCAAGGACAGCCTTGACCCGGAAGGGGTGATGAACCCGCACGCCGTCGGAGGCACTGAAACGGGGTCCCCGCGAACTCACGCCGAAGGCTCTGAGTTCGGGGGGTCTACACCATAGCTTCCCGGCCCGGCGCCCCTGTCCTCTTCATCGTCAATCCCGCGTCGGGTGCCGGCAAGGCAAGACGCGAATGGGCGGCGATCGAGAGCTGGCTCCCGGGAGCCGGCCTGCCGTATGAGGTGGCTCTCACCACACGCCCGCTCGAGGCGACCGAGATCGCCCAGCGCGCGGTGAAGGAATCGCGGCCGGTGCTGGTCGCCGTCGGTGGCGACGGGACCCTGAACGAGGTGGTCAACGGCTTCTTCCACAACGGCGCGCCCGTCCCGACGACGACCAAGCTGGCGATGGTCCCGCTCGGAACCGGGGGTGACTTTCGGCGCACGCTGCGCATCCCGCTTGACACCAAGGCGGCCATCCAGGTCATCACCGCCGGGCTGGTCAGGCGACTCGACGCCGGATGCGTGACGTATCAGGACCACGAGGGGAAAACAGCCGTCCGGCATTTCATCAACATCGCTGACGCAGGTATCGGAGGCGATGTTGCCCATGCCGTCAACACCGGCCCCAAGTTCCTGGGCGCCGCAAGTTTCTGGCTGACGTCCTTCACCACTCTTCTGACCTACAAGAACAAGCCGATGACCGTGAACGTGGACGGGAGCACGCACGACCTTGTCGCACAGCAGGTGGTGATCGCGAACTGCCAGTACTTCGGAGGCGGCATGCGCATGGCGCCCGCGGCGTCGCCCACGGACGGAGTGTTCGACGTGATCCTGATCGGCAACGCCGGCAAGATAGAGAGCATCCGCGGCATGGGCGCAATCCGGAGCGGCAATCACCTGGATCAGAGCAACTCCAAGATCCAGCTCATGTACGGCAAGCGGATCTCCATCACCTCCACCCAGAAGGTGCGCATCGACCTCGACGGCGAGCAGCCGGGCTACCTGCCGGCGCTCTTCGAAATCCAGCCTGGAGCGATCGAGTTCATCACGCCCCGATAAGCCTCCCCCTTTTTGGTCCGGGTCGATAATCTCCGGGTGACGAAAGGGGTAATAGCAACACCACACACGACCGCGTCCGAAGTCGGGGCTCAGGTCCTGCGCGATGGCGGCAATGCCGTCGACGCCGCCGTTGCCGCGAACGCAGTGCTTTGCGTCCTGTACCCGCACATGACTTCTTTGGCCGGCGACCTGATGGCGATCGTCTGGCCGGCTGGCGGCACAACCCCGGTTGGACTCATCGGGGCAGGCCGCTCGGGCGAGCTCGCCACGATCGAGGCGCTTCGCTCGCGCGGGCACGAGGAAATGCCGGTGCGCGGAGTCCTGACCGTGACGGTGCCGGGCACCGTCGAGGCATGGGGTCGCCTCATCGAACGCTTTGGAACGATGGGCCTCGGCGCAGTCCTGGATCCGGCCGCGGCGCTGGCCGCCGAGGGCTACGTCATCACCCCACAGCTTTCCGAGTTCCTGAAAGGGGCGGCGGAACTGCTGGGCAGGGAGCCCGCGGCGCAGAAGCTGTACCCGCCGATGGAGGCCGGCATGCTCCTGCGGAACCCCGACCTGGCATCCGTTCTACACGACATCGGCCGCAGCGGAATCGGTGGTTTCTACCGGGGCGAGATCGCCTCGGCGATCGCCTCGGCGATCACGCGGCGCGACGGCCTCGTGACGGCGCTTGATCTGGCCGGTCACCGTTCACAGTGGGTAGAACCGCTGACGGTCCAATACCGGGACGTCACGGTTTACGAGCTCCCACCTCCGACCCAGGGCCTCACCGCGCTCGCCATCCTGGCCAGGCTGAACGAATTGCCGCGCGAAGAGTTGCAGCCGGGTCCTGGATTCGTCGCGCATTTCCGGCGTATCCGGGACGCGTGCTATCCACTCCGTGATCTGTACATCACCGACCCGGACTTCGCAGTCGCCCCAGTGCAGCCGTTCCTCGATCCCACGCATGCGACTGCAGGCGGCGCTGGAATCCGCGAAGGCGGGGACACCGTCTACCTGTGTGCCGCGGACGAGCACGGCAACCTCGTATCGCTCATCCAGAGCGTGGCTTTCGACTTCGGGTCCGGCATCGTCGCGGAGGGCACGGGCATGCTGCTGCAGAACCGCGGCTCGTATTTCAGCCTCGACCCCAACCACGTCAACCGGCTGGAGCCTCGCAAGCGGACGATGCATACGCTGATCCCGGCGATGGCGACCCGCGGTGGGCGGCCGTGGGCCATATTCGGCTCGATGGGTGGCGACGGCCAGCCGCAGCTTCAGTCGCAGGTGCTGGTCAACCTGGTCGACCACAGGCTCGACCCCGCCGAAGCTGTGTCGCGCCCGCGAATCCGAGTGCAGGCGGGCGGCGCCCGTACGTCTCTGGAAGCCGACTATCCGCACGCGGCCGAGCTCGCCCGATCGGATCGGAGCTTCGAGCTGATGCCGTCGAGACACCACTCGTTCGGCCACGCGCATGCGATCGTGATCGACGGCCCGTCCGAGTGGCGTGCAGGAGCAGATCCGCGATCCGATGGCTCGGCGCAATTCGCGTCTTAGCGGCCGGAACTGCGTCGCACGTATACTTTTGGGCAGTTTGGCAGTAGAGACGGACGTCAAGGGCAAGCTGATCGCGGAGTACAGACGCGCAGACAAGGACACGGGTTCCCCCGAGGTCCAGATCGCGCTTTCGACCACCCGCATCCGGGAGCTCACCGAGCACCTGAAGACGCACGCCAAAGACCACCACTCGCGCCGCGGCCTTCTTCTCCTGGTCGGCAAGCAACGGCGTCTGCTGAACTACCTGAAGGACACCGATATCGAGCGCTATCGCGCGCTCGTCGGCAAGCTCGGGATCAGGAGATAGACGACCGGCGCCGGATGCGCCAAGTAGGCAGACGGCCGGTCACGTAAGTCAATCGGGAGGACCCCACGCTGGCAGCAGCAGGGTCAGCTCTTAGAAGCTCTCACTTGGGCGCCGGCGCCGACCGCGCACGGCACGACCTAAGCGGTGGCTGCTAGGAACCTGGCCCAGGTCGCACCTCCGGGGGTCGTCCTCCCAGAACATGGAGGTAGTGCTGTGGCAATTGTCACAAAGAACGTTGAGGTCGCCGACAGGCGGCTTTCGATCGAGACCGGCCGGGTTGCCGAGCAGGCAAACGGAGCGGTAATCCTGCGGCAGGGCGACACCGTCGTCCTGAGCACCGCTGTGATGGCGAAGGAGCCGCGCGCGGGCATCGACTGGTTCCCGCTCACCTGCGACTACGAGGAGAAGCTGTACGCGGCGGGCAAGATCCCTGGTGCATTCATGCGCCGCGAAGGACGCCCGAGCGAAACGGCGATCATTGCATCGCGACTGACCGACCGCCCGCTTCGGCCGCTGTTTCCGGATGGGTTCCGACTCGACGTCCAGGTCGTCTCGACGGTCCTGTCCGTGGACCAGGAGAACGACCCGACCATCCTCAGCATCAACGGAGCATCGACCGCGCTCGTGATCTCCGACATACCGTTCGACGGTCCTGTCGGTGCTGTGCGGATGGGGTTCCTCGACGGGCAGGTCGTCGTCAACCCGTCAATGTCGCGGATGGCCGAATCAGAGCTCGACCTGGTCGTCGCCGGCACCGCTGACGCCATCCTGATGGTCGAAGCGGGCGCCAAGGGCGTCATCGAGCAGACGGTGCTCGACGCCCTCGAGATGGCCCACATCGAGATCAAGCGGATCTGCGCGGCCCAGATCGAGCTGCAGCAGCAGGTCGGCAAAGAAAAGCGCGAGTGGGTGCCGGCGGCCTTCCCGCCGCAGATGCTCGAGATCGTCGGTGAATACCTGGCGCTGCGGCTGGACAAGGTCCTCTACAGCCCCGACAAGGCAACACGCGAGTCTGACATCGACGACCTGCGCAGGAAGACCGTCGTCGAGCTGGGCGAGCGGTTCCCGGAGCACATCGAAATCCTCGGCAAACTGTTCGACAAGGCGCTGAAGGACAGGGTCCGCCAGCGCGTGGTCGAAGAGGGCGTGCGCATCGATGGTCGCGGCCTCAAGGACGTGCGCACGATCACCGTCGAGGTTGGTGTCCTGCCACGCACACATGGATCCGGCCTGTTCACGCGGGGACAGACCCAGGCTCTGACCATCGCGACCCTGGGCTCGATGTCGGACCAGCAGAAGCTCGACGGTCTGACCGCTGAAGAGTTCAAGCGCTATATGCACCACTACAACTTCCCGCCGTTCTCCGTCGGCGAGGCTCGACCGCTGCGCGGCCCCGGTCGGCGCGAGATCGGCCACGGAGCTCTTGCCGAGCGGGCGCTGCTCGCGGTGATCCCGCCGGTCGAGGAATGGCCTTACACGATGCGCCTGGTCTCCGAGATCCTCAGCTCGAACGGGTCGACATCGATGGCCTCGGTTTGCGGCTCGACGCTGGCGCTGATGGACGCGGGAGTCCCGATCAAGTCGCCGGTCGCAGGCATCGCCATGGGCCTGGTCATGCGCGACGGCAAGTTCGCCGTGCTGACCGACATCCAGGGAGTCGAGGACTCACTCGGCGACATGGACTTCAAGGTCGCCGGCACGCGGGATGGCATCACAGCCCTGCAGATGGACATCAAGGTCCAGGGCCTGACGCACGAGATCCTGGCGCAAGCGCTGGAGCAGGCTCGCGAGGCGCGCCTCTTTGTGCTCGACAAGATGCTGGCGGTGCTGCCCAAGCCTCGGAGCGAGATGAGCACCTACGCGCCCCGAATCACCACGATCATGATCAACCCGGACAAGATCCGCGACATCATCGGCCCTGGAGGCAAGATGATCCGCAAGATCACCGAGGAGACGGGCGCGCAGATCGACGTCGAGGACGACGGCCGCGTGTTCATCGCAGCAGTCGATCAGGAAGGCGGCAAGCGGGCGATCGACTGGATCAAAGGCCTCACCGACGAGGTCGATGTCGGCAGGATCTATAACGGCAAGGTCGTCCGCATCATGCCCTTCGGCGCGTTCGTCGAGGTGCTGCCCAACCAGGACGGCCTCGTCCACATCTCCAAGCTCAGCGACCATCGCGTCGAGAGGGTGGAGGAGATCTGCAACATCGGCGATGAGATCGTCGTTAAGGCGGTCGAGATCGACAGCCAGGGGAGGCTGAACCTGAGCCGCCAGGCGGCGATCGAGGAGCTCACCGCCAAGGGCCTGCCCATCGAAGAGAAGATCGACAAGGAGGCGATGGCGGTCGCGCTAGCCTCACCGGCACCGGCGCCCCGCGAGGGTGGCTTCGGCGGCCGCGATCGCGGTGGGCGAAACGGCGGCGGCGGTGGGCGCGGTCCACGCCGCAACTAAGTTGAACCCGCGGTGATTGCCGGCGTGGGCACCCCCACCCCGGCTTCGTGGACCCTCCCGCGCCCATGGCGCGGGGACCCCAGTGGTTCGGGAGCGGGGGCTGGGGTCAGCGGTGCCCGCTGACCGCATCCGAGTCGCGGTCGCAGGCTACCGCGGCAAGGTCGGCTCTGTGCTCGCCGCTGCCTTTCAATCGGAACCAGGGATCGAGTATGTCGGCGGAATCGAGCTAGGCGACGACCTGGCCGCCTTCTTGCGAGAGAAGAGGCCGCGTGCGCTGGTCGACTTCACGAAACCATCAGAAGCGCTGCACAACGCACTCGCCGCTGTCGCGGCGGGCGCCTCGCCTGTAATCGGCACGACCGGCTTGGCCGCCGACGCCGTCGACAAGCTTGAGACTGCATGCAAGGGCAAGGGGCTTGGCGGGATCGTCGCTCCAAACTTCGCGATTGGGGCCGTGCTGATGATGCACCTGGCCGACATCGCCGCCCCGCATTTCGACGCGGCCGAAGTGATCGAGATGCACCACGCGACCAAGCTCGACGCGCCATCGGGTACGGCGCTCTCCACGGCGAAACGCCTGGCGGCGAGGCGACGCGAGAAACCTTTCAGCCACCAGAAACCAGAGAAGGAGACTCTGCCCGGGACGCGAGGCGGGGAAGAGGGGAACGTCGCCGTGCACAGCGTGCGGCTGCCGGGCTTCGTCGCCGACCAAGAGGTCATCTTCGGGCTGCCCGGACAGACGCTTACGATCATTCACCGCACGACCAGCCGTGAGGCGTACATCCCGGGCGTGCTCCTCGCGGTCCGCAAGGTAACCAGCGAGCCCCACTTCTATCGCGGTTTGGATCAGCTGCTTGGCCTGGACGCCGGCGCTTAGCGCTCACGACCGCGTCCGGGTGTGGGCGGCGCAGCTGGCGGCCAACGATTTCCCCCCAACTTGCGCGATGACAGGCGCGCCGGCTGAAACCTGGCGCAAGTTCCAGTTCTCGACCGCGCCGGCGTGGGCCTATCTGCTCCTCCTGCTCGTGTGCAGCGGCGTGGGCGTGCTCATCTCTCTTCTGATCATGTACCTGGTTTCTCGCCGCGCTAGCGGCTACCTGCCGTTGACAAAAGCGAGCAGCCGACGCATTGCCCTCGCCAGCTGGATACCCGGTGGTCTGGTGATCGGCACCATTGCCATTTGGGTGCTGGCTGCGATCGTGGGCAACAGCTCAAACAACGCGACGACCGGTGCCGTTGCAGCAGTGCTGGTGATCCTCAGCTTGCTCACTCTTCTCGCCGGCTTCGTGGGCTTGCTCGTAGTCAGGCCGCTCATCGGCCCCCGCGGGACCGTCATGGAACAGCAGCCTGGGCAGTTCGACCGAGTGGTAGAGCTCCGGCGCGTGCATCCCGCCTTCGTGGCGGCGGTGAACCAGCTCCACCAAGCGCGCGCGGCGCAATACGCGGCGATGCAGCCGGCGCAGGGCGTTCCGCTTCCGCCTGGATCGATTTAAACTGAGGCTGTGCCCACCTCCAAGCGACTAAACGTTGCTGTCGTCGGCGCGACCGGAATGGTCGGGCGCGAAATGCTGCGAGTGCTCGCACAGCGGCATTTCCCAAGCGATCGCGTCACCGCCCTTGCCTCGGAGCGATCGAACGGTCTGACAGTGGCTTACAACGGCGGCTCGATCAAAGTCGAGCCGCTCGACGAGAAAGCGTTTAGAGGCATCGACATCGCGCTCTTCGCCGCCAGTGGCGACATCGCATTGATCTATGGACCGGTCGCAGCCGAAGCAGGAGCCCTGGTCATCGACAACAGCTCGGCCTGGCGCATGAAGCAGAACGTTCCGCTCGTCGTGCCCGAGGTGAACAGCGAAGACATCCGCGACAACGAGGGCATCATCGCCAACCCCAACTGCTGCGCCATTCCGCTCACGGTCATCCTCAACCCTCTGAAAAGAGCCGTGGGCCTCGAGCGCGTCCTCGTTTCGACCTACCAATCGGCCTCAGGCGCCGGCCGGGCGCTTGTCGACGAGCTCGAGGAGCAGACGAAGGCGATCGCGGAGGGCGCCGAACCTCAGGCGGTCGTCTACCCATACCAGCTGGCGTACAACGTCGTGCCGGGTGGCTGGACGCCTGAGGCGGAGGGCTACAACGAGGAAGAGGTCAAGATCGTCAACGAGACCCGGAAGATCCTCCACATGCCGGAGCTGCGCATCACCGCGACCTGCGTGCGCGTTCCAGTGCCGGTTGGACATGGAGAGTCCGTTTTCCTCGAGACTACGGAGAAGATCACCGCGGATGAGGCGCGCACCCTCTTCGCCACTGCGCCGGGCGTGATCGTCGAGGATGACCCGCACGCGAAGCTGTACCCGACTCCGCATGGGGTCGCGGGCAAAGACGAGGTGTATGTTGGCCGCATCCGAAACGACGCGTCGACCAAGAACGGCCTGGCCCTGTGGCTGGTGTCAGACAACCTGCGCAAAGGAGCGGCGCTGAACGCGGTCCAGATCGCCGAGCAAGCCATCGCCATGGGAGTGATCGCGGCCGGTGCCACCCGTAATCGTGCTTCGGGCGGGACTGGAGGAGGTCATTAATCAATGACGACTGAGATCGGACGTCTTCTCACCGCGATGGTCACACCATTCAAGTCCGACGGGTCGGTGGACTACGAGGCCGCCGAGAAGCTGGCCGTCCTGCTCGTCGCCGACGGATCAGACGGAGTCGTGGTTGCCGGCACCACGGGAGAGGCACCGACCCTGAGCGACGACGAGAAGATCGAGCTGCTCAAGGCCGTCAAGAAGGCGATCCCCGGCAAGAATGTCGTCACCGGAACCGGCAGCAACGACACGCACCACTCGGTCAAGCTCTCCGAGCGTGCGATGCAGGCGGGCGCCGACGCGCTGCTCGCCGTCGTCCCCTACTACAACAAACCGCCGCAGGAAGGCATGTACCAGCACTTCAAGGCGATCTCAGAAGTGGGCCCGACGATCATGTACAACATCCAGGGCCGTACCGCCGTCAACATGACCGCCGCCACCACGCTGCGCTGCGCCGAGCTCCCGGGAATCCTCGGCGTCAAGGAGGCGAGCGGGGACCTGGATCAGATCGGCTTCGTGTGCGCCGGCAAGCCGGCGCGATTCAAGGTGTGGAGCGGCGATGACAGCTGGACGCTCCCGGTACTGGCAGCCGGCGGCTATGGCGTGATCTGCGTCGTGTCTCACATCGCAGGTCGCTCGATGAAGAAGATGATCGACGCCTACTCGAAGAGTGAGAACGATGTCGCGCGCCAGATCCACCTCGGCCTGCTGCCGGTGATCAAAACGCTCATGACAACCGCAGCCAACCCGGTGCCGATCAAGTCGGTGCTGAATGCGATGGGCTTCCCGGCCGGGCCATTCCGATTGCCGCTCGTGCCGCTGACCGACGAGCAGCTGCAATCGGTCATGAAGACCGTGCGCGATGCCGGCGACCTGATCACCTTCAAGGCGGGAGTAAGAGTCGCTTAACTCCGTCGAGGAGCTGGCTCAGCTCCACGCCACGATCCGCTCATGCACGAACTGCGGCCTGCATGCCACTCGCACCCAGGCGGTGCCAGGGGTCGGTCCGTGTCCTTCCGACATCCTGATCGTCGGTGAGGCTCCGGGCTTCAATGAAGACCGCCAGGGCGAGCCGTTCGTGGGCGCGGCCGGCAAACTGCTCGACACTCTTCTCTCGCGGATCGGGCTGAGCCGGGCGGACGTATACATCACCAACGTTCTCAAGTGCCGCCCGCCCATGAACCGCGACCCGATGCCCAACGAAGCCGAGTCGTGCTCGCCATATCTCCAACGCCAGCTGGAGCTCGTGCGGCCGAAGGTCGTCCTCATCCTCGGTCGTCACGCGCTTGAGCGCCTGATGCCCGGCCAGGGCTCGATCTCGCGCATCCACGGGAGCCTGCTCAAGCGAGGTGACGTCGCTTACGTGCCGCTCTACCACCCGGCCGCCGCGCTGCACAACGGCGCTCTGGTGGCCGACCTCGAGCACGACTTCGATCGGGTCAAGGCATACCTCGCGGCGCTCCTGGCTCCGCCTCCGCCACCCGCGCCGGCCGCACCAACAAAGCAGGAAGCCGAGCAGCTGCGCCTCTTGTGAGAACCCCCTCGAAAAAGCCCCACGAAGTCGGAGCCTTCGGCGTGAGTTCGTGGGGACCCCGATGACTGCGCCGCGACTCCGTTACATCCCCCTCGGGGGACTCGGCGAGGTCGGCATCAACATGTGGGCGCTCGAATGGGAGGAGAAGATCCTCGTCGTCGACGCCGGCCTCATGTTTCCCCAGGAGGACATGCCCGGCATCGACCTCGTGCTGCCGGACATCTCGTACCTCCTTCAGCCGGATCGCGACGTGCTCGGCATCTTCCTGACGCACGGCCATGAAGACCACATCGGGGGTCTCCCGTACGCGCTGAAGAAGCTCAACGTTCCGGTCTACGGCACACGCCTGACCCTCGGGCTCGTCAAACCGAAGCTGAAGGAGCACCGTTTCCTGCGCGAGGCCGACCTCCGTGAGGTGCGCGTCGGCGACTCGGTACAGCTGGGGCCGTTTCGTGTGGAAACGATCGCCGTGTGTCATTCCATCCCCGACGCCGTGGCTCTGGCCATCGACACCCCGGTCGGAAAGGTCGTCTATACGAGCGACTTCAAGCTGGATCCGGACCCACCCGACGGATACCCCACAGACATGGCTCGCTTTCGCCGGCTCGGCGATGAAGGAGTGCTGCTCCTGCTCAGCGACTCGACCAACGCGGAGCGGCCGGGACGCTCGGGCTCGGAGCGCGACCTGCATCCGGCCCTCGAGCGGATCTTCACCGACGCCCCCGGCCGAATCGTCGTGGCCAACTTCGCGTCCAACATCCACCGCATCCAGCACCTGGTGCGGACGGCAAGCCAGTTCGGCCGGCGCGTCGCCGTCGTAGGACGCAGCCTTCAGACCAACTTCAAGACTTCGCGCGAGCTCGGTTTCCTCAAGGTTCCCGACGGGCTGACCGTACCCCTTGAGGAGATCGATCGCGTCCCGCCGTCCAAGCTGTTGCTGCTCACCGCTGGCAGCCAGGGCGAACCGATGTCGGCGCTGGCCCGCTTTGCGGCACAGCGCCATCCATTCGTGAACGTGCTCAAGGGCGATTGGGTCGTGATCTCAGCCCGGCCCATCCCGGGCAATGAGCGCATGGTCCACCAGACCGTGAACAACCTGTACCGCCACGGAGCGCGCGTGTTCTACTCCGAGGTGGGCAACGTGCACGTGACCGGCCACGCCCAGCGCGACGACCTTCGGGAGATGCTGGACTCGGTCCGGCCGCGAAACTTCATCCCGGTGCATGGCGAATACCGGCAGCTGCTGCTGCACTCCGAGATCGCGCGCGAGGCCGGCGTTGCGAAGGATCGGATCATCGTCGTCGAGGACGGCGAGACGGTGGAGCTCGACGCCGACACGATCTCGCTGGGCGAGAAGGTGGGCACCGGGCTCGTGTATGTCGACGGCCTCGGGGTGGGGGACGTTGAACAGGTGGTGCTGCGAGATCGCCGGCACCTAGCCGAGGATGGCATCCTGGTCGTGACCCTCGCGCTTGACCGCGACACCGCCAAGGTCCGTGCCGGGCCCGACCTGATCTCACGCGGTGTGATCGAGCCGGAGCTGTCATCGAAGCTGATGGCCGACGCTCGGGCGGCAGCAGTTGACAGCATCGCGCGCTTTACCCAGACCCGACCCGATCTCAACCTGCTGCAGGAAGCGATCCACGACGCGGTCTCCAAGACCGTCTACCGTCAGACCCGCCGCCGCCCTATGGTGATCCCCGTAGTGACAGAGATATGAGTGAAAACCAGACGGTTTTCCTTGATCGGCTACGCCGCGACCAAGACGCGGGGACCCCAAAGGGCGCAGGCGCTGCTCCCATTCCCGGGATGTGATTTACGGAATAGTTACTTCTGGAGATGTTTGGCAGAGATGAGGAACAAAGTTGCGGCCGAGGTGAACTCGGCCGCCCTGCCACGCTAGTCATGCGATGAAGCTTCCTCCTCTAGCCCTTGTCGCCCCCAGCCTGTGTCCGCGCTGCGACCAGCCTGCCATGGTGCTGAACCACGCCGAGGAGCCGCGCTGCGCCCATTGCAGCCTCCAACTCCACCAGTGCGGCAGCTGCCGCGGAATCGCCGGACCGTTCGACCGCTACTGTGGCTTCTGCGGCCACGAGATGGTCAGCGGCGACCCGAGGCCACTTTGGTGGCGGCTGTGGTTCCTCGCGGCACTCATTCCACTGGTCGCCGGCCTGATCTACGGGATCGCCCAGGCCCAGGGACACCGCTGATCTGTTTCTCCTCACCCGCAAGGGGGAGGGTGGCGCGCAGCGCCGGGTGGGGGGAGATGCGAGCCCCGATTAACGATTCAGACGCTGTCCGCACTCGACGCAGAAGCTGTGCCGGCCCAGGTTGTGGTGACCGCAGGACGCGCAGACCAGGCGCCGCGGCGGATCCGCCTGGAGCCAGCGTTCATTTTCGCGACGGTACCAGATGCCGTCTTCCGGTCCCAGCATCCAGCGGCGTCCCTCGCTGTCGAGCACGGCAATGTCTCTGACCGCCAACCTGAACGCGCGGGGTGGCAGGCTGCCCGAGCGCCGCTCAGCGACGAGAAACTTGTAGCGGGTCTCGGCCTCGGCGAACGGATCGACTGCCACGCGGAGAGTATCGCTCGCGGCGGTCAGTGGAATCTGGATCGCCGGCAGCGGCTGCCTGCAAGGGGCGGTGTAGAATCGGCTTCGGCTCCAGGGGCCGCAGCATGCGTCGCACCACATCCCGAGGCTCACGTCACTCCGCAAACGGCGCTCGTCGCGCTGTGCGCTCTGTTAGCCGTGGGCGCGCAGGAAAGAGCAAGCGCGCCACGAGGCCGCACCTCACGCAACGGCAGGCGCGCGAGATCACAGGTGTTCTGCTGATTCTCATCGCACTGCTTGGCCTCCTGGCCCTGGCGAGCAACGCGGGCTCGATCCTCGTCGGCATTCGCGACTGGTTGATCGCAACGTTCGATCGGGCATGGTTCGTGCCCGTGGGCGCGGCGCTGGCGCTAGGTGCGTATCTGCTCTGGCCGAAAGCACCCCGGCCTCGACCTGTCGACATCGTCTCGGGAGCAGTCGCGGTGATTGCGCTCGTCGGGATATTCGGCCTGACCGGACACGGTGGGTCGGCCGGCCAGGGGATCGACAGAGCCGTGATCCAGGTCTTGGGCCGCCCTGGAGCGTGGGTGCTCCTGGTCGCGCTGCTGGTGATCGGACTCATCGTCACGGTCCACTTCAGCCCTGGCGCGATGCTCGCGACAGTGGTCGCCGCCGGCCAGGCCGCCTACGCAGAACGCATGCGACTGCAGAATCTGGTCTCGCCGCCGGCACCCGCGAAGGGCAAAGCCAACAAGCCCGTGCCTGCGACGAGCGATGAGCTCGCGAAGTCGGCTGCCAGCTTTGCAACGCCGCCTCCTGCCCTCGAGGCGGCCAAGCCCTGGGAGATCGAGGAACCGGAACCACAGACTTCGAAAGCCACGGTCAAGGCCGGCGATTCGGACGAGGAGCTCGCACAGCCGCCGGCGCTGCGCGTCGTGGCCGAGCTCGAAGATGACCTGCCCGAGATCGATTGGAAGCTGCCGCCGATCACCTTGCTCGATACGGTGACCGCCCGGCGTGAGCGGATGGCGGACGAGATCAAACGCAACGTCAGGATCATCGAGACCACGCTCGCGACGTTCGGTGTCGAGTGCAAGGTCATCGGCGTCAATACCGGCCCGGCGGTGACGCAGTACGAGATCCAGCCCGGCGCCGGGGTCCAGGTGAAGCGAATCACGGCCCTGCAGAACGACCTGTCGCTTGCGCTGGCCGCTGCGCCGCTCCGCATCGAAGCGCCGATCCCGGGCAAGTCTGCGGTCGGCATCGAAGTCCCCAACAAGGCGGCGAGCCTGGTCACCATCCGTGAGGTGCTCGAGACGGCAGCCTTCCGCGAAGGCACCCATGCCCTCGCGCTCGGCCTCGGCAACGATGTGTCAGGTGCGTCGATCATCTCCGACCTGACGCGGATGCCGCACCTGCTCATCGCCGGCGCTACCGGCCAGGGCAAGAGCGTATGCATCAACGCATTGATCACGAGCCTTCTGTTCCAGGTCACGCCCGACCACATGAGACTTCTGCTCATCGACCCGAAACGCGTCGAGCTGACCGGATACAACGGGCTGCCGCACCTGGCTCTGCCGGTGCTCGTCGAATCGCACCAGGCCGCTGCGGCCTTGCGCTGGGCGGTCGCAGAGATGGATCGCCGGTACAAGATGTTCTCGGCCGAGGGCGTGCGCAACATCGCCGCCTACAACGAGAAGGCGACGCAACGCCTCGCCAGGCAGCTGCCATACATCGTGATCGTCATCGATGAGCTGGCCGACCTGATGATGGTCGCCGCAGGTGAGATCGAAGAGCTCATCTGCCGCATAGCGCAGCTGGCGCGAGCGGTCGGCATCCACCTGATCATCGCGACGCAGCGGCCGTCGACCGACATCATCACAGGGCTGATCAAGGCCAACATCCCTTCGCGTATAGCGTTTGCCGTGGGTTCGCAGGTGGACAGCCGGGTCATCCTCGACACGGGCGGAGCGGAGAAGCTTCTCGGTCGCGGCGACATGCTCTACCAGCCGGTCGACGCGGGCAAGCCGACACGCATCCAGGGCGCCTTCGTCAGCGACCCGGAGGTTGAGGCGGTCGTCAATTTCTGGAAGTCACAGGGCGGACCACGCTATATGGAGGAGATCCTCGACGAGAGGACAGGCTCCGAGTGGGAGGGCGGACAGGCCTCAGAGCGCAAGCTGGATCCGCTCTTCCCGCGTTCCGCGCGGGCGGTGGCCGCCGAGGGCTCCGCATCAGTCTCACTGGTGCAGCGCAAGTTCAACGTCGGCTACTCGCGGGCAGGCCGCATCGTCGACCAGCTCGCCGAGCACCGTGTCGTCGGCAGCTACCAGGGATCGAAGTCGCGCGAGGTGCTGATGACTCTCCCCGACGTCGATGAGCTGCTGGAGCGGTTAGGCATCGAATGAAAGTCGGTGAGGCCCTTGCTGCCAAGCGCGGCGAGCGTGGCCTCACCATCCAGCAGGCGGCGTCCGCGACCCGGATCCAGGCCGACTATCTGAAGGCAATCGAAGAAGGTGACCTGGAGCGTCTGCCCGCTCCCGTCTACGCAAAGGGCTATCTGCGGACCTATGCTCGGTACCTCGGCCTCGACCCGGAGCCGCTCGCCGAGATGATTCGAGCGCCGGCCAGTGATACGCGTCGGCAGCTCAGCCTCGGGAAGATCGCCACGCGACCTCGCCTGGTCATCACGGCACCGGCCATGGCCGCCGTTGGTCTGGTCCTGCTCGCCGGAGTGTTCAGCGGCTATGCATGGCGCCAGATCCACGCGGACCAGCGACCGGCCGGCACCTCGCCGTCCACCCAGCTGGCCGCCGTCGCGCCACAAGCGACACCGGTCCCCTCGCCATCGCCGCAGCCGCGACCCATCGTGGTCGGCGTCAGGGTGACGGAGGAGGTATGGATCAACGCGTTCGTCGACGGTAGGCCTGCATATGCCAACGCGGGGAAGACGCTTCCGGCCGGCTCGGTTGTTTACTTCAGCGGAGTGGACGTCAAGATCACGAGCGGCAAGGCGGCGGCCACGTTCATAACCGTCGACGGGCGTTCGGTCGGTGCTCTGGGCACAGGGGTGGCAAGTCGGGACTTCTCGTCGCAAACTTCACCTTAGAGGTCTCTAAGTGAACATTCCCAACGCGCTGACGATCAGCCGCCTGGTGGCGATCCCGCCGCTGATGGTGCTGCTCGTGGCGCGCTTCCCGGGGCACGACCAGCTGGCTGCAGGACTCTTCATCGTCTTCTCCCTGACCGACATCCTGGACGGGGAGATTGCGCGCCGGCGCGAGACGGTTAGCGACTTCGGTAAGTTCCTGGACCCGCTGGCGGACAAGCTGTTCGTGTTGTCCGTCCTGATCGTATTGGTGCAGGAGGGCCTTGTGGCCGCCTGGGTCGTGGTCGTCATCTTCTCGCGCGAGCTCATGATCACGATCCTGCGTTCGGTTGCGGCGACTCAGGGGCGTGTGATAAGTGCGGCTCCTCTCGGGAAGACCAAGACGGTCATGCAGATGAGCGCCGTCACGCTGTTGATCCTGCAGCGTCCATACCCGATCGTCATACCGCTCGCAGACATCGCGGTCGGCGTGGCGATCATCTTCACGATCTGGAGCGGCCTCGACTATCTCTGGCGGTTCCGCTACTTGATCGGGCGCCTCGACACGGCGCGCTCGCCGGGCCGGGTTGGCCCAAGTGCGGGAGGGCCCGCGGATGAGGAAACGGGTGATGCGGCGCGCGAGCTTGGCGACCTGTTGCGCAAGGGAGGTCTGAGCGTCGCGGTGGCCGAATCCTGCACGGGCGGCATGGTCGGGTCCTTGATCACCGACCAACCCGGCAGCTCCGCGTACTTTCTCGGCGGCGTGATCGCGTACTCGGACCAAGCCAAGCGCGATCAGCTCGCGGTTCCTCCGGCGCTTCTGAGTCGGATGGGCGCGGTGAGCAGCGAGGTCGCCGAGGCGATGGCGGAGGGCGCCCGATCGCGCTTCGGGACCGACCTCGCGGCAGGGGTGACGGGGATCGCCGGCCCAGAGATCGACGGCCAGGTGAGTGGCAAGCCGGTCGGCCTGACGTACATCGCGGTCTCCTCGGCCCGGGGCACGGCGTCTCACGAATTCAGGTTCAGCGGAGACCGGCGGTCCAACCGTCGGCAGGCAGCAGTCCAGGCGCTCCGGCTGTTGGCCGAAGAAGCCAGGTCGAGCGCACGGGCGAAGACGGCTTGATCACCCCCCTTGACCGACGAACACTTGTTCGTTACACTCACCAGCCACCGGCCTGTTAACGACGTTGACCTCAGCCCCACGACGTAGAACACTCGCCGCAACCACTTAGGAGGCATTCACGACATTGGAAAAGGAAAAGGAAAAGTCCCTCGAGTCCGCGATTTCACAGATCGTCAAGAGCTACGGGAAGGGTTCGATCATGAAGTTGGGCGAACAGGCCGCGCTGCGCGGTGAGATCATGGTCATCCCCACCGGTGCGCTGCTGCTCGACCTCGCGCTCGGGGTGGGAGGGATTCCGCGTGGCCGCGTGACCGAGCTGTACGGCCCTGAGTCGGCCGGAAAGACCACACTCGCCCTCCACGTCATCGCGGAAGCGCAGAAGCAGGGTGGCGTGGCGGCGTTCGTGGACGCAGAGCACGCCCTGGATCCTCTCTACGCGTCGCGAATCGGGGTGAAGATCGACGACCTCCTCATCAGCCAGCCGGACACCGGCGAGCAGGCGCTCGAGATCGTCGAGGTCCTCGTTCGGTCCGGGGCGGTCGACGTGATCGTCATCGACTCGGTGGCAGCGCTGGTGCCGAAGGCCGAGATCGAAGGCGAGATGGGGGACTCTCACATGGGACTGCAGGCACGGCTGATGTCGCAGGCGCTGCGCAAGCTGACCGCGGCAATCTCAAAGTCGAACTGTTCGGTCATCTTCCTCAACCAGCTGCGCGAGAAGGTTGGGATCATGTTCGGAAACCCCGAGACGCAGCCCGGTGGTCGCGCGCTCAAGTTCTACTCGTCGGTGCGGCTCGACATCAGGAAGGTGGAGGTCATCAAGTCGGGTCTCGATTCCGTTGGCGCTCGGGTGAAGGTCAAGGTGGTGAAGAACAAGGTCGCGCCACCATTCCGGTCGGCGGAGTTCGACATCCTCTTCAACGAGGGCATCTCGCGCGAGGGCTCGCTGATCGACGCCGCGCTCGAGTACGGAATCTTGGAGAAAAGCGGCACCTGGATGTCGTACGGGGATCAGCGCCTCGGCCAGGGCCGCGAGAACGTCCGCAACTACCTGCGGGAGAATCCGACCCTTTCTGCCGAGATCGAAGCGCGGGTGAGAGAAAAGGCGGCAGGCGGCACGCCGTCTGCGGTGATGAAGGCGGCGGGCGTCTTGAGGGCCCCCGCGGGTGCGGCGGAGGAGTTCTAGAGGCGCGGTCGAAAGAGGCCCCGGCAGCGCTCGCCGGCCGCAACCCAACGCCAGTGCGCGACGGGCGCAGCCCGCAGTCGGTGCCTTAGAGACAGGACTTGGCTTGCTCGGCCGGAGAGCACACTCTCGGGTCGAGCTGCGCCGCAAGCTCAGCCGGCGCGGTTACTCGGCGGATGACGTTGAGCTGGCATTGAGCCGGCTGATCGAGCTGGGCTATCTGGACGACCGCTCGTTCGCGGAGGGGCACGTCAGGCGGCGACGGGCTCTGCGGGGCCCTCTGGCGCTTTCAGCCGAGCTCGCCGCCAGGGGGGTCGATCGAGCCCTGGCCGATGCCGCGCTGGCCGGTTTCGATCCCGACGCACAGCTGGCCTCGGCCACGCGGCTCGCCGAACGCCTGCACGCCAAAAAGCCCGCCTCCGGATATCGGGAGATGCTCGACGGCGTCGGTTCCAAGCTCCTGCGTCGTGGTTTTTCGACCACGATCGTTCGCGCCGCATGCCGGGCGGCGCTGGCTGGGACGTCGCCGGACACCGAAGACTAGAATTTGTGACGTCACACGGGTCGCGAATGTCGCGCCCGTAGTCATAGAGCCAACCCAAGGCGGGACCTCCGACGGTCCTGCGATGGATCCGCACTTTGACAATCGAATAAACGAGGTGCATGTCACATGCCTGTCATCGTCTACGTACCGATCTTGGTGGTGGTGGCACTCCTCGCCGGTTTTGGAGCGGCTTACCTTCTGCTTCAACGCCGGCAGGGCGATGGGACCAGCGCTCTGGAGCTCAAAGCCCAGCAGACCGCATCCGAGGCCGAAACCCAGGCCAAGGAGAAGCTGCTCGAAGCCAAGGAGGAAGCGGTCAAGATCCGCACCACCGCCGAACAGGAAGCCCGCGAGTATCGGGCAGAGTCTTTGCAGATCGAAAAGCGCCTTCTCCAGAAAGAGGAGAACCTCGACCGCAAGGGCGAAGACCTCAACCGGCGTGAACGCGAGTTCGGCAGCCGGGAGAAGTCACTCGACGACATCCGAGCTCAGCTTGAGGACAGCTATCGCCAGCAGGAAAAGGAGCTGCTGCGGGTCGCCAACATGACCCGCCAGGAGGCTCAGGGAATCCTGATGGGACAGGTCGAGCAGGAGCTCCGCAACGAAGTCGCCCACAAAGTGCGCGAAGCGGAGTTAGCGGCTCGCGACGAGAGCGATCGTCGCGCGAGGGAGATCGTCACCGAGTCGATCCAGCGCATCGCCGCCGACCAGACCGCCGAGGTCTCGGTCTCGGTGCTGCCGCTGCCGACGGACGAGCTCAAGGGGCGAATCATCGGCAAGGAAGGGCGCAATATCCGCGCTCTTCAGCAGGCGACCGGGATCGACCTCATCGTCGACGACACCCCGGAAGCCGTCATCATCAGCGGCTTCGACCCCGTCCGCCGCGAGGTGGCGCGGGTCGCGCTGAACAAGCTCATCGTCGACGGCCGGATCCATCCGGCCCGCATCGAAGAGATCGTCGCCAAGTCCCGCGTGGAGGTCCTGCAACGGGTCAAAGAAGAAGGGGAGGCGGCGGTCCTGGAGGTCGGCCTGCAGGGACTTCATCCCGAGGTCGTCCGCCATCTCGGCATATTGCGTTTTCGCACCAGCTACGGACAGCAGGTGCTGAACCACTCGAAAGAGGTCGCTTATCTCGCCGCCATGATGGCGTCTGAGATTGGCGCCGACGTCCAAATCGCGAAGCTGTCTGGCCTCCTGCACGACATCGGCAAGTCCATCGACCATGAGGTCGAGGGCTCGCACGCCGTGATCGGAGCGGACCTGCTGCAGCGACACGGGGTACCCGCCGCGGTCGTGCACGCGGTGCGTGCGCATCACTACGACGAGGAGCCACACAGCCTCGAGGCGCTGTTGCTGATCGCGGCCGACGCCATCTCCGCTGCCCGCCCAGGGGCGCGCAGGGAGTCGCTGGAGGCTTACGTCAAGCGGCTCGAGAAGCTGGAGGAGATCGCCAATTCGTTCCAGGGCGTCCAGCAGTCCTACGCCATCCAGGCCGGTCGCGAGGTTCGGATCCTGGTCAAGCCGGAGCAGATCGACGACACCGCCGCTCAGCTCATGGCGCGGGATATCGCTAAGCGCATCGAAAGCGAGCTCAGTTTCCCCGGCCAGATCCGCGTCACCGTAGTGCGCGAGACCAGGGCCGTCGAATACGCCAAATAGTTCTGCAAGGGAGTCCCGGCTCGGGACTCCCTTTTTTTGTTCTGGCTCGGGCCCCTCGGGGGCGAACGCGATAGGCCAATAGACTGTCCATGTGGCGGAGGACCTGTTCCGAATTCTGTTCCCACCCCACGAAATCTTCGATTTCGCGGGGACC
>DATBZP010000136.1:0-3439 GCA_036513135.1 Candidatus Dormiibacterota bacterium | reverse complement strand
TCTCACACGGCCCGCCAAGGCGCTCTGCATAGGGCGCCAGATGATCAGCGGCTAGATGAGCGTAGCGCCTCACCATCTCCGCACTCGCCCAGCCCCCCATCTCCTGCAAGACGAACAAGGGCGTGCCGCCTTGCACGTGCCAGCTGGCCCAGGTGTGCCGAAGGTCGTGCCACCGAAAGTCTTCGATGCCCGCCCGCTTCAGCGCCGAATACCAGGCCCCGGTGCTGACCTGAGTGATTCGGCTTCCCCGATAGCTGAACACATGCGTGGCGTGCTTTCCAAGCTGCTTCGCGATCGCCGCCACCGCCTCCGCATTGAGCGGAACCGGTATCGCCTTTCGCGCCTTCGCCTGATCCGGATGGATCCACGCCAGCCGCCGTTCCAGGTCCACTTGCGACCACATTAACCCGGTGACGTTCGCAGCCCGCAACCCGGTCGCGAGCGAGAACGCCGTAAGCGTCCGGCGAACACGTCTTGCTAAGTTAAGCGTCGTGACTTACGTGAAGCGGATGGGGTCGGAGGGTTGATCTCGTCGGCGAAGTGCTCGTTCTCGTAGGCGTCGACGATTGCGGCATCGAGCCGGCGCAGCAGCGCGTCGAGCGACTCGCCCTTGCGGCGCACAAGCATGGCCAGGCATTGCGCGTCGTCGGTGGCGGTTGCGACGCACTTGCCGATGGCGTCGAGGTGGCCGAGCGTGATCTCGCCGCCTCCTTCGACCAGCGCAGTGATGTTGGTCAGGGCGCTGATCACGGCGCTCGCCAGCGATGCGGCAACAACTCGTCGGTCCTACTGGCCGGCTGCGTGGGTAGCCGCTCGAGCACGTCGCGCAGATACGCATAGGGATCGTGCCCGTTGAGCCGCGCGGATTGCACCAGGCTCATGATCGCGGCGCCCCGCTTGCCGGCACGCAGGCTTCCGGCGAACAGCCAGTTGTTGCGTCCGATAGCGATCGGCCGGATCTGGTTCTCAACCCAGTTGTTGTCGATCGGCAGCGCGCCATCCTCGATGAACCGCATGAGTGCCTTCCAGCGATTGAGGCTGTAGTCGATCGCCTTGGCCGTGGCCGAGCCGTCCGGCACCTTCTGGCGCTGCTGCGTGAGCCATTGGTGCAGGGCGTCGGCGATCGGCTTGGTCTTCTCGATCCGGATCGCCTTGCGTTCGTCGTCGGCGAGCTCGCGTACCTCGCGCTCGACCTCGTAGAGCTTCACGAAGAACTTCAGCGCCTGCTCGCCGAGCGGGCTGGTGTGGTGGATCCACAGGTCATGGAACTTGCGCCTGGCGTGTGCCATGCAGCCGACCTCGGTCACCCCGAGCTCGAAGCAGGCCTTGTAGCCGCTGAAGTCATCACAGACGAGGCGTCCCTTCCAGCCGGGGTTGTTCTCGGTCCCGGGCAGCCCGAGGAACCCGCGCACGTGCTGGCCACCCCGGCTGTCGGCGAAGTCGAAGACGACGGCCCTGACCGGGTTGAAGCTCGTCGTGCAGTAGCTCCACAGGTAGGCCCGGTGCGTCTTGCCGTTGCCCGGCTTGAGCATCGCCACCGGCGTCTCGTCGGCGTGCAGCACGTCGTGCTTCAGCATCTCCGCCGCCAGCGCGTCCACCAGCGGCTGCAGCTGGGCGCCGCATTCGCCGACCCACTGCGCCAGGGTCGATCTTGCGATGGCCAGCCCGGCGCGCTCGAAGATGTGCTCCTGCCTGTACAGCGGCAGGTGATCGAGGAACTTGGCCACCAGCACCTGCGCCAGCAGCCCGGTCGTGGGGATACCCTTGTCGATGATGTGCGGCGCCACAGGCGCCTGCACCAGAGTCTCGCAGTGCGTGCAGACCCACTTGCCGCGCACATGACGCTCGACGGTGAAGACGCCCGGCACGTAGTCGAGCTTCTCCGATACGTCTTGGCCGATGCGCTTGAGCGCACAGCCGCAGCTGCAGGTAGTGTTCTCGGGCTCGTGGTGGATCTCGCGGCGCGGCAGGTTCGCCGGCAGCGCCTGGCGCTTGGGCGTCTTCTTCTCGCCCTTGTCCTGCTTGTCCTGCTTGTCGGGCACGACCTTGTCGAGCTCGACCTGCAGCGCCGCCAGGTCGGCATCGATCGTCTCTTCCAGCAGGCTCTTCTGTTCGGCGGTGAAGGCCTCGGACTTGGCGGCGAACTTGAGCCGCTTGAGCACCGCCATCTCGTGGTTGATCTTGTCGATCACCGCCTGCTTGAAGGCGATCTCGCGATCGCGCCGCTCGATCTCGGCGTCGTGCTGCGCGATCGCGGCCTCCTTGGCCGCCATGTCGCTCATCAGGGAGCGCACCACGTCGCGCAGTTGCTGCGCGTCGAGCTGGTTCAGTTGCGCCGCATCGATCACGGGGCAGGATCGTGCCACACGACTCATCTCGTGTGCACCCGAACTTGCCCCAATTGCCTTGGCTACAACACGCGGATGATGCCGGCCTCACCGACGCGTTGCCAGGGCAGTCCCAGGACCAGCGCATCCAGCTGTATGCGCGTCAGTCCCACCGAGACGCCAGTGTCCTTGGGCCACACGAAGCGGCCCTGGTTGAGTCGGCGCGCGGCCAGCCACACGCCGATGCCGTCATGCACCAGCACCTTCATGCGGTTGGCGCGCCGGTTGGCGAACAGGTAGGCGTGATGCGGGTGGGCGGCGCCGAAGACGCGCACCACCCGGGCCAACGCAGCCTCGGTCCCGGAGCGCATGTCCAGAGGTTCAATCGCCAGCCACACCGAGTCGACGCGGATCACCGCAGCAGCTCGCGCATCCAGGCCCCGAACTCGGCAGCCGCCGACAGCGGCCAGTTGATCGTCATCGCGGTCGCGCCTCGGCGCATCTGGATCTGGATGTCGCGTGCGTTCGCAGGCGGCGACATCGCCGGCAGCGACACCGGCACGAACTCATCGGTTGTCGGTGCAGGTGCGCCTCGTCCCTCGCGCGCCAGTTGTCGCCAGCGATGCACGACGTTGGCGTTGATGCCGTGCGACATCGCCACCTTGGCTACCGATGCGCCCGGAGCACAGCACTCCGCCATCACTTGCGCCTGCAGCTCTGCGCTGTAGCGCCGCCTCGACCCCGGTCCCGAAGCGGGTCTGTCGCTTGTCATCGTGTCCACCTATTGCTACGTGGACACGATCCTTCACGGTGCGACCCTCAAGATCAAGATGGGATCGCCGGACGCATACGACGGTTGCGTGGTTCGAGCGTTCCTTCGATGACCCGAAGTCGCCGCTTGAGCGGCAACCTTCACGAACTGACTGCCCGGCGCAGCACGGCGGCGCGGAGCGCCCTCAACGGACTGACTTTCAACCGCAGGCATCGAGAGACTGCCTCGCGTGACCTGCGTTTCGTGCAGCACAGCGCCTCCGCGTATAGACGACGTTGGTTTGCCATTCCTCGCTTGCACAAGGGACCTAACGTTCGACATGAGCGGCAGACCAAAGGCT
>DATBZP010000135.1:0-11288 GCA_036513135.1 Candidatus Dormiibacterota bacterium | reverse complement strand
GGAAGCATTGCAGCGAGCGTCGTGCATCGATCGCTCGAAGACGTGGGCGACTCGGCAATCCTCTTGCGGGCATTCGACCTGCTCGCGATCGACGACTTCGCCACAGACACTCTGACCGCGGCCCAACGCGGCGCCCTCACGGACTATGTCCAGAATGGAGGCAACTTACTGCTGGGCACCGGCGCCTCATGGCGCAAGACACTCGCCGGAGTGTCTTCGACGATGCTGCCGATGCAGGTCGCCGGCACGATCACACTCGGGTCGGTTGGGGCCCCTGACAACTTGTCGGGGCTTGAGGTCGCGACGGGCGGCGTCAGCACGGGGTCAAACGCCTGGCTATCGGAGGGCAGCAGCCCGTTGCTGGTGGAGAGGTTCGTCGGCAGCGGAGTAGTGACCATCGCGACGTTCGACTGGAACCAGGAGCCGATCGCCAGCTGGAGCGGGACAAACGCGCTGCTCCGCCAGATCCTCGTCCGCACCGTGTTCAACTCGGCATCGGCTCAAGGCGTTGGCTTTGGCAAAGGTGGGTTCGTAGGGTCGGGCGGGTCGATCACTGAGCGAAGCAACACGGTGTCCCAGGCCCTGAGCAGCTTGCCCGCCCTCGACCTGCCGTCACTGCTGGTGATCGGGCTTCTCATCCTTGCCTACGTGCTGTTGGTCGGTCCGATCAACTACTTCGTGCTTCGAGCCATGCACCGGCGAGCGCTGGCGTGGATCACGGTGCCGCTCATCGCGATCGTCGCATCAGCTGGTGCATTCGGCGCCGGCCTCTTCACCAAGGGCCGATCGGTGCAGACAAACCAGGTCTCGATCGTTCACCTGCAGCCAGGTTGGGACCGCGCTTACGAGGAGTCGTATACAGGCGTCCTGACCCCGACGCGCGGTGATTATCAGGTCAACGTGGTCGGCGGCCGTCCCATGGTCGGGCCCCTCTTCTCGAACAACGGCGGGTTGCCCGGCTCCTCCACCGATCTCATCCGGGTCAGCGCCGACAGCAACTCGATCACGATGCCAGGCATGACCGCCTTTGTCCTGCGCGGCTTCGCCTCGGAAGCTGTGATCGACTCTCCCCAGCTGGTCGCAACCGCAAAGCTTGTCAACGGCAAACTGACCGGCACCATCCGAAACAACTCCTCGGTCCGCTTCACCGACGCCGTGGTCCTGGCAGGGGACGGATACCAGTTGATTCCAGCTTTGGCGCCGGGCGCCACGGCGACATTCGATGTCGCGCCCAAGGTTTCGAATCCGACCACCGGGCCACCCGCGATCCTCACGATCTACTCCAACTTCAACAACGGCCCACAGTTCAACCCACCCACCGACGCCGACCGCGTAGGCACTGAGAAGACTGGGATCCTGTCATTGATCTCGTGGGGGGCTTTCAACGGCTTCAACTCGACGATCACACCCATGGTCGTCGGGTGGACGAAGCAGCCGTTTGAGCAGATCAACGTCGCCGGCAGCCAGGCGTCCGCCGCGACGGCCGAGACCGCCGTGGTCCTTCCGCTTACAGTCGAAGCGATTGGAGCAGGTTCACTGCCAACTGGGATCGTGGTCAGCCGTTTCACCGACATTGAAGGCGACGTCCAAGCTGGACCGCCCACCGGGGTGGCGACCCAGAACGGAACCGTGACATACGACTTCACGCCCGCGATCGCCACTGGCCTGCACCTGGCGAACGCGACGCTGGACACAAGCAATCAGGTCCAGAAGGGCGGTCCCCCAGTGTCTTCCCAAACCGCCCAGGTCAACGCATGGGACTGGTCGACATCGGCCTGGGTCCCGGTGAGCTATTCGGCGCTCGGTGTCAGCGCGTTGCCCGACGTCGCCATCAATCCGACCTCTAACGAGGTCCGGCTTCAGATGACGGCGAGCGGCAATTCTTTTCTCGGACCAGTCTCACTGGCGGGAACCGTGAAGTGATCACGGCCGAAAACTTGACCAAGGTCTACGGCAAGAGGACCGCGCTGGATCACGTCTCGTTCGAGGTGCCCGAGGGCGAGATCTTTGGCTTCGTCGGCCCTAACGGCGCCGGCAAGACGACGACGCTGCGGATACTGGCCGGGCTCCTCGATCCAACAAGCGGCCGCGCGTCGATCGACGGCGCCGACGTGGAGAAACAGCCGCAGCAGGTTCACGGCCGGATCGGGTACATGCCCGACTTCTTTGGCGTGTACGACCAGCTCACGGTGACGGAGTACCTGGACTTCTACGCCGCCTGCTACCGCCAACCCAAGCAGCGGCGCACCAAGATCATCGATGAGCTGCTCGATCTCATGGGCCTCTCCGAAAGGCGTGACCAGCTCGTCGACACACTGTCGCGGGGGCTCAAGCAAAGATTGTGCCTCGCCCGCGCGCTTGTGCACGATCCTGTCGTGCTCTTGCTGGACGAGCCGGCGTCCGGTCTCGACCCTCGAGCGCGGGTCGAGATGCGCGAAATCCTCAAGGAGCTCCGCGGAATGGGCAAGACGATCATCATCTCCAGCCACATCCTTCCCGAGCTGACCGAGCTGTGCACGATGATCGGGATCATCGATCACGGCCGGATGCGCGCGACCGGTCCGGTTCACGAGGTCATCCGGCAACTGACGGCCGACCGCCGGCTGCGCATAACGGTCGTCGGGGACAAAGAACCTGCCCTGGCGATCCTGGAGCCGCTTCCGGCCGTGCGTCATGTCGAGATCACCAACGGAGCGATCGAGGCCACGTATGAAGGTGACGACTCGACCGCCGCCGACATCCTGCAAGCTCTAACCGCGGGCGGGATCAAGGTTTCAGCTTTCAGCCAGGTCGAGGGCGGGCTCGAAGAAGCCTTCATGCGGGCCACGTCGGAGGAGGTGGGGTGAGCAGGGTCGTCGCGGCGTTCTGGAATCCGATCGTGGCCAAGGAGTACCGCTCCCGGATGCGGACCTGGCGATCGCCCCTGGCGATGATGATCTACATCCTCCTCATTGCCGGCCTCGGCTTCGCGATCTTCTCCTCGATCAACACGTTCGGCGGCCAACCCGCCAACTACGGCCAGACCCTGTTCATGATCCTGGTGATCTTCCAGATGATCCTGCTCACGTTCATCACACCGGCGCTGACCGCCGGGGCCATCAGCGGCGAACGCGAGCGCCAGACCATCGACCTGCTTTTCGTCACGCGCATCCCACCCTTCTCGATCCTCTGGGGGAAGCTCCTGGCGTCGATGTCATTCGTCGTCCTCTTGCTCCTGCTGTCAGTGCCGATTTTCAGCCTCGTGTTCTTGTTCGGCGGCATCGAGCTCGATCAGGTCCTGTACGCCTTCCTGGTCACCATCGTCGCCGCCCTGACCCTGGGCGTGATCGGAATCACTTTTTCGACGTGGCTTCGGCGCAGTCTCGCCGCTACCGTCGCTGCGTATGTGGGAGCTTTCGTGCTGTTGTTCGGGACCCTCGGGTACGGCCTGATCTCGCCGACCACGATCGATCCCAAGGCGACGAAGGCTGCGGCACCGCCGGCGATCACCTACCTGAGTCCGATCATCCCGTTGTTATGGATCGCGGACGGTGGCCAGTCGCTCCAGAGCTATGGCATCCGATATCCGAACAACTATCAGAACGGTGGGCAATATTGCGGGCCGTCCGCAGGCGGCGGCACCTTCTGCACCTCCACGTCGAGCGGGGTGTTAACCGCAACGGGCGGATACGCCCCGTTTCAGTCACAGGCGCCAACTGGAACCGCGATTCCGAGCGGTCTCTTCGAGGGTTGGCAGCCGTGGCAGGCGACGATCGTGATGCAGCTTGGTATATGTCTCATCGCCCTCCTGGCCAGCGCGTTCTTGCTGCCGCCCGTACGTCGGGTGCCGTGGCGCCGCCGCCGCGCCGTTGAGACGACCGCATGAGCTCGCTCGAGGCGGTCGTCCAGGCGCTGCGCCGATCCGACACGAGATCGCGTGCCCTCCCCTACCTGATACACGCCGCGCTGGGCGCCACCATCTGGGTGACGGCGGTGCTGCTGGCGGCCAGGGTCGTGCCCGTCGAGACTCGCTTCCAGCTGGCTGAGCTGGGAATCCCGGTGATGCTTGCTGCGGTTGGCATCGCCTGGATCGCCCAGCGGCCAAGACCACACGTTTTGATGCAGCTGGCAGACCTGCGTCTTGGGCTGCAGGAGCGCCTCTCGACTGCGTGGGAGCGGCGTGCAGAACGCGGGGTGATGGACGATCTTCTTCGGCAAGACGCCCTGCAACACGCCCAGCGCGATCGCCTCACGCAGGCTTTTCCGTTGCGGATCAACCGAAAAGAGGCGGGCGTGCTCGCCATCCTGGCCGCGGCCGCTCTGACCCTGGCCGTATTGCCAAATCCCATGGACCAGGTGCTCGCGCAGCGCCAGGCTGACCGCGCAAGCCAGGCCAAGGCCGCCAGCGCCATCAGCGCCGTACAGAAGAAGATCGCTGCCAGCCCGAAGGCGGCGCCCGTGGATCCAAAGGTGCTGAAGATCCTCAGCGACGCGCAGCAGAAGATCACACAGGCTCAGGATCCTCGCCAGGCCCTGCAAGCCATATCGCCGGCGGAACAGCAGCTGCAGCAGCTGTCCGATCCGCAAACACCCGCCAGGACGAGCACGGCGCAGAACCTGGCCAACGCGCTTAGTGCAACCGCGGCCGGGAACGCTGCCGGCCAGGCCTTGAACTCGAGTCCTTCCAGCGGTGCCCAGGCCCTGCGCGACCTTGCCTCTCAGCTGCAAAGTCTGTCGCCACAGGAGCGAGCGCAGCTCGCCAATGCCCTGGCCGGCGCGGCGCAGCATGCGCAGGACCCGGCGATGGCAGCTTCTCTGCAGAGTGCTTCGGCAGCGCTGTCAAATGGAGACGTCGCCGCCGCTGCCGGCGCGCTGACCGACCTGGCTGGGCAGCTGGATTCGCTTCAGGGCCAGCAGAGCAACGACCAGGCGATCGCGTCAGCAATCAACGGCCTCGAGGCGGCGCGGCAAGGACTGGCGGCCCAGGCCAACAGCGACGCCGCCGGGGCCAGCTCGGCGAGTGCAAGCGGGGGGAGCTCACCAACCGCTGCGGCCTCGGCGGGTAATGGCAACGGGACCGGAAACGGCAGTGGAAATGGAAATGGCGGCAGCGGTGGCACGAACGGCAATGGCTCCAGCGGCAGCGGCTCGGGCGCCGGCTCCGCCGCCAAGCCAGGCGAGAGGTTGTACGTGCCAGGCCAACCGGTCCCCGGCCAGGTCGTGAATGATCCGACCCCACTCGGCCCCGGGCAGGACGTGCCGCTCACCCCATACACCCAGGTGGTCCAGGCCTACCAGCAGGCCGCGCTGGACGCCACCAACCAAAGCCTCATCCCCGGCAGCGAACGCGACCTCGTCCGCCAGTATTTCTCCAACCTGGGCGAGTCCAGCCCGTGATCACAGAAGAACCGCGCGCCGACCCGAAGAAGGTAACCGAGCTCGCGAACAATCTCGAGACCGAGCTCTCGCGGCTGATCGTTGGTCAAAAAGAGCTGCTGCGCGACACCGTCATCGCCCTGATCGCGGGCGGACACATCCTCCTCGAAGGCGTGCCCGGCCTAGGCAAGACGATGCTCGTGCGCTCGCTGGGTCAGGCGCTCGACCTGAGCTTTTCGCGAATCCAGTTCACGCCGGACTTGATGCCTGCGGACATCGTCGGTACCAACATCATCCGGGAGGATTCCGGGCGCCGGGAGTTTGAGTACCAGCCAGGTCCGATCTTTGCCGGCCTCGTCCTCGCCGACGAGGTGAACCGCGCAACGCCGAAAACCCAGAGCGCTCTGCTTGAAGCCATGCAGGAACGCACGGTCACCGTCGGCACGGAGACTCGCGCCCTTCCGGTCCCGTTCTTTGTTCTCGCCACACAGAACCCGATCGAGCTCGAGGGAACGTACCCGCTCCCTGAAGCTCAGCTCGACCGCTTTTTCTTCAAGGTCTTGGTGCCTTTTCCGAGCGAGAGTGAGCTGCTCGAGATCGCCCGGCGGACGACTGGCGACAAGCAACCGGAGCTCCACGCGGTCGGGGATGCGGGCGCACTCGTCGCCGCCCAACACGTGGCCCGGGAGGTTCCGATCGCCGAGCATGTGCTGCGTTACGCGGCACGACTGATCATGGCTACCCACCCCAACCGGACTGAGCTCGACTCGGTTCGGCGGTACGTGAGATACGGCGCCAGCCCGCGCGGCCTGCAGACGCTGGTCCTCGCGGGCAAAGTCCGGGCCCTGCTCGAGGGCCGCTACAACGTGGCCTTCGATGACCTCGCCGCCGTGGCGCGTCCAGCGCTTCGCCATCGGGTCTTCTTGCAGTTCGAGGCGGAGGCCGACGGCGTCGCCACCGATCAGATCATCGACGAGATCCTGGAGCACGTAAAAAAGGAATCCTAGTGGCGGCCTTGCTTGATCCCCCGCTCCTGCGCCGGCTGGAAGGGCTCGCGCTGCAGGTGCGCCGAGCGGTCAGCGGCCAGATGGGAGGCGAGCGCCGATCGACTGCTCGTGGCCGCTCGGTGGAGTTCGCCGACTTCCGCAGCTACTCGCCCGGTGACGACTTCCGCCTGATCGACTGGAACGCCTATGCGCGGCTCGATCGCTTCATGCTGCGTCTGTTCGTCGCGGAGCAGGAGCTGCCGCTGAGCATCTTCGTCGACCTGAGCGGCTCGATGGATTGGGGCCGGCCCAACAAGGCGGAGACCGCCAAACGGCTCGCCGGAGCGATCGCGTATGTAGCGCTAGCGGCTCTTGATCGCGTGCGGCTGACAGTCTTTGCGGCCGGTCCCACGTCTGGTGGCGCGCCTTATCGCGGGCGCCGCGCGGTGGCTGAGCTCTTCTCCCGATTGGAGTCGTTTCCGGTCGGAGGAACGACCGATTATGCCAGGCTCGTGTGGCCGGTCGGAAAGCAGCGGCCCGGAATGACCGTCCTTATCAGCGACGGGCTGGGCGAGTCTTCGATCGACCCCGCGATCGCAGCGCTCGGCCGTGCCCGCCAGGAAGGAGCCGTCCTGCAGCTGCTCGCCCCTCAGGAGATGGCGCCGGACTGGACAGGAGACGTTCGGCTGCGGGATTCGGAGACAGGGGCTGAGCGCGAGTTCACGTCCACCCCGGTGACCCAGGCGTCATACCTCGCGGCGCTCGCACAGCGGACTCATGACATCGAGCGCTCGGCTCATCGTCGAGGTCTTCGCTTTGTGCGCCTCTCAACCGACCAACCGATCGACGACATGGTGCTCCGGACGCTGCGCCGGCTCGGCCTGCTGTCGTGAACTTCCTCGCGCCGGCGGCCGCGTTCCTCGCGCTTACCCTGCCGGCGATCGTCGCGCTGTACTTTCTGCGTATCCGGAGGCCGACCAGGGTCGTGCCTGCTCTGAACCTCTGGCCGGACCAGATCCGTGATCGCCAGGCCAACGTGCCCTGGCAGCGACTTCGCTTCAGCTGGCTCCTGCTGCTTCAGCTGCTCGCAGCAGCTGTGCTCGTGGCGGCCGCCGTGCAGCCGGTGCTTTCTGCCGGGACAAGCCTTGCACGCCACTCGGTCGTACTTCTCGACGTGTCGGCCTCCATGCAGGCCCGCGATGTACAGCCGTCGCGCCTGGACGAGGCCAAGCGCGAGATCGGCGGACTCATCGACCAGATGGGCCCGCAGGACCGGATGACCCTGGTCGCCGTGGGCACCGCGCCACGGATCATCGCTTCCGTGGTCGGCGACCGCGACGCACTCCACCGCGCCGTCAGCGGGATCGGCGCAGGCAACGGCCCGGCCGACCTCTCGGCCGCGTTGGCGCTGGCGGCGGGCCTGGTGCGGCCAGGCGACGACGGCCAGGCATATTTCTTCAGCGACGGCATCGTCGGCCCGATCCGCACCGACTCGAACAGCAGCCTTCCGTTCCCAGTCGAGTACCACCGCGTCGGTGTCTCCGCCGAAAACATAGGCCTGACCTCGCTTGTGGTACGCACCGGGGCTCAGTCGCGAGCCGCCTATCTGCACCTGCAAAATTTCGGCCAGCAGGCCCGCTCGTTCAGCTTGGATTGGAGCGCCGACAGCAAGCTGGTGGACGTACGCCAGCTGACCCTTGCCGGCGGCCAGGCTCAGGACCTGGTGCTTCCGGTCCCGGCCGACGCCACGGTCGTGTCCGCCCACATCGATGCAGGCGATGTCTTCGCGCTGGACGACACGGTCACGGCCGTCGCAAGGACACCGAGCGCGTTTCGGGTGCTGCTCGTCACGCCAGGCAACGTCTTCCTGCAGCAGGCCATCAGCCTGCGCTCGGATATCCAGCTCGACGTCGTCGCTCCCTCCGCTTACAAGTCGTCGGTACCGTATGCGATGAGCATTTTCGATCGTTACTCGCCGCCCACCCTGCCGAACGGCCCGTTCATAGCAATCGACCCACCCGCCGGCAGCCCGCTCGCGGGCGGTCCGGCCATAGGCATCGGCCGCGTGCGCGCGACAGACGCCGGCGACCCGCTGCTGACCAATGTCGACCTCAGTGACGTGCACATCGCGCGCAGCCAGGACCTTCGGTCCGATACTTTCGGGCGCTCCCTCATCACGAGCCTGCAAACACCTCTCGTTCTCGTCCGCGACGAGCCTTTTCGACAGGCTCTGTTTGGTTTTGACCTGCACGAGTCGGACCTGCCGCTGAGGATCGCTTTCCCGATCCTCGTGCAGAACCTGAGCGAGTGGATTTTGCCTCCGAGCGTGCCGAGCCACAGCTTTCATCCCGATGAGCCGGTAACGATCGTCCCGGACACGGGCGCCACGTCGGTGACGGTCGTGCGACCCGACGGCAGCCGCCGCTCACTGGCCGGCGGTGCGGTCGCCACCTTCGGGGACACCGACCTGACCGGGCTGTATACGGTCGAGCAGGTCGTATCAGGAAAGACCGACAGGTCGTGGTTCACCGTCAATCTCTTCTCGGACCAGATCTCCCAGCTCAAGCCCGCTGACCGCCTCACGCTGCCGCCGTTCAACAACGCTGCCGCCGTTCATGCCGTACACCGGGGCCAGCTCGAGATCTGGCCCTGGATTGCCCTGGCCGCGCTTGGCATCGTGGTGCTCGAGTGGCTCGCGTTCCATCGTGGGCTTTGACCTGACCCGCCCCGTTTTCCTGGGGGCGGGAATCGTAGCGCTCGCAGCGATCGTCGTCATCTGGATGCGACTTGCGCCACCGCTCGCGCCTCGCCGCGCGCGAGCGTCACTCGGGCTCCGTGCCGTAATCGTGGTTCTGCTCACGGCCGCCCTTGCTGGATTCGAGCTGCAGACCACGCCCTCGTCGCAGTCGCTGGTGGTCGTGGCAGATGTTTCGGCGAGCGTTCAGAACGCACAGGACACGGAGCTCGCCACCGTCCTGCGCATCCTCGCCGCGCGACAGGGCGACAACCGCGCCGGTGTGGTCAGCTTCGCCCGCGATCCGCAGGTCGAGGTCAACGCCGGCACCGACCCTCAGTTCAGCGCATTCCAGAGTCAACCAAATCCCCATTACACCGACGTGGCATCGGCCCTGCAGCTGGCCGGATCGATCCTGCCCGGGGACACGCGCCGGCACATAGTGCTTGTGAGCGACGGCAGAGGAAACCTGGGCGACGCCATCGGCGAGGCGCGGCTTCTGCAGGCCGAGGGCGTGAGGGTCGACACCGTGGCGGTCAACGTGCCGGTGGGCCCTGAGGTCCTGGTGGACCGCCTCGACGCCCCGCGCTCGATCGCAATCGGAGAGCGGGCTGACGCCAGCGCGGTTATCGTCAGCAGCACGGACACGGCTGCGACGGTGCGCTGGTATCTCGATCAAACGCTGATCAACACCGTCCAGCTCCAGCTGACTGCGGGTGAGACCACCGTCAGTCAAACCGTGCAGCCGGCGCTGCCCGGGTTCCATTCGGTGCGCGTGGTCATCGACCCGATCCTCGACTCGTACGCAGAGAACAACGTCGGCGAGGCGCTGATCCAGGTCGTCGGACCGCCTCGAGTGCTACTGGTCGAGAACACGCCAGGAGGTGCCGCGAGCCTCGAATCCGCCCTCCACTCAACCGGCACCCTCACGACAACGATCGCGCCCGCACAGCTCCCACGAACTTCAGCCGATCTCGCCGCTTATTCGTCGGTCGTCCTGGTCAACGTTCCGGCGTCAAGCCTCGGCCAGGATGGGATGGCGCTGCTGCAGGCGACCACCCGCGACCTGGGAACGGGACTGGTCGTCATCGGCGGCTCGGACAGCTACGGCCCGGGTGGCTATGAAGGGACGCCACTGGAGACGGCCCTGCCAGTACAGATCCTGCTGCCGCAGAACACACAGAAGCCGCCGGTGGCGGTGATGCTGATCCTGGAGAGCAGCGAGGGCCAGCAGGGCGACCAGGTCATCCGGGGCGCGGCAGAGGCCGTCATCGATCAACTCACGCCCCGCGACTTTGTCGGAGTCACCAACGGCACGGGAACGATCGTGGTTCCGCTGGCCGCGCTGACGGACAAGGCCAAGGTCAAAAGCCAGATCGAGGCCATGGGGCTGGGCGATCCGCAGTCCTACGAACCCGATCTGAACGCCGCCGATCAGCAGCTCGTCAAGTCGACAGCTTCACTCAAGCACATCATCATGCTTGGCGACGGCGACCCTCCCTTCGCTGCCCGCCAATCCGTCGTCGAGGCAATCCATGGACATGGCATCACGGTGTCGACGGTTGCGGTTGGCTCCGACCCCGGTGGGGCGGCCGTGATGCAAGCCATCGCGGGATGGGGTCATGGTCGCTTTTACCAGAGCTCGAGCATCCAGGACGTGCCGCAGATCTTCCTCAAGGAGACTAATGAGGCGCTCAAACCATGGGTGGTGGAAGGCCCCATCACTCCGCAGTTGTCGTCGCTGGCCGATGTCTTTCCGGGCGTTCCGCTCAACTCGTTTCCGACGCTCACCGGTTACGTGGCGACCACGCCGCGCGCAGCCGCGGACGTGGTGCTGAAGAGTCCGCAAGGAGATCCGCTGCTGGCGGCCTGGCAGTACGGCTTGGGGCGAGTGGTCGCGTGGACAAGCGATGCGCAGGGACGCTGGACCGCCGGACTGCTCAACTGGCCGTCTGCCAATCGCTTCTTCGGCGACATGGTCCGATACAGCCTGCCTCAGTCAGCTGATCCCGCCCTGCAGGTCGAGACGCAGGTCCAGGGAGATCACACCCACCTGTTGGTCACGTCGCCATCTTCGTCGGGGGAGGTCGTGAGCGTGAGCGCTGTGACGCCGGACCTCTCGGATACGACGCTGACTTTGTCGTCGACCGGGCCGGGCCGTTTCGAAGGCGACCTACCAACCGATCAGGTCGGGAGCTACCTGCTCCATGTCA
>DATBZP010000134.1:0-17174 GCA_036513135.1 Candidatus Dormiibacterota bacterium | reverse complement strand
TCGGGACCCATCCGCTTGGCCAGCGAATCGAGCGCTGTCTTGAGCGCCGCTCCGCACTCAGGGTCGAGCACGCCATCGATCGCGTGCATGCCATCTGACATCAGGCTGATATGCAGCCGGCGCCGCAAGTGGTTCTCCTCGGCCTCTTTGAAGAAGCCGTCCGGGTCGGCGATATGGTGGGCGTAGTTGCAGAGGTAGCGCAGCGTGGCGACTGAATGCTTACGCGCCAGCTCGAGCATCTCCTCCTCGTTGAAGAGGTCTCGCTTGTCACCAAGCTTGTCGCGCAGGTGAGAGAGGACCGACGCGGACTGGTAGCCAATCTCGCCCGAGCCGAGCGCCTCTGCCACCCTGGGCAGAGATTCCAGCTGCTCGCCGACACAGAGCCGGTCAGCTGCAGAGGTCACCGACATGCCGCAGGTCCGGCTGATCCACGAGGCGGCAGTGATGTTGCCGTTGACCAGGTGATCACCAGACTTCTGAATGTCACGAGCTTCGCCGGCGAACTCTCCTTCGAGAGAGTCGATGCCGGCCCGCAGACCTTTGAGGTCTACCCGGCGGTCCTCGCGAGCCTGAAACTCACGGATCGCCTCCAGCAGTTTCGAGAGGGCTGTGCCCCCCACCCCCGACATGCTAGAAGTCTACCAAACAGATGTTCGGGAGTCAATACGTTAACACCGAATCTTCAACCTGATCGCCCCACGCTTCAGCCGGTCAACCACGCCCCCACCTCACCCGTTCCAAGTCCGTCATTCTCACGCCGCTCGCACTCCAGCCTTCACCTCGGCGGCCACCCCAGCCCCGCCCACTCCCTCTTCTCAGTCCTTTGCTATCGCGGGCCGACACTCCAGCTCGTGCACCCTCACACCCAAGCGCCGCCCGCTCCCTCTTCCCAGTCCTTTGCTATCGCCGCCCGACACTCCAGCTCGTGCACCCTCACACCCAAGCGCCGCCCCACTCCCTCTTCCCAGGCCTTCTTCTGAACTAGCCCCGCCGCATCGCCCGCTCGATCTCGCGCTTTGCGTCGCGCTCGGCGATCGCCTCCCGCTTGTCGTACTGCCGCTTGCCTCGTGCCAGGCCGACCTCGACCTTCGCGTGGTTGCGGGAGAAGTACACGCGCAGCGGGATCAGCGTGTACCCCTTCTGCCGCACCTTGCCGATGAGGCTCGCGATCTCCTTTCGGTGCATAAGCAGCTTGCGAACGCGCAGAGGCTCCTGGTTCATGAGGTTGGCCTCCGCATAAGGCGAGATGTGCACGTTCTCCAGCCACGCCTCGTTCCCGTCGATGCGCACGAAGCCGTCCCGCAGGTTGGTCCGCCCATTGCGCATCGACTTGACCTCCGGGCCGGTGAGCATGATCCCGGCCTCGAGCTTCTCGTCAATGAAGTAGTCGTGGTACGCCCGCCTGTTGACGGCGACGTCGCGCTGTTTCTGCACTCTTTCAGACATCGCCCAGCACCTGCTTCGCCGGCGCGGGGCGTTTCCCCGGCAGCTGAACCACGTCGAGGACATATCGATCGCCTTCCACATGGCCGCTCAGCACCTTCAGCCGGCCACGACTGGTCGGCAGCGTGACCCCAGGCCAAGGCTGTAGTGCCCTCACGCGTCGATCAATCTCCTGCGCGCCTCCGCTCCACTCAAGTTCTCCATCTTCCCTGTGAAGCCGAGGGGCAACAGTGGCCGCACCATGGTCCTGTTCGACTGCCTTGATCTCCTCCAGGCGCTCCAGAGTTTCGATGAGGAGCTCAGCTCCCATGTCAGCAAGTCGCGATGTGAGCGCAGGCGCGTCGTCATCCGGACCGATCACAGTCGCGCGCCTGGCGAGGATCGGACCATGGTCGAGCTGCTCGTCCATCCGCATGATCGTGACGCCCGTCTCGCGATCGCCCACGAGGATGGCATGAGCCACCGGCGAGGCGCCTCTATGCCGTGGCAGCAGCGACGCGTGGACGTTGACGGCCCCGTGCTTCGGGATCACCAGCACCGACGGCGGCACGATCTGCCCATAGGCCACGACGACCAGCACGTCCGGCGCAAGGAGGCGCAGCTTCTCGACGGGCTCCGGGTCGCGCATCCGCTCGGGTTGGTAAACCTCCAGGCCGAGCTCCTGCGCAGCCAACTTGACCGGAGGCGGCGTCACCTTCATGCGGTGCCCCGGCTTGTCGGGCTGCGTGATCACCAGCTGGATCTCGTGGCCGGCAGACTGCAGCGCTCGCAGCGATGGCACGGCGAACTCGGCCGTGCCGGCGAAGACGATTCTCAGGAAGGTCGTTAACCCGATGCCGCCGCGACGGCCTCGGCCTCTTGCTTCTCGTCGCCCACCATGTCTTCGATGCGACGCAGCGTGTCGAGGCTGGTCAGCCGGTCGATGAAAAGGACCCCGTCGAGGTGGTCGAGCTCGTGCTGGAAGGCGCGCGCGGTGAAGCCTGTCGACTTGATGCGCACCTCTTTGCCGCGGCGGTTCCGGCCCTTGACCAGCACCATCTCATGCCGGGCAACCTCACCGACCCAACCGGGATAGCTCAGGCAGCCCTCGTTTCCGACCTGGACACCGTCGGTCTTGACGATCTCAGGGTTGACCAGCCCCCAGATCTGGTTGTCGTCCCCCTTGACCACGCATACGCGAAGGGGCACCCCGATCTGGTTCGCCGCCAGGCCCGCGCCATGCGCATCAAGCATGGTCTCGGCCAGGTCGTCGATGAGCCTCTGGATGGACGTGTCGACGCGTGCGACCTTCTTCGCTTTTTCGCGAAGGACCGGTTGCCCGAAGGTCAGGATGGGTCGGAGGGCCACGAATTCGATTCTACCCAGCCAATGGTCCGGCTACGCCAGCCAACGCGAATTGCGCATCACTTCACGGCCTTCGAGCTCGTCGTACCCGCGGTAGGCCTGGATCCGGATCGGGCGCAGCCGGTAGAACGCCCATCCCTCCCCCACCTCGCGGGGATCCCAGCCGACCGCCTTGGCGAAGCCGTCCGCAAGCTCGGGCGCTTCGTTGGCCGCCGCACTCTCCACTATCGTGGCGTCGATCATGATCGCGTCGGCGGTAGACCCTGCCGCCAGCCTCACGCCGGGTCTGGCCGCCAGATTCGCCGCGGTGCGGCTGGTCACGGTGGTCGCCACGACCACGTCATGGCCATCCCACCAGGCCGAGATCGCGATCAGATGCGGCCGGCCGGCGGAGTCCGTCGTCGCGAGCCACAGATCGCGCTGCCCTTCGAGCGCAGCCAGCACGTCAGCCTTGCGCGCCTCAGCCGTCCGCAGTTCGCTCATCCGAATATCTCCTTTGTCATACCTGGTCGCGGGCACCCACCTCCACCCGGCCCTCCTCCTGAAGGGGGAGGGGACTAGGTCGCAGGGTCCACGTCGTAACTCCAGCCCCTGCCCCGCGGAGCCAGGTGACGTGCCCGCTCGAGCTTGCCTCCCTTCAATGTGACCTGCCAGCGGTACTCACCGCGCAGACGGTGGATGAACGCCGGCGACGGCCCCATGACCCGGATTCCCTCGATGCCCTCTTTCAAAAGCCCGGTGGCGAGCGCTTCCGCCGCCTCCCGAGCCGAAGCCGCAGCCCGCCCGTCGTCCGCATCAGTCCGCGTGAGCACCGCCAGCTCGGCGAAAGGAGGGAACGAAAACGCCTTGCGCGCGGGCAGCTCTGCCGCGTAGAAAGCGTCGTAGTCCGCGACGGCAGCGCATCGAAGGCTGTAATGCTCGGGGTTGCTGGTCTGCACCACGACCCGAGACGGTCGCCCATCGCGGCCGGCCCGCCCCGCCACCTGCACCACGAGGGAGAAGGTGTTCTCGGCGGATCGATAGTCGGGGAAATGCAGCGGAAGGTCCGCGTCGACCACACCTACACATGTCACGGCGGGCAGATCGAGGCCGCGCGCGACGAGCTGCGTGCCAACCAGGATGTCGGCCCGCCGCTCGCTGAATGTTTCCCAGATCTCGAAATACGAGTCGGGTCCACGCGCCGCGTCGCTGTCGAGGCGGAGGACGCGCGCTCGAGGCCACAGCTTCTTGACCATGCTCTCGAGCCGCTGCGTGCCCATCCCCATGCCGCGGATGTTCCGGCTCCCGCAGTGGTCGCAAACCGCCGGCATGGCGCGGGAGTAGCCGCAGTAATGGCATACCAGGCCATCAAGCTCGGCGTGCTGGACCAGTGCGACCGAGCAGCCGAGGCACTGCACCGAGCGGCCGCAGTCGCGGCAAAGCACGAACGTCGCCATGCCTCGGCGGTTCAAGTAGAGGATCACCTGTTCCTCGTTCTCGAGCGTCTTGCCGATCACCTCGAGCAAGCGGCGGGAGAGCGGCTGCCGGTTGCCGGAGGCCGCCTCGTCTCTCATGTCGACGAGCTCCACATCGGCGTCGCGGCCCCGCACGCGCCTGGTCAGCTTGGCCAGGGCCAGCTGTCCTTGCCCGGCGTCGTGATAGGTGACCACGGTGGGTGTTGCAGAGCCCGCCACCAGGCGGGCGCCGCTCACGGCGGCCAGCCGGCGAGCGACCCAGCCCGCTTCGTAGCGGGGCGTCCGGTCCTGCTTGTAGGCCGCCGAGCCCTCTTCGTCGAGGCAGATTAGTCCGAGCCGCGGGATCGGGGCGAAGACCGCCGACCGGCTCCCCAACACCACCTCCGCCTCGCCACGCCGCGCGCGCCACCATTGCTGAGCCCGCTCGAGCTCGGTCAGCTGGCTGTGGAGGACTGCGACCGGCGCATTCAGGCGTGCCCGCACCCGCTGCACCAGCTGCGGCGTGAGCGAGATGTCCGGCACCAGGAGGAGCACCCGCAATCCATCGGCCAGAGCGCGCTCAGCAGCCGCCAGGTAGACCTCCGTCTTGCCGCTCGCGATGACTCCGTGCAGGAGCGTGACCTGGTTCGAGTTGATCACCTCCAGCGCGGCTTGCTGCTCGCTGGTGAGCGTCAGCGGCTCGGACGGCGGTGCGGGACCCGTCGCGAGCTCTACCAGCCGGCTGTGCCGCCGCTGCCGGCTCGATGCCTGCGAGCCGCTCGAGCCAGTCGAGCGCACCCGCGGCGGGAGCATTGCGCGCAAGCACTCGATCAGGGGTAGCCAGTAATGGTCGGCCACCAGGCGGGCAAGTGCCACCTGGTGTGGCAGCAACAACGGTTCGCTGCCGACGGTCGCGATCGACTTTGTGTCGACGCCCGGGTCTTCGGTCCCGACTGAGACGACGAAACCGTACGTGACCCGCCTTCCGAAGGGAACGGTGACGCGGTGGCCCGGCACGACCTCAACCCCATCGGGCACTGCGTAGGTGTATGTCTCGCGCCCGAGCCCGCGGGCCGCCTCGACCGCCACCTCCGCGTAGAGCAATCGGCCTGCCTAGGTCTTTTTCAGACGAGGGACCACCAGGTCCAGGATGCGGTCCGCCATCTCACGCTTGGTCATCTTCTCGAGCTCGTGGCTCGAGCCGTCTGCGAAAATCACGACACCCGCGTTGTGGTCGCTGCCGAAGCCAATGTCCTTCCGCGAGATGTCATTGGCGACGATCGCCTGCAGACCCTTGCGCTTGATCTTTTCGAGTCCTTTGCCGGCGAGCTCGGAGTCCTCAGCCGCGAACCCGACTCGAAAAACACCTGCCGCATCCTTCTCGCGTCCCAGCGTCGCGATGAGATCCGGGATCGACTGCAGCTCCAGGGTCAGGTTCGGCGTGTCCTCGCGCCGGATCTTCCCAGCGGCTGTCTTCGCGGGCCTGAAGTCGGCGACCGCCGCGGCCATCATCAGGAGATCGGCGCCTTTCATTTCAGACCGCAGCTCCGCCAACATCTCGTCCGCGGTTGCGACCTGCCTCACCTCCACGCCGTGGTGCGCAGGATGATTCGCGGTCGATACGAGAGTCACCGTCGCGCCGCGATCGGCGGCGGCGGCGGCGATGGCGAACCCCATCTTGCCGCTCGAGTAATTGCTGATGAAGCGCACGGGGTCGATCGGCTCACGCGTCCCTCCCGCGGTCACGATGACGCGCCTGCCCGCAAGGTCGTAGCGCGCTCGCACGGCATTCGCCATCGCCTTGAGCAGCTTCGAAGCATCGGCCAGCCGGCCGGTGCCGACATGGCCGCTGGCCAGGTGTCCTGTCTCCGGCTCGACGACCGTGGTTCCACGCCGGCGAAGGGCGACGACGTTCTCCTGCACGGCGGGCTTCGACCACATCGCGTCGTTCATCGCCGGCGCGATCACCACGGGGCACCGCGCAGCGAGAAGGGTGGCGGTGACGATGTCGTCGGAACGGCCGCTGGCGACACGCCCGATGACATTGGCGGTCGCAGGCGCGAGCAGGATCAGCTGGGCCCAGTCGCCGAGCGCAACGTGCGGTTCAGGCGATCCGGCCGCCGCCCACAGCCCGGTTAGCACTGGGTTGCCGGTCACGCCCTGGAAGGATGCAGGGCCGACGAACCGAGTCGCCGACGGCGTCATCGCAACGCGAACCTGGCAGTCTGCCTGTGAGAGGGCGGAGGCCAGGTCGACCATCTTGTACGCGGCGATGCCGCCCGACACCAGTAGGGCCACGCGCATGCCACGCAGCTCGTCGGGTACGGGGGTCGGGTCTAGAGGCATGGTCGCATGGGCGCCAAAGATACGATGGAGATCCCCGGGCAGGCCTCTAATGGCATGCCCTAAGTCTTCCTCGCACGAGAGTCTTGGATCATGGCAAGCACCTCGGCCACCGCACGCTCGAGCTCGTCGTTCACGACCACGTGGTCATAGCGCGACACGTATGTCATCTCGCGCTCGGCGATCTTCCGCCTCGAGGCCATGGTCTGCGAGCTCTCGCTGTTGCGAAGCTCCTGGCGCCGCTCCAGCTCTAAGGTCGAGGGTGGAACGACGAATATGAAGACAGCATCGGGCCCCTTCTCGCGAACCTGCTCGGCGCCCTGCACCTCGATCTTCAACACGATGTCATGCCCGGCGTCACGCGCACGCTCCACCCTTTCGATCAGCGTTCCGTACAGGTTGCCGTCGTAGGTCGCGTACTCGAGGAAGGCGCCCTCGTCGACCAGCTGCTGGAAGCGCTCACGGCTCACGAACGTGTAGTTGACGCCGTCGACCTCTTTTGGGCGCGGCGGACGCGTGGTGCAGGAGACCGAGTAGCGAAGGTTTCGATCGAGCTCGAGCAGGCGCTTGATCAGCGTGTCCTTGCCGACGCCGGACGGGCCGGAGATGACGATCAGGAGCCCGCGCTTCGTGTTCGGCGGGATCAATGTTGAACCCCCCCACCCGGCCCCGGCCGCTTCGCGGCCTGGGCCGACCTCCCCGGCGAGCGGGGAGGTGACGGGTCTATCCCCCCCGGCGAGCGGGGAGGTGAGGAGCCGACCGCACCCGGCGAGCGGGGAGGTGACGGGCCTACCGCACCCGGTGAGCGGGGAGGTGAGGAGCCGACCTCGCCGGCGAGCGGGGAGATCAGGCTGGCCCAGAAGTGTTCAAAGTCGGCGGGGGGAGGCGATTCGAAGCTCATCTCAGCGCCCGTGCGCGGGTGCCGCAGGCGCATCCGCCAGGCGTGGAGCATGGGCCTCGAAGCACTCACCTCCCCTCCTCCGTATTCCGCGTCGCCCGCCACCGGGTGCCCCAATGCGGCGAGGTGAACGCGGATCTGATGCGTCCGCCCGGTGTCGAGGTCACAGCGCAGGAGAGTATGCCCATGGCGTCGTTCGACCACCTGGTACCGGGTTCGCGCAAATCGCCCGCCGCTGACCACCGCCATCCGCTTCCGCTCTTTTGGGTCACGCCCGATCGGTCCTTCGAGCTCGCCCGCATCGTCCTTCACGCTTCCACGCACGATCGCCATGTAGGTGCGGCTGAGCGAGCGGTCCTTGAGCTGCGATGAAAGCGATCGATGGCTCGCGTCGTTGCGAGCGACGACGATGAGTCCCGACGTGCCCTTGTCGAGCCGGTGGACGATCCCGGGGCGCGCCGTTCCGCCGACGGCCGACCAGGTGCCGCCTCTGCCCAGGAGCGCATGGACCAGGGTGCCGGTGTGATGCCCTGGCGCCGGGTGAACGACCATGCCCGCCGGCTTGTCGATGACGGCAAAGTCCTCGTCCTCGTAAAGGACCTCGAGCGGGATCGCCTCTGCGGCGGCGTCCGCGACGTAAGCCTCAGGGATCTCGAAATCCACGACGTCGCCCGCCGCCACGCGATCCGCCGGATCGGCGGGTCGGCCGTTGACGCTGACGAGATGGCTCTTGATCAGGCGCGCGGCGGCCGAGCGGCTGAGGTCTTCAGCGTGCTCCGCGAGAAAGCGATCCAGCCGCGAGGCCGCAGCCGGCGCGATCAGGCGGCGGGTCTCCAGGGGTCCCCGCGAACTCACGGCGAAGCCTCAGAGTCAAGGGGTCCCCGCGAACTCAAGGCGAAGCCTCGGAGTTCGTGGGGTTCTTTAGTGGGGAGCCCTTCGTAGGAGCTGCCCGGCGACCAGCGCAACCACGCCGATGCTGATCGCTGAGTCCGCGACGTTGAAGACGGGAAAGAAGTGGAAGTTGATGAAGTCGGTCACGGTCCCGAACATGACGCGGTCGTACCCGTTCCCGAGCGTACCGCCCATGATCAAGCCGAGCACCGCGTCGGTCCACAGGCTGTTGGGGTTGCGAGCCACATACACCACCAGGCCGACGGCCACCACCGCCGAAGCGACCAGGAAGAACGCCGCTCCCGCGGGCGCCAGCCCGAAGGCCGCTCCCGAGTTGTGTACGTTCGTGATTCCCACGACGCGGCCGGCGACTGCGACCTCAGTCCCAAAAGGGATCTGCGCAGTCACCAGGTTCTTCGTCACGCGGTCCAGGACGAACACCGCGATCGCGATCAGCCCGAAGACCATCCGTCCGTACCGCGAGCTCAGCTTCGCTTGAGGCCGATCCAGATCTGCTCTCCTTCGAGCATCAGCTGCTCGCCGTTGAAATCGTCAGCGCGGCCTTGTTCGAGGCTCTTCGAGAGGGTTTCGCTCTTGATGTAGTCCCCGTGGCGCTGCACCGCTCGCACGAGCATGCCATCCGCCTCGTACCGCGTGTCGATTCGGTCCTCGACGTTGAGGCCCAGCTTCTTACGGCGGTCCTGGATCGCGCGCACCAGCTCGCGGGCCAACCCCTCCAGCCGCAGCTCCTCCGTGATCTCGGTGTCCAGCTTCACCTCGGGCGCCTCGAAGACCAGGCCCTTGACGTTGAGCTCCTCGCGCACGATCGCAGCGATATCTTCGGGGAGCGGGTCACCCGGCAAGGCGATGGACGCGAGCGGCTGCCGGACCTTCAGCCGAGCGGAATCGCGAGCCGACAGCCCTGCCTCCACGGCTTGCCTTGCCCGCGCCATATCGGCCTCCACCTGAAGGTCTTGGTTGGGCGCCGGCTCTGGGAAATCGCTGAGGTGCACCGATTCATCGTTCGACAGGTTGCGGTAGATCGCATCGGAGGTGAAAGGTGCAAATGGCGCCATCAGCTGGCTGACGGTGCGCAGCGCCTCGTACAGGGTCTGATACGCGGCAAGCTTGTCACTGTCGGACTGCGACTTCCAGAACCGCCGGCGTGATCGCCGTATGTACCAGTTGGAGAGGTCGTCGACAAACCGCTGGATCCGGCGCGCCGGCTCGTTCGCGTCGTAGCTGTCGAGCCCGCTCGAGACGGCGGCCACAAGCCCGGTCAACTTGGACAAAAGCCAGCGGTCGAGCACGTGCCTTTCGGCGACCGGGACGGCCGGCTGCGAAGGGTCGAAGCCGTCCAGCCGCGCATAGGTGACGAAGAACGAGTAGCAGTTCCAAAGCGGGATGAAGAGCTGCTGGACGGTCTCTTTCAAGGCGGCGTCTCCGGTGCGGTAGTTCTCGCCCACCTGCGTCGACGTGTAGAAGTACCATCGCACCGCATCGGAACCAAACGTGTCGAAGAGGTAGTTCGGATCCAGCACGTTGCCGCGTGACTTCGACGCCTTCTTGCCTTTCGGGTCGACGACCAGGCCGAGGCAGATGACGTTGCGGTACGCGTTCTGCTTGAAGAGCAGAGTCGAGATCGCGAGCAGCGAGTAGAACCAGCCGCGGGTCTGGTCCATGGCCTCCGAGATGAAGTCGGCCGGAAAGGTCTGTTCGAACTCGGGCTTGCCGTGCCGGGGATACCCGCGCTGCGCGAACGGCATGGCGCCTGAGTCGAACCAGCAGTCGAGCACCTCAGGGACGCGCCTCATCACGCCGTCGCACTTCTGACACGGCAGGGTGACCAAGTCGATGAACGGCCGGTGCAGGTCCGTGTCCTCCTTGAGGCCGAGCTCGTCGGCGGAGCTCACGCACCGCTGCTCGCTGCACTTGTCACAGACCCAGAACGGAAGCGGGGTGCCCCAATAGCGCGAGCGGGAGATCGCCCAGTCGACGTTGTTCTCCAGCCAGTCGCCCATGCGGCCGGTCTTGACGTGCGCCGGAACCCAGTTGGTCGCGGCATTGTTCGCGATCAGCTCGGCCTTGCGCTCGGTCGTCCTCACGTACCAGGAGTCGAGCGCGTAGTAGATCAGGGGAGTCCTGCAGCGCCAGCACTCGGGATACGTGTGCAGGATCGTCTCGGACCTGTAAAGGAGGCCGCGCGCCTTGAGGTCGTCGAGGATCACCGGGTCGGCTTCTTTGACGTGGAGGCTCGCGAACTTCTCGACGTAAGGCAGGAACTTGCCATCGAGCCCAACCGTGTGGCGGAAAGGGATGCCCTTCTCCTGGCAGAGCCTCAGGTCGTCGACGCCGTACAGGGCCGATGTGTGAACGACGCCTGTGCCTTCCTCCGTGGACACGAAGTCCGCGTCGACGACGTAGTGCGCCCGCCCCTCGGTGGGGATGGAGTAAGGAAACAACGGCTCATAGTCGAGCCCGACGAGGTCTCTGCCCTTCATCCGGTCGACGACCTCTGGCGATTCGTTCAACACCTCGAGCCTGGACTCGGCGAGGATGAGGAAGTCGTCGCCGTCCTTGACCTTGATGTAGTCGATGTCATTGTCGACGGCCAGCGCGACGTTGCCAGGCAATGTCCACGGCGTGGTGGTCCACGCAAGGATCGCCGTGTTGGGATCGCTCTTCAGCTTGAACCGGACGAACACGCTGGGGTCCGGCACGTTGTCCCGGTAGCCCTGCGCGAGCTCGTGGCTCGAGAGCGGCGTGGCGCAGCGCGAGCAGTACGGCGCGACCCGGAAGCCCTTGTACACGAGGCCTTGCTTCCACATCTCGCTGAGCGCCCACCACACCGACTGGATGTAGTCGGACGTCAGGGTCCAGTAGGCGTTGTCGTAGTCCTGCCAGAACGCCATCCGCTCGCTGAACGCCACCCAGTCGGAGACGTACTCGTGCACGCTCGCGCGGCACAACTCGTTGAAGCGCTCGATTCCGATCTCGTTCTCGATGTCGAACTTGCCCGCGATGCCGAGCTTCTTCTCGACCTCGATCTCCACCGGGAGGCCGTGCGTGTCCCAGCCCGCCTTCCTCTCGACATAGAAGCCTTTCATCGTCTTGTAGCGCGGAAAGAGATCCTTGAAGGCACGCGCGAGGATGTGATGCGTGGCGGGCTTGCCGTTGGCCGTCGGCGGGCCCTCGTAGAAGACAAAGCGAGGCCGCCCAGCGCGCAGCTCGAGGGACTTCTGGAAGGTGCCCTCCTCCTTCCATCGCGCCATCAGCTGCTTCTCCAGCTCGGGGAAGCTGACCTTCTGATCGACCTTGTCAAACATCTAAGTGCACCCGGCCCATCGATCAGGCGCCGGTGAAGTTACGCAGGGCGGCGATGACGAAGTAGGCAAGCAGCGTCACGACCAGCGGAGAAAGGTCCATTCCCGACATGGGCGGCAGCCGGCGCCGCACCGGGGCCAGGATCGGCTCAGTCGCCTGGAACACGAACCGATAGACCGAGTTGTTGGGATAGGGGCTCACCCACGAGAAGGCAACCCGCACCAGGATGAGGATGATGAGGGCGTAGAGCGCGTAGATGAGGAGGGTTGCGATCAGCATGTCGTCAGTGTTTGGAGGGCGCCCGGCGAGGCGCGAGGTCCGAACAGCGCCTGGCCCAATCGTAGCATCGTGCTTCCGGCGGACAGGGCAGCCTCAAAGTCGCCGCTCATCCCCATGGAAAGGACGGGCAGGCGTTTCCCGATCCGCTGCTCGGCCTCTTCGCGCAGCCGGCGCAGCTCGCTGAAAGCGGGCGCCGGATCGCCCTCGGCCGGGCCCATGCCCATCAGGCCCTGCAGGTCGAGCAGGCTCGACACCGTCGAAATCAGCTCGAGCGCATTCTCTGGTGAGGCGCCCGATTTCTGCGCCTCACGCGCGACGTTCACCTCGATGAGGACAGCCTGGCCCGGCGCGTGACGAGCGATCGCTTCGGCCAGGTGGGCGGAGTCGACTGTCTGGATCAGGGCGAACCGGGTCGCCTGCTTGACCTTGTTGGTTTGAAGGTGCCCGATGAGGTGCCACGCCGGGCGAGGGCAAGGCGCACCATCAGATTGAGAGCCACTAACCGCGTCCATCTTCGGAATCGCTTCCTGGATGCGGTTCTCACCGAGCATGCAAAGGCCGGCGGCCAGCGCCTCGCGACAGGCATCGACTCCGAATCCCTTGGTGACCGCCACGATCGCGACCTCGTCCGGGTTCCTCCCGGTGGCGGCGATGCGCGCGCTCACGTGCGCCAGCCGCTCGATCACCGTTGTCTCGTCGCCAGGGCGGCCGGGTTCATCCCGGCCGCGACCCGACGCACTTGAATACCTCCGCACGTGGATAGGAGTTTCTCTTAAACGATCCCATCCCGGGAAGGTGAGCAGGGCCTCGAATCCGGCCGAGTAGGCGATTGAAGCAACTCAGGCGCGATCGGCCGTTGAGAGGCCCGATGAGCGGAAACCGCCCAGGTGTCCGCTCATATTTTCACCGCAAGGCGACGATGGCGCCGAAACGAGTGCCGTCCGCATTCCGCCGGTGCGAGGGCAGGAAATCCGATTCCTTGGTGCATATGCTCAGGACATGGACCTCGGATAGGCCCGCCTCCTCGAGCTGCGCCCGGTTCGCCGCGGCAAGGTCGAGGAGGAACCGGCCGCCGGCTGACGGAGTGACGAACCCCGCATCGAACTGCGATGCAACCTCGCCGCCGACCTCGTAACAGCGACCGCAGATTCCGGGGCCTATGCCGGCGCGGATGTCTTCGGGTAGGGATGCGTACTCGTCCTGCATGGCCTTCACGGCAGCTTTCGCGACGCCCGCCAAAGTGCCACGCCAGCCGGCGTGGGCGAGTCCGGCGCATCGCCGCTTCGCATCCCACAGCACGATCGGATAGCAGTCCGCAAATGTCGCGAACAGGGCCACTCCTCGCCGGTCGGTGACGAGCCCGTCGACGCCCTGCACCACGTTTTGCGGCTCGTCGACACGCGCCACTGTCGAGCCGTGCACCGCGCCCGCCGTCGTGAGCGGCTCGGAGTCGATGCCGAGGGCTCGGGCAAACGCCCTCCGCGAGTCCAGCACCGGGGCTGGGTCTGGAGCGTGCGCAAGGCCGACCGAGCCGAGCCCGATCGTCGAAAACCCGTGGACCAGGCCCAGTTCCGACTCGAGCTCCGCAATCCTGAGCACCTGCGGCGTGAGGGTCACTCCGCTGAGCTTACGTACGTCGGGAGCTCAGAACCTGCTCGATCTCCTTCTTCACCTGCTGGAGGTCCATGAACTCTCGGTAGACCGAGGCGAACCGGATGTACGCGACCTCATCGAGGTCCCGAAGCCGGACCATCACCATCTCGCCGATCTCACCGCTCGGAATCTCGACGCGGCCCGAGCGCCTCAGCTCCGCCTCGATGTCGTCGACGATGGCGCGCAGCCGCTCCGGTGAGATGTCGCGCTTCTCGGTGGCCTTTTTCAGGCCGGTAAAGAGCTTTTGTGGATCGAAGTCCTCACGCCGCCCATCCTTCTTGGTGACGAAGAACGGTACGGTCTCGATCCTTTCGTACGTGGTGAATCGCTGCCCGCACTGCAGGCATTCGCGCCTGCGACGGATCGCCTCCCCGACCTCCGAGTCGCGAGAGTCGACCACCTTCAGGTCGTGATGACCGCAGTACGGGCAGCGCATGAACTTGTCCTTTTTAATTACGTTTTAGGTCTGGTTGCGCGTGAGCGCCTGGTTACATCCGGTTGCGGAGAAACGCCGGAATGTTGATGTCGCCGAGCTCTTCCGCACCGAACTCGGGCCGCTCGATCGTACGACGCATGGTCTCCTGCTTGGCCTCGACCTGGGTCTTGCCGCCGAATCCTGTGGCGATGACCGTGACCTTGATCTCGCCGTTCATGGTCTCGTCGCGAACGACGCCGAAGATGATGTTGGCGCCCGGGTCGGCCGCCGCCCGGACGATCTCGGCCGCCTTCTGCACCTCTTGCAAGGTGATGTCCTTGCCGGCAGTGATGTTGAACAGGATGCCCTTGGCGCCGTCGATCGACGTCTCGAGCAGCGGGCTTGAGACCGCCTGCTTGGCGGCATCCTCCGCGCGCGTGTCGCCGGCGCCGTGGCCGATGCCCATCAGCGCCTCACCGGCGTTCTCCATGATCGCCTTCACGTCTGCGAAGTCGAGGTTGATGACGCCCGGCTGAGTCACGAGGTCGGAGATTCCCTGCACCCCCTGCCGCAGCACGTCGTCCGCCATCCGGAAGGCTTCCTCGAGCGTGGTCTTGGAGCTGGCGACCTGTGCAAGCCGGTCGTTGGGAACGACGATCAGCGCGTCGACCTGGCTGCGCAGCGCCTTGATGCCTTCCTCGGCGGTGTCGTTGCGGATGCGCCCTTCGAACGCAAAGGGCCGCGTGACCACGCCGATGGTCAGCGCGCCGGCCTCTTTGGCAAGCTCGGCCACGATCGCGGCCGAGCCGGTGCCGGTTCCGCCGCCCATGCCGCAGGTGATGAACACCATGTCCGAGTCCTGCACCACCGCAGACAGCTCGGTGCGGCTCTCGTCCGCCGCGTCGCGACCGCGCGTCCAGTCACCCCCGGCACCGAGGCCGCGGGTGATCTTGCCGCCCATCTGGACCTTGACGTCGGCCTGACAGCGTTCGAGCGCCTGCTTGTCCGTGTTGACGGCGATGAATTCGACCTTGAGCGCTTTCGAGATCATGCGATTGACGGCGTTGCCGCCACCGCCACCACAGCCGACGACCTTGATTCGCGCTCGCCCTTCGTGCAACTGACTTTCCTTCATGGTCTCCTCCTGATCCGAATTTGCTTTGGCTATGGCGAGCTCCAGCTGGTTTCGGGTCTGTTCTCTAGAAAAAATCGCGCAGCCACCTCACCGTTTTTTGATACGTGTTGCCGAACGCGACGGTCTGGCGGGGCCCGTAGCTGCGAACTGGCGCGCGCGAGCCCCACTTGACGAGACCGGACACGACGCCGAACGACGGCCCATGCGCCTTGTCGGCGAGGCCGACGAGGCCCGTCGGCTGACCGAGCCGGGCGGAGGTGTTGAAGACGTTCTGGGCGGCGTCCATCGTGCCCATCAGACGCGATCCGCCGCCTGTCACGACGACGCCTGCAGGGAGCAGCTGGTCGAAGCCTGTCTTGCGTACCTCGGCGCGCGCCATCAAGAAGATCTCGCACATCCGCGGCCCGATGATCTCGGCGAGGAAGCGACGCGGCAGCGCGGTGATCCTGTCGCCCCCAACCTGCCGGACCTCGACTTTCTCCGCCTGGTCGATCACCTCCGGCAGCGAGTGCCCGTAGTTGAGCTTGAGGCTCTCCGCCTCGTCGAGTGTCGTGCGAAGGCCGATCGCGATGTCGCTCGTGACGTGATTGCCGCCGACCGGCAGGACGGCGACGTGCCGGGCGGAACCGTCGTTGTAGACGACCACGTTCGTGGTTCCCGCCCCGATCTCGATCAGGCAGACGCCGAGCTCGATCTCCTGCTGGCTGAGCACGCCTTCGCCGGCGGCGAGGCCGGCGCACACCACGTCTTCGACGTCGAAGCCCGCGCCGTGCACGCACTTGATCACGTTCTGGACCGCGGTCTGGGCGCCCGTGATGATGTTGGTCTCGACCTCGAGGCGGTGGCCTGTCATGCCGATCGCGTCGCGCACCCCGTCCTGGCCGTCCACCGTGTACGCGCGTGGGATGACGTGGATGACCTGGCGGTCGGAGGCGACGCTGATCGCCCGGGAGGCCTCGACCACGCGCTGCACGTCGTCCTCTCCGATCTCGTGGTCGGGCCGGGCGACGGCGATCACGCCGGAGGAGTTCTGGGACCACAGGTGTGTTCCCGCCAGCGAGACCACGACCGACTCGATCCGCTGGCCGGCCATCCGCTCCGCCGTGACAGCGGCGGCCTGGATGGACGCGATCGTCTTCTCGAGGTTGACGACCACGCCTTTGCGCAGGCCTTCGGACGGGCTCTCGCCCACGCCGATGATGCTCACGGGAGCACCGGGGTCGTCAGATTCGCCTATGACGACCGCGACCCGGCTCGTGCCAAGGTCAAGACCGACGGTTTTCTTCCGCCTTGACAAAACTGTGCTGGGATGCCTCCTGGAACGTGGTGATGTGGCGATATGGGGGCGGGGTTGCCGGGATTATATCGGCTCCCGGGCTGCTGCGGGACCAGATTTTGTGGGTAGTTGGCTGGGTGGGGCCACGGCTAGTGGTCGGGCCGGGCGGGTGAAGGGCTTGTAAAAGGACTGGGAAGAGGGTGTTAGTGGGCGTTGGTGGCAATCACAATGCCTCGCGTTTCAGCGTGTCGGGAAGGGCTGGGATGAGGGTGTCGGGCGGTGCCTGGTGGCGATAAGAACGCATCGTGTTCGGCGCGTTGGGTGAGGACTGGGAAGAGGGTGTGTGGCGGTGCCTGGTGGCGATAAGAACGCATCGTGTTCGAGCGTGTCAGGAAGGGCTGGGATGAGGGTGTGTGGGCGGGGTCTGGGCGACGGAATTAACAAGCGTGAATATTGACAAAGCGAACATCTGTTTGTACTATTAGTTCATGCTTGCGACGCAAGACGTTCGTCCATCAAATGGCGCGGAGCTGGGCCAAGAGCTCGTCCGCCTCGGCCAGGAGAGAGACCTGATCGACCTGCGCTTCTCCCTCGTCTCATCTGAGTTTGCGAAGACCGACGAGTACGACCAGCAGGGCTACGTCAGCCCGATCGACTGGATCCGCTTCAACTGCCATATGACGAGCAATGCCGCCGCCGACCGGGTCGCGGTCGGGGAGCGGATTGGCGAGTTGCCCGAG
>DATBZP010000133.1:0-14837 GCA_036513135.1 Candidatus Dormiibacterota bacterium | reverse complement strand
TGTCGATGCCGACGACCTGGTGCCCGAGAGCGAGCAGCCGCTCGCATAGGTGTGAGCCGATGAAGCCGGCGGCACCGGTGACGACGACGCGCTGCGGTGTGGAGGTCATTGCGGACAAGAATGCGGTTGCGGTGCGCCCGTTTGCAACCGCCTACCGGAGGCGCGGTTGGAAGACTTCGACGGATCTTCGGCGCCCATGCGATCCATCTGCGTTGTTGCGGCCTCCGCTTCTCGCTTACGCATCAACGGATGCGTGCCCTGCGATGCTCGGCCCTTCCACTGGGGTCCCCGTGACGAAGTCACGGGAGGGACCCCTGGTCACCGAACCTCTCGCCGAGGTTTCCGTCGCGCCTCCTATCCTGTGACTGGTGAGGCGATTCGAAACGTGGCTTGCCACATCACACACCGACCTTGCCGTGAAGGAGTTTCCGGCGGGCACGCGTACCGCGGCCGATGCGGCGCGGGCAGTCGGATGCGAGGTGGGGCAGATCGTCAAGTCATTGGTGTTCATCGCTGCCGGCGCGCCTGTGGTAGCGCTGGTCAGTGGCGCGAACCGCGTCGACGAGAGATGTCTTGCCGCTGTCGCCGGCGAACCGGTGCTCAAGGCGGACGCGGAGACCGCGCGGATTGCGACCGGCTATTCGATCGGAGGCGTGCCGCCCTTCGGCCATGCGACCGAAGTCCCAGTGTTCATGGACCGCGACCTTTTTGGTTACCAGGTCGTCTGGGCGGCGGCCGGCCGGCCTGACTCGGTGTTCGAGATCACGCCGGATCGCCTGCGCGAGCTCAGTGGGGCCACCGTGGTTGACCTTAAGGTGGATACGGACTCCAACCCCCCATCCGGCGCTGCGCGCCACCTTCCCCGCGAGCGGGGAAGTGACTCATCTAATTCCCTAGCAAGTGGGGAGGTGATCTTGTGAGCGGAACCCCATCCCCGGCTTCCCCATCCGGCGCTGCACGCCACCTTCCCCGCGAGCGGGGAAGTGACCTGTCTAATTTCCCAGCAAGTGGGGAGGTGACCGAGTGAGCGCGATTCTCATCTTCTGTCGGGGGTGCGGGAAGCAAGTGCCGAGCTCGGAGACTCGCGACGGCCTGTGTCTCGACTGCCAGGTGCGCAGGTCGGTGGCCGACCTGCGGGACGAGCACGCACGGCTGTGGCGCAAGCGTGAGCGCTACCGGAGCCAGCAGGCCAACGTCGAACAGATCGGCCGCCAGATCGCGCGCGTCGAAGACCGCATGGGCCAGCGGATCAAGGAGCTCGTTTCCAACGACCGGCAAGCCGTCGATCTGCTGCGCCGCGAGCTCGAGGCGGCGCGCGGCCAGCGCTACACGATCAAGGGCGTATGACCGAATGACCATGCAGGCCATCAAGCATCTCTACTTGCACATCCCGTTCTGCAAGCACAAGTGCGGCTACTGCGACTTCAACGCGTACGCCGGCATGGACCGGCTCATGCCGGACTACATCGATGCGCTCGAGCGCGAGCTGTACTCGGCGCGCGAGCGCCATTCGTTCGAGCAGCTGGAGACGGTCTACCTCGGCGGCGGCACGCCGAGCCTTCTACCCGCTGAGCTCGCGACGCGACTGCTTGGCTTCATCGGGGCGAACTTCGATATCGCTCCTGATGCGGAGGTCACGCTCGAAGCCAATCCCGCCAGCACCGACGAGACAAAGCTGGACGCCTGGATGGCGGGCGGTGTGAACCGTCTCAGCCTGGGCGTGCAGGGGTTTGACGGACGCGCCCTCGCGGTCCTGGAGAGAAGGACGGACGCGGCCCAGGCGACCCGCGCCTTCGAGCTCGCGCGGTCGATGGGCATGCGCAACATCAGCATCGACCTGATCTATGCGGTCCCGTTCCAGAGCCTGGAGTCCTGGCTGGAGACGCTCCGCCGCGGGCTGGCGCTCGGTCCGGACCACGTTTCGACCTACTGCCTCACCTTCGAGGAAGGCACGCTGCTCTGGCGCCGGCGCGCGGAAGGCCGGGTGCCAGAGGTGGATCCCGACCTGCAGTGGGATCACCTCGACGCCGCATGCGCGGAGCTGGAGGGCGCGGGTTACCGGCGCTACGAGGTCTCCAACTGGGCCCGTCCCGGCTTCGAGTCGCGGCACAACCTGGCGTACTGGCGCTGCCGGCCGGTCTATGGCGCCGGCGCCGGAGCGCACTCATACGGCACCGACGGCGCCACCGCGCGGCGGTGGTGGAACCTCGCCCGGCCGCGTGAGTACATCGCCACCTGTCCCGAGCCCACGGCGGATGGCGAAGACCTGCCGTCGCGCAAGCGGGCGGCCGAGTCGCTGATGCTGGGCCTTCGCACCGCGGAGGGGATGGCGGCTCCCGCGGGATTCGAACCTGAGCTCGCGGAACTGGCGGCCGGCGGTCTCATCGCCCACGTCGACGGCCGGATCGTGCCCACACGGCGCGGGATGGACCTGCACAACCAGATCGCGCTCGCGGTACTGTAACCAGCACTCTCGCGCTGAGAGTGCTGAAAATCATGGAGAACAGAAAACAGGAGATCCTTCGAGCGGTAGTGCAGGAGTTCACGACGAGCGCCGTGCCCGTCGGTTCCCAGGCGCTGCAGAGCCGCTACTTCGTCAACCTCTCGGCCGCCACGATTCGGAGTGAGCTGGCTGAGCTGGCCGACCTCGGGTACCTGGCCCAGCCGCACACATCGGCTGGGCGCGTGCCGACCGACTCGGGCTATCGCTACTTCGTCGACTTCCTCATGGACCTCGAGACGATCCCGGAGCAGGTCGGGTCGTTCATCGAAAACGAGCTCAGGCAGGCCCCGGCGGATGTCCAGGGTATGGTCGAAAAGGTGGCGATGACAGTCGCGGCCGTGACTCAGAACGCTTCGGTCGCCAGCGCGCCGCAGGGGTCGCAGGCCCGGATCAAGCACGTCGACCTGGTTTCTCTCGAACCGACCGAGGTTCTGCTCATCCTGTTGCTCGAGGGCAACCTCCTGCGCCAACAGTTGCTGGCGGTGACGGAGGAGGCCACTCAGGTCGAGCTCACCAAGATCGCGGGGAGGCTCAACTCGACCCTCGGGGGCCGCGGCAGCGAGGAGGCCCGTCGCCACTACGAAAGCGCAGCGCTCGGACTCGAGAAGGAGATCCTGGGACGCGTCGTTACGGTGCTGGACCTCTACGAGAAAGGTTCCGAGAGCCTTGTCGTCCACGATGGCGTGCGCAACCTGCTGCGGCAGCCTGAGTTCGCGGAATCGTCCCGCCTGCACCAGGTGCTCGAGGTGTTGGAGGAGACCCGCTACCTGACCGTGCTGCTCCGCCAGCTCATCGGCGAGTCCGACCTGCAGATCGTCATCGGCTCGGAAAACGCCTCGAGCCAGCTGCAAGGATGTGCGGTCGTGCTGACGACCTACGGGCCGTCCAACCGGCTCAAGGGTGTGCTTGGCGTGATCGGCCCGACGCGCATGGCGTACAGCCAGACGGTCGCCCGCCTGCAGGCCGTCGCGCGGAGCGCGAGCGACCGTATGGCTGATGCAGGGGTTTGAAGGGCCGCTTTTTCGCGGTATCTAAGAACTGATGACCACGCGCAAGCATCCGCACGAACCGCACGAGCCAGAGCGGCGCAACGAGACGGTAGATCAGCCGGCCGGGCGCGAACAGGGCGCATCTCAAGCCTCCGGGGCGCTGCCTTCGATGGAGGCCAAAATCGCGGAATTGGAGTCCGCCCTCGCCGAGGCCAGGGATCGCCACCTGCGGCTGGCCGCCGACTTCGACAACTACAAGAAGCGAAGCCGCCAGGAGCAGCTCGAGACCATCCAGCACGCTTCAGCCGATCTCATCGCTCGGCTGCTGCCAGCGCTCGACGACCTCCACAAGGCGCTCGACCACAAGCCGGAAGGCGTCGACGAGGCGTGGGTCAAGGGCCTCGAGCTCAGCGTCCGTAAGCTCGAGGAGGCGCTCGGCGCGCACGGCCTGGAGCAGATCCGCGCCATCGGAGCGGCCTTCGACCCCAAGCTCCACGAGGCGATCGGTTACGAGGAGTCGGCCGACCAGGCCGAGGACACTGTGACCTCGGAGCTTCGGCGCGGCTACCGCATCCGCGACCGAGTGGTCAGACCGGCGCTCGTGAGGCTGGCGCGCCCGCCTGAGCTCCCGGAATCCGACCGCGAAACAACTACCGCCTGAAATAGAGGTGCGACTGGGGATGCCAACCGGATCTTCGGCGCCCATGCGGCACCTCTAGAGGGTGGCCGTCAAGCGCGACTACTACGAAGTCCTGGGCGTGGCCCGCCAGGCCTCCACCGATGACCTGAAGCGCGCATTCCGCAAGATCGCGATGGACTCGCACCCGGACCGAAACCCGGATGACGCGGTGGCTGCGGCCCGCTTCAAAGAGGCGAGCGAGGCCTACTCCGTCCTCTCCGATCCAGGTCGCCGGCGGACGTATGACATGTTCGGCCACGCCGCGGTTGAAGCGGGCGGAGGACCGGCCGTCGACTTCTCCGACATGCCCTTCGGGGACATTTTCGACACCTTCTTCGGCGGCGGCATCGGCGGGCGAGCCCGCCGCGAGCGCTCGAACCGGGGCGATGACCTCCGCTACGACCTGACCGTCACCTTCGAAGAGGCGTTCACGGGCGTCGAGAAGCAGGTCGACGTCGCGCGACTCGCGACCTGCGATCGCTGCTCTGGCAGCGGCGCTGAGCCAGGTTCTGGGGAGGAGACATGTCCTGGCTGCCGCGGATCGGGCCAGATCCGTCGGCAAGCGCAGTCCATTTTCGGAGCGGTCGTCACCGCGGCCACCTGTCCCACGTGCCGGGGTGCCGGCCGCCTGCTCAAGAACCCCTGCGTGCAATGTCGCGGCCAGGGCCGGACAGAGAAGTCCAGGCGGCTCGCCATCAAGATCCCGCCAGGCGTCGACACCGGCTCGCAGATCCGCCTCAGTGGAGAGGGAGCCGCGGGACTCAGGGGCGGCCAGCCGGGAGACCTCTATGTCGTCTTGCGCGTCAAACCGCACGCGCACCTCGCCCGGCACGAGCAGGACACGGTGTATGAGCTCCGGGTGAACATGGTCCAGGCGGCGCTCGGCGACCGGATCGAGATCCCGACGCTCGAGGGGCTGGTCGAGATCGCCATCCCGTCCGGCACTCAAAACGGCCAGTCCTTTCGGCTGGCGGGCCGGGGTATGCCGGACGTCCGCGGCGGCCGCCGCGGCGACCAGTACGTCGTTGTGCAGGTCGTCATCCCCAAGGACCTGACGCCTGATCAGAAGGCGATCCTGCGCAAGGTTGGGGGCCTCACCGGCAAGCCGGAGAAGGTCTCCAAGGGCTTCTTCGAGAAGCTTCGCGATGCAATCAGCCTGGATTAGCTCAATCTCGATCGGCGCCAGATAGACTTCCGATTCGCTAGAGGGCGGCGAAGCCGGGTTGGCATAACTTCTGCGTTAACGGGGTAGTTATTAGATTCGGCAGTAGCCTTGAACCGTACATAAGAAGGAAGAGAGTGGCTAAAACGATCGATCTCGAGTTGACGCGGGCCGCAGTTGAGGTTATCGAGCTGGAGGCCCGGCTCCGGGTGGTTCCGATGAACGACACCCAGCTTTCCGACGCCCTGAAAACGGCCCTGGTGGCCAAGAGGGAGCGGCTGGCCAAGCTGAAGACCCTGAACGCCGCGTCCGGCCGAGCCCGCACGCCGGACAAGGATGGCGCCGACGGGGCCAAGCCGCTCCACGCCCAGCGCCGACCGCCCCTCAAGCGCACGGTTCCCCAGCGCCCGCAGGCCAAACCAAGCAAGTAATCCACGGCGGCGGCCTTCAGGGGTCTCGGCGAACTCACAGCGTAGCCTCAGGGTTCGCTACTTAAGGCCCCACCGGCTGGCCGGACGGGTGCCCAGCGCACCGAAGCGCGGGTTCGAACGTTATCGTGATCGAGTTGGCCATCGATCCGAAGCCGTCCCCGCATGAATCCGGCGCCGGGCCCACGGACCGGGTCCCTTCTGCACTTGACGCCATAGCCGGATGGGCTAACGAGGATCGCCGGTTGCGGCGGTGGGCGCGTCTGCTGCCCGTGATCACCGGGGTCGTCGCAGTCGTGATCCTGGCGGCGGCAGGCTTCCGGCTGTGGGCGGCCAGCGCGAGCTCCACCGAGCTGGTGGGCTGGGGCCTTGCCCTTTTCATCCTGGCGGTCCTGGCCTACCTCAGCCAGCACCTCCTGGATCGCAACCTCGCCTTCCAAGGCGAGCGCCAGGCATCGCTGCTCCAGGCCATCAGCGACATCGGCGAAGGGCTCGTGGTCACCGAGAACGGCCGCTACGTCGCCGCCAACGTCGCCTACGAAACCCTGACCGGCTACGACGCGGCGGAGCTCGCCGCCCTCGCGTCGCTGGTCGAGCTGGCCCCGCCCGAAGATCGCCAGCACCTGGCTGACCAGCTCGCCACCCGGCTACAGGGCGGTGATGTGCCGTTTCGATACGAATCGGCGCTCATCCGGAAAGACGGACGCCGCATCCAAGTCGAGACCGCGGTGCGCCGGCTGACTGCGGAAGGAAAGCATCGGCTGCTCGCCCTGGTTCACGACATCAGCGAGCGACACCGAATGGAGGAGGCCGAGCGCGAGAGCGAGACCAGGTTCCGAACCCTGTTCGAGCAGGCCCAGGCCGGGATGGTTTTTGCCGGCCTCGACGGGCACATCACAACGGTCAACCTCGCTTTCTGCCAGCTCGTCGGCTACAGCGACGCAGAGCTGCGCAATCTTTCGCTACTCGACATCACCTACCCGGAAGACGTCCCCACCCTCCAGGACGCGCTGCGTCGAATGCTCGCGGGCGAGGAGGAGGGGACCCGGATCGAGAATCGCTACACGCGGAAGGATGGGGAGCCCGTATGGGTCGACCTGACGACTCGGCTCGTGCGCGGCCCGGACAACAAACCGCTGTATCTCCAGACGGTCGCCGTCAACATCCGCGACCGCAAGCGAGCCGAGGTCTTGCAGGCGGCCCGTTTTGCCGTCACCGAGGCATTGGTCACCTCGCCTGGTTGGGAGAAAGCTGCGCCGGGCGTCCTCGAAGGGCTGTGCCGGACGCTCGATTGGGAGCTGGCCGAGTACTGGGAGGTCGACGCCGAACGCGAGACCATGCACTTCGTCACAGCGTGGAAGCGGCCGGGGCGCGACACCTCCAGCTATGAGGCGACGGCCGCGCAGACGAGCTACCGCCGCGGCGGTGGACTGGCGGGGCGGGTCTGGGAAACAGGCGCGCCGGTCTCGGTGCCGGATGTCGCGTCCGACGATTCGCCGCGCTCCGCCGCCGCCGTAGCCGCGGGCCTCAGGGGCATCGTCGGGTTCCCGGTGCGCAGCGGCCGCCGGGTCGTCGGGATGATCGCGCTCCACACGTGGGCGCCGCGCGAGCTGGACGAGGGTCTGGTAGCCGTGATGAACGACGTCGGGTCCCAGATCGGCGAGTTCGTCGAGCGCAAGCGCGCTGAGATTGCGCTGCAGGAAAGCGAGAAGCGCATGCGCTCAGTCCTCGACAACGTCTCGGACGGCTTGGCCACCGTCGAGCAGACCGGAATCATCGAGTCGGCCAACCCCGCCGTCGTCAAGCTTTTCGGATATTCCGAGCAGGAGCTGGTCGACCAGCCGGCGGACGTACTCATTGCGACGACGCATCGCAGTGCGTTCGTCAACTACCTGGAGCGGCGGCTCAAACTCGATATACCTGTCAGCGCCGCGCACGAAACGATGGGCAAGCGCAAGAACGGAAGCCTGTTCCCGCTCGAGTTCGTCGTCAGCTCGATGCAGATCGGCTCGCGACACCTATTCATCGCGACCCTCCGGGACATCTCCGAGCGCAAGGCCCACACCGACGCGCTCGAGTACCAGGCGCTGCACGACGCGCTGACCGGGCTGCCGAACCGCAGCCTGTTCGGCGACCGCCTGCGTCAAGCCCTGCTTGCAGCGCGCCGCAACCAGAAGATGTTCGGTGTGCTGCTGCTCGACCTCGATCGGTTCAAAGACATCAACGACGCGCTCGGACACGACCGCGGCGACAGCCTTCTGCAGGAGGTTACTGCGCGACTTCGCGGCGTCCTGCGCGCGACCGATACGATCGCGCGGCTCGGCGGGGACGAGTTCGCGGTGCTCACGACCGATGCGAAACATCCCGACGACATCGTGGCCACTGCTCGCAAGATCCTCGCGGCGCTGGAGGGACCATTCGCGATTGCGGATCAGATGGTCGAGACTGGCGCCTCCATCGGCACCGCGATGTATCCGCTGCACGGAGACGATCCGAGCACTTTGCTCCGGCGCGCCGACGTCGCGATGTATGTCGCGAAGCGCTCGGGTGGCGGCTACGCCGTTTACGCCCCGGAGCAGGAGGCGCAGACACTTCGCCGCTCAGGCCTCGCCGGCGAGCTGCGGCGGTCGATACCGCAGGGTGAGCTGGTGCTGCACTACCAACCGCAGGTCACGCTGGCCACCGGTGCCATCCATTCGGTCGAGGCCCTGGTGCGCTGGAACCATCCGCGCGAGGGGCTTATGCCGCCCGACCGCTTCATCCCCATGGCAGAGGAGACCGGCATCATCCATCCGCTCACAGCGTGGGTCATCGATTCAGCGCTGGCGCAGCTGTGCAAGTGGCTCGAGGCAGGGCTCGACGTGTCGGTCTCGCTCAACGTGTCGCCCCGCAATATCGAAGATCACTCACTGGAAGAGATGGTCGCCCGGGCGCTCGGCACCTTCAAGGTGGAACCGCAGAGGCTGACGCTTGAGATCACAGAGGGCGTAGCGATGGCCGCGGCCGCGGCCAAGGCACTGCACCGGCTCAACGAGATGGGCGTACGCCTGGCTCTCGACGACTTCGGCACCGGTTACTCGTCGCTGCTTTACCTCATGCGGTTGCCGGTGAATGAGATCAAGATCGACCGCTCTTTCGTGTCGGCGCTCGCTTCAGATCCGGATTCTGGGGCCATAGTGCGCTCGGCGGTCGGCCTTGGTCACAACCTGGGGTTGCGGGTTGTCGCGGAGGGACTGCAGGACCGCGCGGCGGAAGCAGTGCTGGTCGAGGCCGGCTGCGACGCGGCGCAGGGATTCCTTGTCGGGCGGCCGGCCCCCGAGGCCGAAATCACCGTCCTCCTGCTGGCGCATTCGGGACTCGCGAAACAGCTGGACTGATTTATGAGAGGGAACCCAGGATGGTTCCCTCTCATCGCCCGGTCGGCTTCGCCGACGGGGCTGCTCTCTTTCCGGTATATGGATGGGATCTTTTGAGTATTGGTTGCTCCTCGCGACGATTAGTAGTGCCTGCAGACAAAGTCATGGCCGGGGAAACCCCGGCCAACCCAGCGACGCTAGTGCGGCTAAACGTATGAGGGAAAACCCGGAATGGTTTTCCCTCATCGCGCGTGCAGCTTCGCCGCAGGCGACCCGGCCCTCACTCTCATCCGACTTGGATTGGCGAATCGGTAGGGCCGGCGCTCCCATTCCGGTATATCGATGGGACTTGATCAAGAGTCTGAAGCCGACAACGCATGGAGGCTACGAGACAAAGTCGCGACCGGGCGAAGCCCGGTCGCCCCGGCCACGCAAGAGTTTGGATTAGGTATGAGGAAAAACCCGGAAGGCGGTTTCCGCTCATCGGCGCGTTGGCTTCGCCAAAGCGCCTGCTCACTTTCCCCTAAGGATGGGATTGTTTGAAATGGCTGGGGCATGCGCTGGGTCAGGGGTGCGGAGGCGTTAGTGCCGGCCGGAGTAAATCCGGCCTGACATTGGACGTTGGCGTGCGAACCGTCTCCCCGGCGTGAATTGGTACGGTGCCTGCTGTGAGGGCGATCGTGCTGGGGGCCGCTGGACAGCTCGGGTCGGATCTGTCACGCCTGATCGGTCATGGCTCTGGCATCACGCACGACGAGGTGTCCGTGACTGATCCCGACGCGCTTGACGCTCTTTTGAGCAGCCGGCGCCCCTCAATCGTGTTCAACTGCGCCGCTTACAACGCCGTCGACCGAGCCGAGACCGAACGAGCCATGGCGTACGCCGTGAACTCTGAAGGCGCGGCCAACACGGCGCGGGCTTGCGCGCGTCACCGTATTCGCCTGGTTCATTTCTCGACGAACTTCGTATTCGACGGCGCGCTCGAGCGCCCATACGTCGAATCAGACTTGCCGGCGCCGCTCAGCGTCTACGCGTCGTCCAAGCTCGAAGGCGAGCAGAGGGTCCGGGACCTTATACCGGGCGCCCTCGTGATCAGAACCGCGGCTCTCTTCGGTGACACCGGCTCGGCGATCAAGGGCGGAAGCTTTCCCGAGCGGATCCTGTCACGCGCGCGGGGTGGGGAGCCGCTGCGCCTGGTCGCCGATCAAAGGGTCAACCCGACCTACACGGGCGACCTGGCTCCCGCCGCCATCGAGCTCGCCGAATCAGGCCTGGAAGGCGTCGTTCACGTGGTCGCCGCGGGCTGTGTGGGCTGGGATGAGTTCGCCCGCGCCGTGCTGGCGGAATTTGGGGTGCAGGCGGAGCTGACGTTGGCCTCGACCGCCGAGCTGGGCGCGCCGGCGGCACGGCCGCTCAACGGATGCCTTGCCTCAAGTCGGGTGGCGCCGCTGCGGCCCTGGCGTGAGGGATTGCACCAGTGGGCGATGCGGCGAGCCGATCTAAACCCATAAAAAAGGCTCGGGCCGGGCGATTTCTCGACACCGGCTCCGAGCTTGGCTGCGGGGGGGAGATTCGAAGAGATGATGATTCCCCGATTGACTTTTCCCAGACGTTGCTCGTTCTGACGGTCCAGCGCACCGAGCTGCGACGCAAAAGTCTAGGCGCGGAATCCGCGAGCAACTGCGTCGTTGTTTGCACATTTTCGACGACGAAACGACTGCATCGCTCTGGGAATACCAAGCAGGCGCTTGGCAGGCGTGATCCCACCGTGTTAGATGAGCGTTGCTCCAGCACACGATTTGCACACATTGATCAGCTCGAACGATTTAGCCGACCGCCTGGGTGTGAGCCGGGCGACGGTTCTTCGCGCCGTGGCAAGAGGGCTGTTCAGGCCGGCCGTGGTCACTCCGGGCGGCCATCGCCGCTTCCTCCCGGAGGACATCGAGGGCTTCGGCGGACTCGAAGGTAGATTCCGGCGCGCTGACCTCGTCAGCTCGAAAGAAGCAGCGCGGCTCCTGGGTGTCAGCCAGCAGACGGTGAACCGGGCCGTCCGCGAAGGCCGACTGCGTCCAGCCGCCGTCACCCCTGGCGGTCATAGGCGTTTTGCGGTTTCCGAGCTGGCCGATTCGCGTCGTGAAGCAGCGCAAAGCCGGGTGACCGGCTGATGGCGGGAGATACGCCGCCAGGCTCAAAGAACGGGCCCCGGGCCGACCGCGGCCAGGTCGCGTGGAGCGTCCTTCTCAACGCCATCCTCATCGCCGCTGTTGTCGTGGGCGCGATCCCCATCGTCGTCATCGTGCGCGGCTTCATCGAGCTGGTTGCGCAGTCGAAGATTCGCAGCGGCGTGGACTGGATCGCGTACGGGTTCGCATTCACGGGTCTGTTCCTTGGGGCCATCTTTTTTGCGTATGCGATCAAGTACTACCTGAGCACCGCCATGGTGCTGCTGACGACGCTTGTCATCGGCGGTCCTCGCAACGGCAATGGTCGCGGCTCGAACGGGTCACCGAACCTTACTGGCCACAGCCGCATCAACGGCAACGGCAATGGGAACGGTAACGGCTACCACATCGATCTCGGGTATCACCCGTTCGTCTCCGTTCACGTCGCCGCCTACAACGAAAAGCGCGTGATCGAGAGGCTTCTGCAAGCGCTCGACGAGCTCGAGTACCCGGAGTACGAGGTGGTCGTGGTCGATGACTCCACCGACGAGTCGGTGCAAATCCTGCAGCGATGGATCGACCGGCCAAAGTTCAAGATCCTCCATCGCAACAGCCGCCAGGGCTACAAGGGCGGTGCACTCCGTGAGGCGCTGAAGGTCACCGACCCCAGGGCCGAATACGTCGTCGTGTTCGACGCCGACTCGGTACCGTTCCCGGACTCGATCGAGCGTCTTCTGCCGCACTTCTATCACGCGAACGAGAGTGCCAGCAACCGGCCTCTGGAATCAACGTTTGGTCGCGCGGAGACTCCGTTGGAACGAGGGCAGATCAAACGCAGGACTGACGTCGCCGCCGTGCAGAGCTACCAGTGGCACGTCCTGAACAAGTCGGAGAGCTGGCTCACTGAAGCTGTCAGGGCCGAATACGCCGGGAGCTATATGGTGGAGCGCCCATTCCAGGACGCCCTTGGCTCACTGAAGATGATCGCCGGCACTGCCTACATGATCCGCGCGGACGTGCTGCGCCAGGTCGGCTGGGGCACCAGCATCACCGAGGACTGGGAGCTCACGCTCAAGCTCTATACGCGCGGTTACAAAGTCGCCTACACACCTTGGGCGGAAACGCCGGCCGAATGTGTGAGCACGTTCTCGAGACTTGCCCGCCAGCGAATGCGGTGGGCCGAAGGGCACACGTACAACGTCCGCAAATGGTTTGTGCCGATCTTGAGCTCGCCGTTTGTGACCCCGCTCGAGAAGGTCGAGTTCCTCTTCGACTCCATCTATTACTTGCAGGCCGGGCTCTTCGTCGTCGGAACTCTCAGCTGGCTGATTTCGGAGATCGTGTTTCACGCCCACGTACCTGGCTGGACTGCGGTGCTCGGCTGGTCGTTGCTCTTCTCCAACGTCTTGGCGCTGCCATTGATGAACCTGGGCGGTCTGCTCCTGGAAGAAGCCCCGGTGCGCGACCTGCAAGGAGTGTGGGGAGCATTGGTGCTCTCCTTCGCGCTCGTCCCCTTCCAGGGTTGGGCAGCTTTCAAAGGGCTCGTGAGCAAGGACGAAGGTCCGTGGTTCCGAACCCCGAAGACCGGGCACGTCACTGACGAGGTACACCACCTAAAGCGACTCCACCTCCTGCGCCGCTGGCTGTTGGGGCCGCGGCGGCGGCGCCACGATTTGCGACCACCCCCCCAGCCGATTGCTCGCATGGTGGAGCGCAGAGCAGGGCGCCGGCGCAACCGCTGGCTGGGCTGGGCCGTTGCGATCGCGCTGATCGTTGCCCTCGGCGGACTTGCCCTGCTAGCGTCGCGCGCGCCGGTGGTCGACGCTGCGGGCAACCCGCTCTACCTGCACGGCAGTGGCACGGCGCCGGGTTGCGCCGCGAGCACGCTCGACCAGGCGATCGGGACTCGGGCGACCGCCTGCAGGATCCAGTCCACCAGCGCCGGCGTCGTATCCACGTGGGGCTTCACCAACCTGCCAGCTCAGACCGTCGCCGCTGGCGTGTGGAGCTTCACGATGTACTGGACAGGCGGCGACAGCACAACCAGGGACACGGTGACCGTCAGCGCAGGCGTGTCGGCCACCGCGAGCTGCGCCGGTTTTGTCGCCTCCATCCCGAACGGCGGCACCACCTGGACGACGACCTTCGGCGCCGCCGGTGTCCATACCACCAGTCCGTTCACCGTCAGCACCAGCGCGAGCCAGGCCGCCCTTGTGATTCCCGCAGGAGGGTCGCTGTGCCTGCGAGTGACGTTGACCCACAACGCCGGTACGAGGGCGTCGATGGTTTATGACGGAACCGCGGGGGTGGGCAACACGCAAATGACGCCGCCGAGCATCGTCGTGCCCGAGTCGCTGTTGGGCTTCGTCGGGTTTGCGCTGCTGATACCGCTGTTCACCAGCCGCAAGCGAGTGCTCGGGTACCTGAGGGGGCGTGACCGGTGAAGGCGCGAGACCGGGACAACCTCAACCTGACCCTGCTTGCGGTTGCATGCGCGCTGCTCATGCTGCTGCCGCTCGTAACGACTTTCGATGACCTGCTCACGACGTGGGCCCTGCAGCTCGGTGCGAACAACCCGCTGCAAACCATCGTCCCGGTCGAGGCGCGGATGGTCGTCGGCCTGCTTGGCCTGGCAGGTATACACGCCGCGGCGTCGGGGAGCCACCTGGTGGTTTGGGACGGCGGCGGCGCGATGCACACGCTGTTCATCTCCTGGAACTGCATCGGATGGCAGAGCCTGATACTGCTGGGGGTCAGCTTCCTGACCGGGCTGCGCGGTCGCCATCCGATCGAAGCTCGCGTGCAGGTCATCGTCATCGGCGTCGCGGGAACGATGCTGCTGAACCTTCTGCGCGTTGCGGCGGTCGCCGGAATCGCTGCCACCATCGGCGTCACGCCCGCGGTCCTCTTTCACGATTACGGGGGGACGCTTCTTGTCATCGCCTTCCTCTTCGTGTTCTGGATCTTCGTTCAGCGCTGGATTCTGGGCGCGGCGCCGTCCGAAGAGGTTGAGATGATCGCGTGAACCGCTGGCTGCGGCTCGCCCTGCAGACGGCCATCGGCCTGACGCTGCTCTGGTTGTGGCTGCGCACGGTTTCCCTGACCGATGTGCTGAGCCATGCGCGAGTCCACAGCTGGGTCCCGGTCGTCCTGATGATCGCGCTCTTCCTGGTCACGAGCCTGATCCGGGCGCGCCGCTGGTTGCTGCTGCTCCGGCCGCTCGCGCCCGTCGGGATGGTCAGGGCCTTCGCCATGAACTCTGCAGGCGGCCTGCTCAACTACGTGCTGCCGATCCGCTCCGGTGACGCGGCGAGGGCGTGGTGGCTGTGGCGGCGCCACCGCGTGCCGGCAGGCTCGGCACTCGCGACCATCGTGATCGACAAGGCGTGCGACCTGGCAGCGGTGGCGGTGGTGCTGGCGGTCCTCGAGGTGGTCGCCCTGACCGGCGCGATCAGCACGCCACGAGGGCTGCTCGGCGCGGCGGCGCTTGCGGTCGCCCTGCTCGCTGCGGTGCTCGGCACCGCAGTGCTCGGTCCCCGGCTGGCGCGGTCATGGCTC
>DATBZP010000132.1:0-2557 GCA_036513135.1 Candidatus Dormiibacterota bacterium | reverse complement strand
GACGCGGCCGCGGCGGGGCTGATGTCGCACACCCAGGCGGTTATGTTCAGGGCTAACCTCGATCCTCGGTCAGGAAGACTTGTTGAGGTTTTAGCGGGGCGGGAAGCGGAATCGGAGTTCGCGGTCGTTGAGCCAGGGGATCGGGGTTGGTGTGTTGGCGAAGCCGGCGGCGATCAGGACGGGGTGGTAGGTGCGGATGTTGAGCTCGACGGTGAGCGCGTCGGGGGTGGTGTGGATGGTGCCGGTGGCGTCGAGGAAGTGGCGCCAGAGTTTGTCGGGGGTCGCGTTCTCGTAGCGGGGGAGTCGGCGGGCGAGAAGGCGGTAGAGGTTGCCGGCGATGACGGTCAGGGTGGCGTCGATGTCGACGTTGAGCGGGAGGCCTGAGGAGAGGGCGTTGAGGTGGAAGCCGCTGATGTAGGCGTCGAGCTCGTTCTCGATGGTCATGCGCTCGGCGTAGCGGGCGAACAGTTGTTTGGTGGTGAGATCGATCACGTTGGTGATCAGCATCGTGGGGTGCTCGCGGCCGATGTTGCGCACAGCGAGTTGGCGCACAGGCGCGTCGATGCCTTTGATCTGGATCAGCTCGTCGTGGATCTCGGGTTCGCGGTAGCGCCCGTGGCGGTCGACACGAACTTTCGTCCACTCTGTGTCGGGGAGCGCTTCGAGATCGGCGATCAGTTTCGGGCCGCGCTCACGCAGTGTCAGCCACCGGACGCCGCGCGCGGTGAGCTCGTCAAGGACTTTGTAGGTGGTGAGTTTGGAGTCGAACACGAGCAGGCCCGGGTCGGCGCCGGCGATCTGTTGCCAGTAGTCGGCGAACGCGATCACCTCGCGTGCCTGTTCGGCTTTGGTCAGCTCAGCGTTTGAGTAGACCATTTCCTGGGAGGCGTGGTCTTGGGCGAAGAACGTCAGCACCGCGCGGGTGCGTTGCGAGCGGGCCGGGACGTAGTGTTTCTCCAGCGGGACGTCGGTGCCGTGGTGGCGGATCGCGTGGAAGTCGAGGTTGAACCCCTGCTCGCCGGTGGCGAGCCCCAGCTCGCGCATCCGGCCGGTCACGCCCGCGAGGAGCTTCTCGCTGGCGGTGCGCCGCGCACGGTAGGAGTAGCTGGTCAGGTGGGTGGCCTTCGGCAGTGCGGTCAGTCCCATCAGTAGTGCGAGACCGGGGTCATCAGCGAGCGCGTGCGCGTGGCTTGCGCGCGGGGTCCGCGCGCACTTGTGTACCAGCAGCGACCCGAGCGAGTGCCACGCTGAGAGCACCGTCGTTGACGGGTAGCCACAGGACTCGGCGAGCTGTGAGAGCCCGAGCTGTGCGATCGCGGGAACGAGCAGGAACAGGCCGGCGTGATCGCAGCGCACCTGCCTGTCCGCCGGCCAGTCTGCGAGCGCACGGGCCTTGACCGCGGCAAGGCGTGGCGGTGCGCCGCGCGCCGAGCCCGCGCGGCGTGGCAGGCGCTCGATGCCCTCGGCGTGCAGGATCGTCCAGACCGTCTGCGCGGACACCGGCGTGCCGGCCGTGACCAACTCGGCGGCGATCTCCTCCACAGAGCGGTCCAGAGCACGCAGCTCGAGCACGCGGTCACGGACACGGTCGGCCTTGCGTGCCGACCTGGGCCCGGGCTTGGAGGAGCGGAAGTACTGCGCGCTGCCGACGCGTAACTCGCTGGCCATCTGATGCACGCTGGCCGGCGAGTAGCCGAACCGCTCAGCGACCTCGCCGGCCGCGAGCCCGTCAACGAAGTACGCGCGCAACGCCTCGTAGCGACGCTGCGCGGGCTCGGACGGCTCAAGGAAATACGCCGCTCCGACCCGCATACCTCAACCGATCTTCCTGAACAGCATCCTCGCAGCGTAGAGCGGTTGTCGGACGGCACGGCACGCCCGACACTCCTCGCCGTCTCGGATACGCACGAATCCGCGCGTATTCAGCTACTCGCCGGGCATCCCGGTCAGCGCGCCGTCCTAAACAACTCGGCGTGAACGAGGCAATAGTTCAGATAGATCCATTGAGGTCAAGCTCGGCAACGATCGCCAAAGCCCCAAAACAACAACAAAAACCGCGCCCCGCCCGCCCCCGACACCCCCGCGCCTACCCTCCCGAGGATCGAGGCTAACCGGCAGGTGACACCGGAAGCTGCCGATTGTCACCCTGGAAACCCGCCACCCGCGCGATTCTTGTGCGTGGACGACGCCTCACCGCCTTCTCACAGTGACAATCGCGGTCACACATGCCAACCGGCGCCCAATTCCGACGCTGTCACGCCGATCATAGGCCGGATCGGGCCTTATCCACTTTTCTAGTAGTACTTTGTTAGTCTGTTAGAGGTGTTGTTCGCTGTAACGCGAACTGGTCCTGCATCAGTGTTACTCGATGCGGGATGGTGCGAATGGCTGTTGCGGTGATGGAGGAGCCGGGGGTTCGTTCGGACTCGTTGGCGCCGGCGGTGAAGGCGCGGATGGAGGCGTTCGTGGCGCAGGTGGCTGGCGTGGCGATGAGCCATCCGGTGCAGCGCTTCAACGCGGAGGTGTACGTCCGCGGGTTGCTGGCGGCTGGCGCGCG
>DATBZP010000131.1:0-23201 GCA_036513135.1 Candidatus Dormiibacterota bacterium | reverse complement strand
GACGCCCGCCGCGTCGAGCCGTCCCTGGAGATCTTTCCGCACGATCGCCAGGTTTCGTGTCAGGAGCTCCGCGCGGGCGATCCGTTCGAGCGCACCCATCTGGCTGTATCCGTCCGCCCGTGCCAGGCTTTCCACCCCGGGGTCGCTGCGGATGGCAAGGTTCTTGGCCTGGAGCACCTGGTCCGCCAGCGCTGCGGCCGCCAAGGCGATGCTCCTGTCGATCGGGATCAACTTGGCTTCCAGGTCCCAGTCCACGCGAAGCGCGACAAACTCGCCCGGGGTAGCCGCCGAGGCCATGGCGTCGAGCCTCGCTTTCCGCTGCACCCACTGCTCCGTGCCCAGGGCCACGTGAAGGTTCTGTTCGGCCGCAGCGGCACCGGCGCGGTACACGCTCAGGTCGCGGGCGTAGAGCGCGGCGGATTCCGACTCCCACCTGTCGACGATCGAGCTCGCCCCGGGCCACCAGAAAACAGTCCCCACTCCGAGGTACTTGATCTTCTGGCTGTAAACCCATTCCTGCTCCAACAGCGCCAGGTCTGACTCCGGTATGCCTTGCGCCCGCATGACCGCCCAGCGATCGTGCATTGCAGCCGCCCTGGCCTGCACGTCGAGGGCGATCCGGCCGTCGAGGACACCGGCGCTGCCGGCCGTGGCGGCCAGCAGTGCCAGCGTCAGCACGATCGCCGTGAGCCTGCCGCCGAACAGCGTTCCTTTCGGCCAGTTGAGCCAAGGGCGCGTGGAACGCGCGGGGCGCGGGTGGCCGCTCTGCTGCAGAGCGTCGCTCAGCTCGACCGTCAAAGCGGCTTCGCCGGTCTCCTGCGTGGGGCGCTCGACAGCGATCATGTGGCCAGCAGTGATAGTCGCTGGATGGCCCGCATCTTATCGCTCAAACGCCCTTACGACTCAACCCGGTCGCCGGGGCGAGCATACACATCGGTCGCCGGCATCACGCGCTCTTGACGGGTGCCCGGAAAGTGCACCCTGACGCCGGGGCGTCCCGGGCTGCCCAGCTCCCATCCTGCCGCGTAGAGCTCGGCCGCCTGGGCCAGGTCCGTCGCCTGGGCGGCATTGCGGCCATCGGTGAAGATCAGGCTCTGTGCGCGGGCGCCCGGAAAGCCGAGCTTCACCTCGCCCCCGGTCTTCAGGTTGAACACGTACTCGTCGAGTAATCCCGAGTCGCTTGCCGCGACCAGCTCGGCCACCGTTGGAAACGTGCCTTCCTTCATCGCCGCCTTGAGTTCCGCCCGAGACGTCCGGTGGGCGTTTCGCTCACGCCGCCGGATTTCCGTGAGCAAGACGTCTTGCTCAACGCGCAGAGCGGCGAATTCTTGTTCGATGGGTCGCATCCGCTCCCGGAGGGCGGCGACCTGCCGTTCGAGCTCGGCGGCATCGAGCGAGCTCAGGTCCTCAGGCATGGCAGAACCCTAACCAGTGCCCCCCCCTTGAAACTAGCCCTCGTGCGCGGCGCGGCGATTGTGGAATGCGCCGTAGAGGCCAACGTCGTAGACGATCTTGAGGGCGCCGGCGGCGAAGAAGGGCAGGCCGAAAGCTGCCGCTCCAATCGCCAACCCCGCGAGTGCCGGACCGAACGACTGAGCGATTCCGCGGACGGCGCCCGTCATCGCCACCGCCCCGGCCCGCTCAGCCGGCGGGACGATCGACACCACGTAGGCCTGGCGCGCGGGTACGTCCATCTGCGACAAGGAGAAGCGCGCGAGCAAGAGCCCGATGGCCACCGGCAGACTCGGGCTGAACGGCACGAGCAAGAGGAGCAGGTTGCTGGGCAGGTGCGTGAAAACCATGGTGTTGACGAGGCCGAACCGGCTGGACAGACGCCCGGAGGCTTCGTACGACAGCGCCTGAAGGACGGCCACGGCGGCGAATACCGGCCCGAGCAGCGCGGCGCCGGCTCCAAACCTGACGTGCAGCCAGTACGCAATCACCGCGTTGGCCACGAGGCCCCCGCCCAAAGAGTCAAGCGCGAAAAGCGCGGCGAGCCCGGCCAGCGGCCGGAACGAGCCGAACGCCGTCGTCGCGGCCGGCCCCTCAACACGACTGCTCAGGAACAGCGGGAGCGCGGCGGTCGCCAGCCCGATTGCCGCATAAAGTAGGAAGAAGGCCCGCGTCCACGCCGGCCCTGTCGCGAGCGAGGCCGCCAGGCCGCCCGCAGCGTTGAAGAGGCCGCCAGTGAGCGAGTAGCGGGCGAAGGCGACGTTCCGCCCGGTTGGCGGGACCATCTCCGCAAGCACGGCCTGCTCGACGGAGGCGAACGGCCCCAGGTCGACGCTGGCGGCGCCAAGCATCCCGGTGAGCCCCGCCGCCACCAGCAGCGCGGCATGGCTCGCCAGGGCGAGGTCGAGTCCGGTCAGCGTCATGAGGATCCCGGAGACCGCCAGGGTCTGGCGGCGCCCCATGCGAGAGGCCAGGCCGGCACTGGCCAGGCCTGAAACCGAGGCGGCCGCCAGTCCCACCCCGAGCGTCAACCCGATCAGGCCGGCGGACAGGCCGCGCTTTTCCAGGTGGATGCCGATCAGCACGGCGGCAAACCCGAAGCCGAACGCGCGGAGTCCGCGCTCCGCCAGGAGTACGAGCCGGTCCATCGCTCGACTGTATCGGGCGCGGGTATTTCAACGTGGATGTTGAAAAACTCGTACGATGGGCTCGTGGACTCCAAACGTGACTCGATCCTCGCCCTCCTGAAGACGCACGGCCACGCCACGCTGGGCGAGATCGCGTCGCACCTCGAAGTCTCCAAGCAGGGCGCGCTGCGCCACCTCGAGGCTTTGGAAGCCGCCGGCCTGGCGACCGTCGCCTCGGCGGCGCCGCACGGCCGGGGCCGCCCCGAAAACGTCTACCAGCTGACGCCCGCCGCCGGGGACCACTTCCCCGACGGCCACCGGGAGCTGACCGGGGAGCTCGTCGAGTTCGTGTCCGACGAGCAGCTGAAGCACTTCTTCGAGCGACGTGCGGCACGGCTCGAAGCCGAGTACGCACCCCGACTTGCGGGGCTGGACTTTGAGGCGCGCGTCCGCGAGCTGGCCAAGCTCGCCACCGAGCACGGTCACATGGCCGAGGTGGTCGAGCTGGAGGAGGGTGGGCTTGCGATCCGTCACTGCAACTGCCCCATCCAAGACGTCGCCGCCCGCACCGGATTGCCCTGCCACAACGAGCAAGAGATGTATCAGCGGCTGCTCGGCGAGCCCGTGGCGCGGTCGACCTGGATGGCCGAGGCGGCCAACGACTGCACATATGAAGTGAAGGAGCACGAAAAGAGAGTTGGCTGATTTCGAGATTCGAGACCTGAGGGCAAGCGTCGAGGGCAAGGAGATCCTCAAAGGCGTCACGCTCGCGATCAACAAGGGCGAGGTACACGCCGTCATGGGGCCCAACGGTTCAGGCAAATCGACACTCTCCCACACGTTGATGGGCCACCCCGGCTACACGGTTGACGGGGGCGAGGTCACATTCAAAGGACAGAACGTGCTAGCGCTTGAGCCGGACGAGCGAGCTCGCCTGGGCATGTTCCTCGCGTTCCAGTACCCGGTGGTCGTGCCCGGCATCTCGATGACCAACTTCCTGCGCACGGCGCTCAACGCCAAGCGCGGGTACGACGGCAAGGACAAGTCGAAGCAGATCTCTCCGAAGGAGTTTCGCTCGATGCTCAAGGGCGAGCTCGAGGTGCTGCACATGGACGACTCGTTCTTGCCGCGCTACATCAACGACGGCTTCTCCGGCGGCGAGAAGAAGCGTGCAGAGATACTGCAGATGGCGATGCTCAAGCCCGAGATCGCGATCCTCGACGAGACCGACTCAGGACTCGACATCGATTCGATCAAGTTCGTCGCCGAAGCCGTGAACCGTATGCGCGGCCCGGAGCTCGGCGTGCTGATCATCACCCACTACACGCGCGTGCTCGAATTCATCAAGCCCGACTTCGTACATGTGCTCGTGGACGGAAAGTTCGTGCTCTCGGGCGGTCCCGAGATCGCAGCCCGTCTGGAGAAGACCGGTTATTCGGAATGGGCGGAGGCTGACGAGCCGGCCCTGCTGAAGAAGGAGGAGGCGAGCTGATGGCCACGGTACCCAAGGTCGACGTAGGCGCCGACTACAAGGAGAAGTACGGCTTCTTCGTCCCCGAGGACTACATCTTCAAGGCCAAGCGTGGCCTGAACCCCGAGATCGTCAAGGAGATCTCGTGGATGAAGAAGGAGCCCGAGTGGATGCTGAAGTTTCGCCTTCGCTCGCTGGAGATCTTCCGCAAGAAGCCGATGCCCACCTGGGGCGCGGACCTCTCGGTGATCGACTTCGAGAACATCTTCTACTACCTCAAGGCGTCGGACAGGCAGTCGACCTCATGGGAGGACCTGCCGCCCGACATCAAGAAGACGTACGACCGCCTGGGCGTGCCCGAAGCCGAGCGCAAGTTCCTCGCGGGTGTGTCCGCACAGTACGAGTCGGAGGTCGTCTACCACTCACTGCACGAGGAGCTCTCCAAGAAGGGCGTCATCTTCACCGACACCGACTCGGCGCTGCGCGATCACCCCGAGCTCTTCAAGGAGTACTTCGGCACGATCATCCCGCCGGCCGATAACAAGTTCGCAGCCCTGAACAGCGCGGTCTGGTCTGGAGGGTCCTTTATCTACATCCCGAAGGGCGTGCGCGTCGACATCCCGCTGCAGGCTTACTTCCGCATCAACGCAGAGAACATGGGCCAGTTCGAACGGACGCTCATCATCTGCGACGAGGGTTCGTTCGTCCACTACATCGAAGGCTGCACGGCCCCCATCTACACGACCGACTCGCTCCACTCGGCGGTCGTCGAGATCATCGTCAAGAAGAACGCGCGCTGCCGCTACACCACGATCCAGAACTGGTCGACCAACGTGTTCAACCTGGTCACCAAGCGAGCTCTGGCGTACGCCGACGCGACGATGGAGTGGGTCGACGGCAACCTCGGTTCACAGATCACGATGAAATACCCCAGCGTCTACCTGATGGAGCCGGGCGCCAAGGGCGATGTGCTATCGGTGGCGTTCGCCGGCAAGGGGCAGCACCAGGACGCCGGCGGCAAGATGATCCACGTCGCGCCGAACACGACCTCGACCATCACATCGAAGTCGATCTCCAAGGGCGGCGGACGAACCTCGTACCGAGGGCACATCAAGATGTATCCCGGCGCGAACAACAGCAAGTCGTTCGTCAAGTGCGACGCACTGCTGCTCGACGACGAGTCGAGGTCGGACACGTATCCCTACAACGACGTAGACGCCGAGAACGTGACCCTCGGCCACGAGGCGACCGTGAGCAAAGTGTCCGACGAGCAGCTCTTCTACCTGATGAGCCGTGGGATCACGCGCAGTGAGGCCGAGACGATGATCGTCAACGGCTTCATCGAGCCCTTCACCAAGGAGCTCCCGCTGGAGTACGCGGTGGAGCTGAACCGGCTCATCCAGCTCGAGATGGAGGGCTCGGTAGGCTAGCTATGACACTTACGCTGGAGACCCTGGAGACGTCAGTGCTCCAGGGTGAGCCCGACTGGCTTCGCGACCGCCGGCGCAGCGCGCTCGCGACGTTCGAGCGGCTCCCCATGCCAAGCAGGACGGACGAGGAGTGGCGGCGCACCGACATCAGCGGGCTGAACACCGCCCAGTTCTCTGAGCTCGAGCACCGCAACGGCTTCAATCTCGGCGCGCTGTCGCCGCTGCCGCGCGGCGTGATCCTCGAACCGCTCCGCGTGGCCGCCGAGAAGCATCCTCAGCTCGTCGAGCCGCTCCTTTTTTCGCTGATCCGGACGGACCGCGATCGGTTCACCGCTCTCCACGCTGCGTTCTTCACGGGAGGCACATTTCTCTACGTGCCGGACGGTGTCGTGATCGACCAGCCGGTCATCGGCCAGCACACGTCACACGCCGGCGGCACGGCTTTCCTGCCCCACACCCTGATCGTGGCCGGCCGTGGTGCCCGCTTCCACTACCTGGACGAGTACATCTCGCAAGACGACGAGCCGGCGGCGTACCGAAGCGGCTCCGCCGAGATCTTCGTCGGCGAGGGCGCCGAGGTCGGCTACGTCGCAGTGCAGAAGTGGGGACGCAACGCGTGGCACTTCGCCGACCAGCGTGCACGCGTGGAGAAGGACGCCAAGCTGCGACTCTTCAACGTCACCCTCGGGGCGCGCTTTTCGAAGACTCGCGTCGAGGCTTCGCTGGTCGGCCAGGGCGCGGACGCCGAGCTGAAGGCAATCTATTTCGCCTCCGGCCAGCAGTTCTTCGACTTCCACACCCTTCAGGACCACCAGGTGGGCAACACGCGCTCCGACCTGCTGTTCAAGGGCGCCCTGCAGGACACTGCGCGCACCGTGTACGCCGGGCTGATCCGGATCGAAAAGGGCGCCGCGCGGTCGGACGCATACCAGGCCAACCGAAACCTCGTGCTCTCCGATCACGCCAAGGCGACCTCGATCCCGATGCTCGAGATCGACAACAACGACGTGCGCTGCACGCACGGCGCCACGGTCGGGCCCGTCGACCCGCAGAGCATGTTCTACCTGCAGTCGCGCGGCATCCCTCCGGCGACCGCCAAGCGGATGATCGTGCAGGGATTCTTCGGCGACGTCCTGGACCGGATCCCGTTCGAGCACGCGCGCAAGCTGATCGAGGCCGAGCTGGAGTCGCGCCTTGGCTAAGGTGTTCGTAGCGACGACGTCAGAGGTTCCAGTCGACGCCCTGAAGAGAGTCATCGCCGACAGCCAGGAGATCTGCCTTGCCCATGCAGAGGACGGCAAGTTCTACGCGATCGGCGATGTCTGCACCCACGAGGAATTCCTGCTCAGCCAGGGCGAACTCTTCGGCATGGACGTCGAATGTCCCCAGCACGGCTCTCGGTTCAACCTGGTCACCGGCAATGTCACGGGCCTACCGGCGGTGATCCCCGCCAAGACATATCCGGTGACGGTGGATGGAGACGACGTCTACATCGAGGTCCCGGATTGATCAAGACCTTCGACGTCGCCGCGATCCGGGAGGACTTCCCGATCTTCGAGACCGGGATCGCCTACCTGGACTCGGCGAACACCTCACAGCGGCCGCGCCAGGTGACCGGCGCGATGATGGACTACTTCGAGAAGTTCAACTCGAACATCCACCGCGCTGCCTATCGGATCGCCGAAGAGGCGACCGTGCGCTATGAAGCCACGCGCGAGAAGGTCCGCGACTTCATCAACGCGAGCTCGACGAGGGAGATCATCTACACGCGCGGCACGACCGAAGCGATCAACCTTGTCGCGTACTCGTGGGGCCGCAAGCACATCAAGAAGGGCGACCTGATCATTCTCACGATCCTCGACCACCACTCGAACATCGTGCCCTGGCAGATTCTCGCCGCTTCAAGCGGCGCGACGATCGAGTACGTCGACATCGACGATCGCGGCGAACTACGCCTGGACCAGTTCCACGAGTTGCTCAAGCGGTCGCCGAAGCTTGTCGCCTTCGGCCAGGTCAGCAACGCGCTCGGGACGATCAACCCGGCGAAGGAGATGGTCGCGGCGGCCAAGCTCGCAGGTGCAACAGTGCTGGTGGACGGCGCGCAGGGCGCCCCGCACCACGGCGTCGATGTCCGCGCTTTGGGCTGTGATTTCTACGCATTCAGTGGCCACAAGATGCTGGGGCCGACCGGCGCGGGCATCCTGTACGGCCGCCGCGAGCTGCTCGAAGCGATGGACCCGTTCATGTCCGGCGGCGACATGATCAAAACCGTCCGTATCGAGGGCACGACGTACCACGAGCTTCCGTGGAAGTTCGAAGCCGGCACGCAGGCGATCGCGGAGGTCATCGGGCTCGGGGCGGCGGTCGATTACCTCAGCGCGCTGGGCATGGACGCCGTACGCGCGCACGAGCTCGAGATCACCGATTACGCCTACGAGGCTCTGAGCTACATCGAAGGGCTCACGCTCTACGGGCCACCGCCTTCCCGCCGCGCCGGCGTCATATCCTTCTCGCTCGAGGGAATCCACCCACACGACCTGGCGACCATCGCCGACCGCGACCAGGTTTGCGTGCGTGCAGGCCACCACTGCGCCATGCCGCTCATGACCCGGCTCGGAGTGGCGGCCACCGCCAGAGCGTCTTTCTATGTGTACACGCAGAAGGATGAAGTGGACCGGCTCGTCGGTTCCATCAAAGAGGCCCAGCGAATATTCAAATGAGCAGTTCGCCAGCTGATGATCAGTTCTACTCACCCCACGAAATCTTCGATTTCGCGGGGACCCCGAGCGTGCACTCGCGACCTTGAACACTCGAGCCGGCACTGCTGCTGATGATCAGTTCTATCGGGAGTACATCCTCGACCATTACAAGAACCCGCGAAACTTCGGCCGTCTCGAGCACCCCGACATCAGCCACGAAGAGGACAACCCTCTTTGCGGCGACGTCATCGGGATGGATTTCCGAATCAAGGACGGGGTGATCGAGGACGTGCGGTTCCACGGGCGCGGCTGCGCCATCTCGCAGGCTTCGGCGTCGCTCTTGACGGAGCGCCTGAAAGGCCTGCCGCTCGATGACGCCAAGAAGATCAGCAAGGCGGATGTTCTGGGGGAGCTCGGGATCGACATCTCCCCCGCGCGCATCAAATGCGCGCTTTTGTCATTGAAGGTGTTGAAGATCGGTGCTTACGGGTTGGCCGGTGATGATGAGGACGAGGAATAGGAGATGGGTATGACAGAGCAGGAAGCGCCGTTTCGCGATCTAAAGCTTGATGAGATCAAGAAGCTGATCGACGACGGCTACGAGGTGGTCGACGTCCGCGAAGATTGGGAGTGGAACAAAGGCCACCTGCCCGGCGCGCGACACGTAGTGCTCAACTCGATCCTCGCCAATCCCACCACGCACAAGTTCCGCGACCGCACGATCTTCGTGTGTGCCGTCGGCGAGCGGTCGGCGGTCGCGGCCGAGATGGCCGTGGCACTCGGCGTGGGCGACGTCGTCAGCTTCCGCGGTGGGACGAAGGCGTGGCGCGACGCCGGCCTACCCCTCGAGACACCATGAGCCAATACCCACCGACGAGCCAGGTCGCGCCGGACGCGACGGTCAAGCCCGAGGACGTCATCGAGGTCCTGCGCCAGTGCTTCGACCCCGAGATCCCGGTCAACATCGTCGACCTCGGCCTGATCTACGACATCGCGATCAAGCCGGAGCGGGTGGACATCAAGATGACCCTCACCGCGCTCGGCTGCCCCATGGCGGCTGAGGTGATGGCCGACGTCCGCGACCACCTTCTCACGCTGCCCGGCATCAACGATGCGGGCGTCGACATCGTCTACGAGCCAGTGTGGTCCCCAGAGCGCATGTCTGAAGAGGCGCGCTGGGAACTGGGCATGGTGTAGGTATGAGAAGGAACCGGTCGGTTCCTTCTCATCGCCCGGTCGGCTTCGCCGACGGGGACCCGGCCCTCATCCCGTAGCGCAGCCACCATCGCGGATCATCAGGGCCGGCGCTCATCTTCCCGGGATCGGATTATCGGAGTAGTTACTCCCCGCGACGCGCGGTGACATTCAAGTTCGCTTGGGGACGGCCGGAGTAAATCCGGCCTACTTGCCACTCGGGGAAGCTATGGGGGCGGCCGGAGTAGATCCGGCCTAGTTGCCACGCGAGGAAACTAAAGGGACGGCCGGAGTAGATCCGGCCTAGGCGCCACCCAGGTGTGGGACGGCCGGAGTAGATCCGGCTACGCGCGACGTGGATCTAACCCGGACCCAGCCGGCGGAAGCCCAGGCCGGTGTTGTCCCGAGCAGAGCCACGGTCAGGCGATTGGTTCCGCCGCCAGGCTTGCTGGCAACTCGAGCATGAGCAGGTAGGTCCATACGGTTCATCCGACGCAGCCAGGGACCCGCCAATCAGCCGAAACAGGGTTGCGACGATCTTTGCAGGACGTAGAGATGACATTTTGTTGCCTCCGTCGGGTGTTAGAAAGCCCAACGAGCGAGTAGCCGATTTCCTGCTGGTTACCTACAATTTGTCGCCTGCCACACTGCGATCCGAGTTCGAATCAGCGAGGCCAAACGTCGGCGGCAAACGTGATTCTGGATTCGCTGCGCCCCGCGATTGGTTATCGCGGGCCCGTACCCACGACGGCCGCGATCGGCGAGTAGTCGGGTGCGGGCGCAAAGCCCTCGACTCCGAACTCCCTCATCAAAGGATGGTGCAGGTTGAGCAGCCGCTCTCGGATTCGCGCCTTGGCGGAGGCATCTAGGCCAGAGCGGACGACCACCGGCTGGCTGGGCGCCGGGCCAAGCGACTCGACAACCCTCAGGCTTGCGGCGAGCTGCGGCTCTTTGCGCTGAACGACATCGAGCACGTGGCAGTCGATGGCCGCGCCGTCAATCTCCCCCTTCGCGACCATGCGCAGCGCCTCCTCGTGAAATCCAGCCTCGACGACCTCACCGAAGAAGTCCCACGACCCGATGCGCTGCAGCGTGACCCAGTAACCCGACCAGGAGCTCGGCTCATTGATCGCCCAGCGCGCCCCGCGCAAGTCCTCGAGACTCTGGAAAGGCGAGTCGCAGTTGACGACGACCTCCGAGCTGTAGAGAGGCTTTCCACCAAAGCGCGCACCCGTGAGGATCGGCGCGGCGACCGGTTCCACCGCACCGCGGAGCCAGATCACGGGTGGGCTGCAGGCGAACGCAACGTCGATGCGTCCATCGCCCAACTCCCTCCAGTCGCCGCCGTCGATGAGCTCGGATGCGCCGCACGCCTCGGCGACGAACTCGTAGAGCGGCCGGTTGCAGGGAGCGAGGTAGGTGGCGGCCAGGAGTCTCACGGGCTCGCGCATCAGCAACCAGGATGGGAGACGTTGCCGCTCGAATCGATTGAACTGGAGCTGCAGGACCCCGAGTGATAGCTGAGCTGTCCATTCACGCAGTCGTAGTAATAGGGCCCGGTCACCAATCCAGAGCCGCCGCCCCCCATCGAGCCGTGAGCGGGGCACACGATCATCCGCTCGGTGACTTCAAACCCCGCGACCAACAGCGCCACTGCCAGCACCGCAGCAGTGACTCCGAAGACCGTCGACGACTTCCACCGAGAACGCGACACGGCCCGCACCGCGGCTCCGGTCGCGAGAGCTCCGGCGACGACGAAGGGCGGACCGATCGAAAATGCCGCCAGTATCCCCAGGACCAGCAGGCCGCCCGCGGCCCCGGCGCGCAAGGCGGTGCGCGAGGCGACGATTCGCGGCCGACGCAGTAACGAGACGCCGAGCAGGCCCGCCATCAGCAACAGATAGCCCCCGACAAATGGGGCTGTGAAAATGTCCGGGGGGCGGTCCGGCTGGCCCAGGATGAGGCTCATGTAGAGGGCGTCGGTCAACAGCACGATGGCGAATGCCGCGAAGACCATGATCCGCGACGCACGGCCCTCCATCGGCCGAACTTTAGCGGTGAGTCCGGGAAGCCGCTGGCCAATGCATCGGCCTTGTCGGCCGGGCTTGGCTGATGCCAGCGTCACCGGCCGCCGAGGCCGCACCTTGTCCAGCTTCGTTCCCAGACTCACCACTTGGCCCGGTCGTGAACCGGGCCTCCGTACACTTACACCTCGTGCCGGAGTTCAGCCCCGGGCTGGAGGGAGTGGTCGCCGCCCAGACGGCCGTCAGCGAGGTCGATGGTGCCAATGGCCGGCTCATCTATCGCGGCGGTTACCTGATCGAAGACCTCGCGCCCGTCGTGACGTATGAAGAGGTCGCGTACCTCCTGTGGCACGGCGATCTTCCGAACAAGACTCAGCTCGGCGCTCTGCGCCGGCAGATGGCGGCCGCCCGTCCTCTGGGCAAGGCGGCGCGCGGCGCGCTGATGGCGATGGACCCGGCGACAGACCCGATGGACGTGCTGCGCACCGTCGTCTCAGCGCAGGGCGCGAACAAGACCCTGGTCAAGCCGACACTCGAAGAGGCGATCGCTTTGACTGCCGTCTTCCCGACGATCGTCGCCGCAGCCTATCGCAGGCGGCAGAGCCAGGAGGTCCTCGATTCTCGGGATGACCTCTCGCACGCCGCCAACCTCCTGTGGATGATGGAAGGCAAGGAGCCCGACGCCAAACGAGTGCACTCGGCCGACGCTTACCTGGTGCTGCTCGCCGATCACGGGCTCAATGCTTCGACCTTCGCCGCACGGGTGATCGCCTCGACCGGCAGCGACCTGACGTCGTCCGTCGTCGGGGCCATCGGCGCGTTGAAGGGACCCGCACACGGCGGGGCGACATTCGCCGCACGCACCATGCTCGACAAGATCGGCTCGGCCGACAACGCGGAGAAGTGGCTGCGCGACGCCCACGCCCGGCACGAACGCTTCGCTGGATTCGGCCACCGCGTGTACCGGACCTATGATCCGAGAGCCAAGATCCTGCGCGAGATGGCCAGCACCGGGGCGCCTGAGCTCCACCGCACCGCGGCCCGTACCGAAGAGCTGGCGCTTCAAATCCTGCACGAAACTCATCCCGAGCGACCCAACGCGACCAACGTCGATTTCTGGGCGTCGGTTGTGCTGACCGGAGCCGGGATCCCGAAGGAGATGTTCACCTGCCTCTTCGCCACCTCACGCGTCGTGGGCTGGACCGCGCACGTGCTCGAATCGCTGACGGACCTGCGCATCATCCGGCCTGCGTCGGAATGGACCGGACCAGAGCCAGGAAAGAAACCCATGCCGGTCGCCAGTCGATGAGTGCGTACGTGCCGGGCCTCGAGGGCATCGTCGCGGCGCAGACCGCGATCTCGATGGTGGATGGCGAGAACGGCCGGCTCGTCTATCGGGGCTACGTGATCGCCGACCTCGCCGAGGACATGTCGTTCGAGGAGGTCGCTCATCTGCTGTGGCAGGGGCGCCTGCCGACGCGAGCGGAGCTGGATGCGCTCACTCTCGAGCTCGCGAGCTCGCGCGCGCTCACGCCGGCGGCTGCGGCCACGCTGGATGCGCTGCCAAAGGACACGGACCCGATGGACGTCCTGAGAAGCGTCGTCTCCGTACAGGGCGTCGAGCACAAGCTCGAAAAGCCCACCATCCCGCTGGCGGTCCACGCGTCTGCGTCGTTCCCGACGATTCTCGCCACGTTTCATCGCCGCCAGCAGGGATTGCAGCCGATCGGGCCTCGGGCGGACCTCGGCCACGCCGCCAACTACCTCTACATGGTCAACGGCAAGGAGTCGAGCCCCGAGGTGGTTCGCGCCCTCAACACCTACCTTGTCTTGCTCGCGGACCACGGCATGAACGCTTCGACTTTCACCGCGCGGGTCATCGCATCGACCGAGTCCGACCTCGCTTCGTGCCTCGTGGGCGCAATCGGCGCGCTCAAAGGCCCGGCGCATGGGGGAGCACCATCGGCGGTGATGGACCAGCTCGAGAAGATCGGCACCGCGGAAAACGCCGAGCGCTGGATGCGCGAAGCCCGCAAGCAAAAAGTGCGGTTCATGGGTTTCGGCCACCGGATCTACCGGACGTATGACCCCCGCGCCAAAATCCTCAAAGCAATGTGCGCGCGGCTGAACCCCAAGTTCTACGAGCTCGCTTCCAAGGTCGAGGAGACGGCGCTGCAGATCCTTCACGAGGAACACCCCGAGCGGCCACAGGCGACCAATGTCGAGTTTTACTCGGCGGGCGTGCTGCAGGCGATCGGGTTGCCGACGGAATATTTCCCACCCACCTTCGCGGTGTCGCGTGTGGCGGGTTGGACCGCCCACGTGTTGGAGCAGAGCGCGAACAACCGCATCATCCGCCCGCAGTCGGAGTACATCGGGCCGGAACCTCGAAAGCCGGTCCCGCTCGCCCAGCGGGGCTAGAGTCGAGAATCCCCGGCCGCGACTCTCCACCGCTGCGGCCCGACCGCCGGATCTGGACCCGATGACGATCTCAGCCGTCCAGGTTCCCCGCGCAAGGCTCATCGTCGTGGGGCTCGCGGTCGTGGTCGCGGCCGCCATCCTCTGGCTGTCCCGCGGCTACACCTTCTACTTCGACGAGTGGGACTTCATCCAGGCCGCTCCCGACTGGAGTTGGACGTACTACCTCCAGCCGCACAACGAGCACCCCTCGATCCTGTTCAAGCTGATCTACGCGACGCTGCTGAATACGGTCGGCCTGCGCAGCTACGTGCCCTACATGGCGGTTCTCCTCGCCCTCCACGCCGCCAATGCCGTGCTGATGTTCGAACTGGTTCGGCGCCGCGCCGGCGACCTCCTCGGCATCGCGGCCGCTGCAGCGCTGTTGGTGCTGGGAGCCGGATGGGAGGACATCCTGTGGGCGTTTCAACTCGCGTGGCTGGCGTCAGTCGCATGTGGCCTGGCGATGCTCCTCACCCTTCAAGGCCGATCTACGCTCAGGCTTGCGGCGACCGTTGCGCTTGCGACCGCCTCGCTGATGTTCTCAGGGATCGGATTCGTGTTCGCCGCGGTCGCCGTCGTCCACATTGCGGCGACCCCTGAACGCCGGCGAGACCTGCGCTGGTTTCTTCCGTTGGGCATCGCGCTCGGCGTCTGGTACGTCGCGTTCGGGCACAGCGGAACGGCGGTCCCCGCAACGGGTGGGTTCAACCTCCTCATGCTCCCGGCGTACGTTGGCTGGGGTCTGGCCGGAAGCGCGTCGGCAGTCATCGGCGTTACCGGGCCTCCAGCTTTGGCGGTGCTCGTCCTCGCCGCCGGAGCGATCGGGTTCGCGTGGTGGCAGCGCCGGCCGGATCCCCTCGCCCTCAGCTTGGTCGCGGGTCTTGTCACGTTCTATCTCCTGATCGGCTTCTCCCGCGCCCAGATGGGGTACCAGCAATCCGCGTCCGGACGGTACGTCTACATCGGGGCGGTGTTCTGGCTCATCCTGCTGGCCGACGCCGCACGCGTGCTCCCGTGGAAGGGGACCTTGCGGCCGGCGCTGGCAGCGTGCCTCTTCCTCGCCTGCTTCAACAGTGGCGTCGTCCTGGTCCTCTATGCCACGGCCAAAGACGCGCAGATGCACCGCGAAATCGCCGACCTGCAGGCGCTTGCCGCCGAGCGGTCGGATCCATGCTTGAACCCCGGCGCTTCGGTCGATCCCCTCGTGATGCCGCAGGTCGACAGTCCGGCGGTCTACTACCGCGCCACCGACCGCTACGGCGATCCGGCGGCGGACGCGCCCGTCGTCGACCGCGCGGATTATCAGACCGCCATTCGCAACCTGGTGCTGCCGGGCTGCAAGTGAACTCGGTGCGAACCGGCTTCTACACTTAGGAACGTGCCCGCTTTGGACTTCGACGTGGCGATTCTGGGAGGCGGGATGGGTGGTTACCCAGCGGCGATCCGAGCGTCCCAGCTTGGCTTGAAGGTTGCCCTGGTGGAGGCGAACAAACTCGGCGGCACGTGCCTACACGTGGGCTGCATCCCGACCAAGGTTCTCCTCGAGTCCTCCGAGCTCTACCACCGGGTGTCTGCCCGCGGCCCGGAGTTCGGGGTCAACGCCGACAAGGTGCAATTCGATTACGCGCGCATCGCCGCCCGGCGCGACTCGATCGTGAGCCAGCTGCACAAGGGCGTTCAGTACCTTATGAAGAAGAACAAGATCGAGGTGGTCGAAGGCCGCGGGCGCGTGCGCGACACCAACACGATCGAGGTCGGCGCAAAGCTGCTCAAGGCCAAACACCTCATCGTCGCCACCGGCTCCGACGTCAGATCGCTACCGGGGCTCGAGTTCGATGGCCAGTTCATCATCTCGTCCGACAACGCCACGCTTGCTACGACGGTGCCCGAATCGATCTGCATCATCGGGGCGGGCGCTGTAGGCGTCGAGTTCGCGACCCTCTACAGCCAGCTCGGAGTCAAGGTCACGCTGCTCGAGGCGCTCGACCGGCTGGTGCCCCTGGAGGACGAGGAGATCTCAAAGGAGATGCTGACCGCTTTCAAGAAGGCTGGGATCGACTGCCGGCCTGGCGTCAAGGTCAAGGGCGCGAAGAAGGCGCGCGACGGGGTGAGCGTGGACACTGACCAGGGCGAGGTCTGGGCGCGCCAGCTCCTCGTCGCCGTCGGCCGCGCGCCGCGGTCGAAGGAGATCGGCCTGGAGCAGGTCGGGGTGACGACGCATCCCAACGGCTTCATCAAGGTCGACGAATGGATGCGGACGTCGGCCGAGTCCGTGCACGCGATCGGCGACGTGGTCGGAGGCTATCTGCTCGCCCATGCCGCCGCCCACGAGGGGATGACCGCGGTGGAGGACATCGCCGGCCAACGCGTCGCACCGATGGACCAGGAGCTGGTCACTCGCTGCACGTACTCGCATCCGCAGATCGCGTCGGTCGGCCTGACCGAGAAGCAGGCCAAGGAAAAAGGACACGAGGTGCGGATCGGCCGCTTTCCATTCACGGCGCTGGGCCGCGCGATCATCCACGGCGAGACCGGCGGCTTCGTCAAGATCGTCGCCGACGGCAAGACGGGCCAGGTGCTCGGCACGCATATCGTCGGGCCCAATGCGACAGAGCTCATCGCCGAGCCCGCATTGACGCAGCTGTTCCAGGGGGACGCGTGGGAGCTCGGCCGCAACATCCACCCTCACCCGACGCTCAGCGAGGCGGTGATGGAGGCCGCGCTGGCCGTCGACGGCCACGCCATCCACATCTAGTGTCCCGCTAGATGTCGACGACCAAGCCTCGAGAACCTGCGACCAAGGCATCGGGCCAAGAGTTCAAGCCCGAGTGGCATTTCCAGGAGCCGGTCGCGTGGCGGGACACCGACCTCGACGAGAAGACGCTCAAGGAGTGGTTCAACTACATCCTGCTCGGGCGGCAGGTCGACTACCGGTTCCAGGTCTTGAACCGTCAGGGCCGAGCGCCGTTCATCATCTCGTGCGCCGGCCACGAGGCGGCGCAGATCGGAATCAGCTGGCCTCTCAAGCCAAAGTACGACTGGCTCGCGCCTTACTACCGCGACGTGGTCCTTTGCATGCGCATGGGTATGACGCCGGTCGACCTCATGCTTTCGGTGCTCGCGAAGGCAGCCGACCCCGCCTCGGGCGGCAAGCAGACACCCGGCCACTTCTCGGATTCGCGTCTGAACATCACGTCTGGCGGATCGCCCGTGGCCGCCCAGATGGTGCGAGGAGCCGGCGTGGCTTACGCGCTGAAGATGGACGGCACCGACAAAGTATTGCTCACCTGCTACGGGGAGGGCTCGGGCTCCGAGGGCGACGCACACGAGGCCTTTAACTTCGCTGCGATCCACAAGCTGCCAGAGGTCTTCGTGTGCGAGAACAACGGCTTTGCCATCTCCACCCCATTCCGCAAGGAATACGCAATCGAACACGTGGCGCAGCGCGCTTCGGGTTACGGCTTTCCTGGCGTCACGGTCGACGGCCGCGACCCTGTCACGTGTTACGTGGTCGCGAACAAAGCGATCGCCCGCGCCCGTGCCGGGCTTGGGCCGACGTTGATCGAGTGCCTGGTCGACCGGCTGGGCGCGCACTCGTCCGAGGACGACCAGCGGCGCTACCGCACGCAGGAGGAGATCGAGCTGCTCGCGCAGAACGATTGCCTGGAGCGGTTCAGGAAGCGTCTGCTCGATGAGGGCGTGCTGACGGCGAAGGAGGTCGCCGAGTACGAGGAGCGCGTCAAGGCAGAGGTGGCGAAGGCGACGCAACAAGGAATGGAGTCGCCCGACCCGGCGCCGGAGGACGCGCTGAAGAATGTTTACGGCGTCGGCGCGCCGGCGGCCATCGAGCCCGCTCCGGACATCGAGACGGAGGAGATGAACATGGTCTCGGCGCTCCGCTCGGCTCTGACCGAGGAGATGGAGCGCGACGAGCGCGTGATGGTGCTGGGCGAGGATGTCGGGCAGAAGGGCGGAGTGTTCCTGGTCACCGATGGCCTGCGTGCTCGTTACGGCGAAGCTCGCGTCATCGACACGCCGCTCGCCGAGTCATCGATCGCCGGCGTCGCGCTCGGTCTCGCGATCGCAGGCAAGCGCCCCGTGGCCGAGATGCAGTTCGCCGATTTCGCGCATATGGCGTTCAGCTCAATCACGAACGAGGCCGCGAAATACCGTTACCGCAGCGACGGTGACTGGTCGGTTCCCATGGTCGTGCGGGCCCCGATGGGTGGCCACGCGCACGGCGCCCTTTACCACTCTCAGTCGATCGAGGCGCGCTTTGCCACGCCGGGGCTGAAGATCGTGATCCCGTCCAGCCCCTACGAGGCGAAGGGCTTGCTGCTGGCCGCCATCCGCGACCCCGACCCCGTGCTGTTCTTCGAGCACAAGCGCCTCTACAGGATGTTCAAGGAAGCGGTGCCCAAGGGCGAGTACCTCATCCCGCTGCAGGTTGCGCGCACGGTTCGCCAGGGAACCGACATCTCGGTCTTCTGCTACGGGCTGATGGTCCACTACGCGCTCGAGGCAGCGAAGAACCTTGACGAGGAGGGCGTCAGCGTCGAGATCGTCGACCTGCGCACCGTCTACCCGCTCGACAAAGAGGCGATCATCGCGTCGGCGCGCAAGACGGGCAAATCCCTCGTCCTGTACGAGGACAACTTCAGCGTCTCGGTCGGCTCCGAGGTGGCGGCCTTGATCGCCGACGAGGCTTGGAGCTGGCTGGACGCACCCGTCAAGCGGCTCGGTGGTCTAGACGTGCCGTCCATGCCATATGCGATTCCGATGGAAGAGTTCTTCATGCCAACCCCTGAAAAGATCACCAAGGCCTTGCGCGACCTGGCGGCTTATTGATGGGCAAAACGACTCGCGTCGTCATGCCGCAGCTTGGAGAGTCGGTCCACGAGGGGACGATCTCGAAGTGGCTGGTCAAGCCCGGCGACAAGGTCGTCGAGTTCGAACCCATGCTCGAGGTCGACACGGACAAGGTCAACGCCGAGGTGCCGGCGCCGGTGACCGGCATCCTGCGCGAGATCCTGGCCAAAGAAGGCGAGACGGTCCAGGCCGGGGCCGAGATTGCGGTCGTGGAGGTCGGCGCCGATGGATCCGATGAAGCGGTAGCCGCGGCGCCGGAACCGCCGGTCGCTGAGGCCGCGGTGGCAGCGGCAAAAGCCTCACCGGAGGCGGCCCCCGCGACCCCGGCGACACCCGAAGCACCAGCACCTTCGCCCGCGGTCGCGACGCCAAAAGCCTCACCGCGGGCGGTAGCAGTCCCCTCTCAAACAGAGGGCGCTGACGGCGCCGGTGGTCAGGGTGAGGGGCCTAAGTCCGCAACCGCGCCGCCTCCGGCCAAACTCGAGACCGGCGAGCACCGGTACTCCCCGGCGGTGCAGATGCAAGCCTCAGAGCTGAAGGTCGACCTGTCGAAGGTGGCCGGGACCGGCATCGGCGGTCGGGTGACCAAGAAGGACGTGCAGGACTTCGCCGCGCAACCCAGGGCAGTGGCGGCTTCGCCGGTGCCCGTTGCTACGCCAGGAGAAGGCGACCAGGTCGTCCAGCTGACGCGGGTGCGCCGGCTCATCGCCGAGAACATGGTCCGTTCCAAGTCGACCATCCCCCACGCCTGGCAGACCCAGGAGGCGGACATGTCCGGCGTGGTCGCCAACCGCGCTGCCAACAAGGCCGCCTTCCAGAAGCAGGAAGGGTTCTCGCTCACCTACCTGCCGTACGTGATGGCAGCCGCCACGGCAGCGCTGCGCGAGCATCTCGGCGCCAACGCGACCTTCAACGAGACCGAGATCATCGTCCACCGCGACATCAACCTCGGCATATCGGTCGGCCTGGAGGACACGCTGATCGTGCCGGTGGTGCGCCGCGCCGACGGGCTTTCGATCGCCGGCCTCGCCCGCGCGGTCAACGACCTCGCAACGCGCGCACGCAATAAGCAGCTGAAGGCGGACGACCTTGCCGGCGCCACGTTCACGGTGAACAACTCCGGCACGTTTGGAACGCTGTTCAGCTACTCGGTCATCAACCCAGGCCAGGCAGGCATCCTGACCATGGAAGCGATCGTCGAAAGACCGGTTGCGGTGAGCGGGATGATCGGAATCAAACCGATGATGTATCTCTGTTTCTCGTTCGACCATCGCGTCCTGGACGGGTTGCAGGCGGCGCGCTTCATCACCTCTTGCCGCAAGTGGCTGGAAGCTGTCACGGCGGAATCGCCGATCTACTAGCTACCGGTCGTTCGTATTTCCAATCTACTGGGGTTTTCGGACGAGCAGCTCTAGTCGCCGTAAGAGCCGGTATCGACGAAGTTCGTATCGATGAAGTCGACCAGCGGGCGGCTCGGAACCGGCCGGCCCTCGGCCCAGAAGTCCACGACAGCCTTGTTTCTGACTACGCACATGCCGGGCACGCTCCGGATCTGGTCGACGATCGATTGCTGCTGGGAGGCGTCGAGGCTGAACATCCAGATCCCCTGGTTGAGCTGCGAAAGTCCCGCCCGCCTGGTCCACAGGTACAGGCTGGCCATGCGGGGTTCGGTTATGAAGTTCGTGCAGTTCTGGTCCACTGCCCGGGCGAGCGACTGCAGGTCCGAAACCTGTGCGGGAGGCAATCTCATCAATTCCGCGCCGGGCAGGCTGAGCGGTTGGTTCTGCGCATACGCCGCTCCGGCAAAAGCGAAGAACACCGGCCACGCGGCGAGTGTCACGATCAGCGCGCCCGGCGCGAGCGAATTCAGCCACCTTCAAGAACGATCGGCTCTGGCGGGTGGCAGCCCACGCCCGCAACTGCCTCAGCCCGTCGTTGAAGGTGATAGCGCTCACAGGCACGAGCGGCCAGGCGGCGAGCCACTCCTGGGTACCGGCGACCGGGTACAGCTCTAGGCACCCAATGACGGCGAGCGCGGCCAGCAGCAGGCGTGCGATGGGATCGGTCGGATTCTCGAGGTCGCCGGCCGGTGGCAGCACCGCAAGCCATGCGAGCGGAAACGCGAGCATGAACCACGGCAACGGCAAGAACAGCACGGACAGCGCGGCGAAAGCTCCCGCCGCGATGCGCAAGAAGGCAGGAATGGCGGGTGATGCTCGAGCGCCGTACCGTCTCAACAGAAGCCCAACGGCCGCGGCTAGGGACAATGCCGCCCATACCACGTGGGGGATGCCGACCACCGCAGGCAAGACAAAGAGCTGAGGAAGCTTCAGCGCACCTGCCACGGAGTCGACGAGGTCGGAGGGGCGCATCCCACCTACGGCGGCGATGGCGAGGCAAGCGATCGTCACCCCGGCCCCGCCCGCGACCAGCTCTAAGGCTTCGCTTCGGCGCATTTTTGGCGGGCCCGCCACAAAGCCGGCGACGCCGACGGCCGCCGCCGAAAGCGAGACCATGAGAGCCAGTTCCCGCGCCCAAGCGAAGCTGAACAGGCCAGCCGTCAACAGGAAAGGGGCAACGACCAGCGCTAGAACCGTCCCCGATAGCAACACCCGCCTCCAGCGGCCACTCAGGGCTGCCGCGAAGGCGAAAGCCACGGCGAGAGCGGCAAATGCACCGATGTTGATCTTCATCAACGTGATCGCTGCGACCACCGATCCGATCAGCAGCGGTGAGGCGCGTGGAATGCGCTGGCGGCAGGCGGCGAGCGCCACCAGGCTCACGAGCATCAGGCTGATCAGACCCTCCGGGTGCATCGGTTCGCGCGTCAGCGCCGAAAGCGCGTGGAAGGTGAGGAGCTCGCCGGCTACTCCGAGCCACAGGTTGCGCGAGAGTGCGAGGACGGCGATTCCGCCGACAAGGCTTGCCAGCAGCCAGATGACGAGAGTGACGATGCGGCCGTTGTCGGTGCTGACCGCCAGGCCGAAGATCCGGAAGACCCCACCCATCACCTCGTAGAAGAAGGGTCCGTAGATCTGGTTGTAGGCAATATGCCCAGCCATGTAGTCGCGGAGCGTTACAAGGAACAAACCCTCGTCGTCATAAGGCTGGAAGAGGCTGAACATCGAAACGAATCCGAGTGGCGCAAGGAACAGGGTCGCCCCGCACAGCGCCAGCGCGGAACGGCGTTTCAGCTGAGGTCGATGGAAAGGATGCTGATGAAGAAGCTGGCGAACACCGTCTGCGTGCCCAGCGCCAGCAACACCACGGCGGGGATGACCTCGCGCATCGTGAGTGACGGGTTCAGGGTTCCAAATCCGACCGCGCCCCAGCTGGCGACCGCAAGGACCAGTGCGATCACACCAACCAGCACCATCAGCGCGCCGGCCGCGAGACCGACCTCGAGCGTCACGTAGCGCGACATGGCGTCCAGCGGCAGGTAGGGAGGATGGAATCCAGCCCGGATCGCAAAGATCTTGGTGAAGAGGGCGAACAGCACGAGCTGGTACCCCAGCAGGGACAGGAAGCCTGCGACCAACAGCGTGTGGATGTCCAGGCGCAGGCCACCCACCTGAAGCGGGCCGCCGAGCAGGACCGCAGAGAGGATTACCCCGACCGCGAACAGCGCGAGGCCGGGATAGAGGAACAGCCACCTGGGGCTGAAAAGCAGCATGAAGCGCAGGTGGCGCCAGCCATCGCGCCAGGTGCGTAGGTGGGGTGGGCGCGTGCGGCCGTCCGGCCGGAGCGTTACGGGCACCTCAGCAATTCGCATTCGTTTGAGCGATGCCTTGATCACCATCTCGCTGGCGAATTCCATACCCGTTGCGCGCAGCTTCATGCGCTCATACGCATCCTTGCGGAAACCTCGAAGCCCACAGTGCGCATCGCCCACCGGCGTGTGGAAGAAGACCCGGCTGATGAAGGTCAGGACGGGATTGCCCACCCACCGGTGCGACCACGGCATGGCGCCAGACTCGATGCCGCCACGGAACCGGTTGCCGACCACCAGGTCGTAGCCCTCGCGCAGCTTGTCGATCAATGGCGCGATGGCGGTGAAGTCGTAGCTGTCGTCGGCGTCGCCCATGATCACAAAGCGACCTCGGGCCGCGTTGATGCCTCCGATCAATGCGCTGCCGTAACCCTTCCTGGCGATTGGGACCACGCGCACTCCCAGCTCCTTGGCGATCACCTGCGAGCCGTCGGTGCTGCCGTTGTCGGCGACGATGATCTCCGCCGCGAGGCCTTCTCGCTCGATCGCCTGCTGAGCTTGCTGGATGCAGGTCGCAAGCGTCTCGGCCTCATTCAGGCATGGCATCACGATCGAGACCTCGACGGCCTCCGGCGTGCCGCTTTCTTGGCGTTTGGGAGATCGCTGCGCGATGGTCACTGACGCAGGTTAACGCGCGAGACCCGGGTCGGCTTGCAGGAAAGGGCAACCAAAGAAAATGGCCCCAACGGATCGCCTCTCGAGGACC
>DATBZP010000130.1:0-22432 GCA_036513135.1 Candidatus Dormiibacterota bacterium | reverse complement strand
AAGGCGACCTACCAACCGATCAGGTCGGGAGCTATCTGCTCCATGTCACGGACTCCGCCGGAGGTGTCGTCAAGCACACGAACACCATCGGCCTCGTCGTTCCGTACTCCCCGGAGTACCGCAACCTTGGAACCGACACGGCAACCCTCATCGCCATCGCTCGCGCCGGCGGCGGCGGGCTGCTCACGGATGTGTCAACAGTTTTCAATCTTGCGGTGCCACCAATCCGCGCCGCGCTTCCGATAGGCGAGATCCTGCTGGTACTGGCCATCCTGCTCTTCCCGATCGACATCGCGTTGAGGCGGTTGGTGTTCCGCGCCGAAGACCTGCCGGTGTGGCGCACGGCCCTGCAGCGCGCGCCGTCACCTGCGCTCCCCGCCGAGGCGACCGTGACTCGACTGAGAGAGCGTGTTTCCGGCGTGCGCGGGGCCCGTGGGCCAAAGCCGCCGCCGCGGCTTCCCTGATCGGGCAAGCTCTACGCGTCGTGCAGACTAGACCTCGAGGCCGTTCAAAAACTCAAGGAGCGCTTCATTCACCGCCTCGGGGCGCTCCTGCTGGATCCAGTGCCCGCATCCCTCAAGCACGATCGTGCGGGTGAGGTTCGGCACGAATTTCTTCAAGCCGGCAGCGAGCTCCTTCCCTCCAGGAAAGTGGTAGACGGGGTCTCGGTCGCCGACCGCGTAGAGGGCGGGCACGCTGACCTTCGCTCCCTGCCAGGGAGCCGACTGCGCCCAGTTGAGGTCGATGTTCCGGTACCAGTTGAGGCCGCCGCGAAACCCGGTGCGGCCAAACTCGGCGGCGAACTGATCGATATCGGCCTCGGTTAGCCAGCCGGGCAGGCGCTCCGGCTCTGGCATCCCAGACACCCAGCCCGCGGTACCGACCATCATCTCGGCCAGCTGCGGGGCATCGCCTGAGGCCGCGAACAGGAACGCCCGCATCGACCGCCGGACGTCGTGCTCCAGGTCTTTTTCCGCGACGCCAGGTTCCTGGAAGTACACCTGGTAAAAGCGCTCGCCGAGACGCTCGCGATAAACCTCGAGCGGCGGCCGCGACCCTCGAGGCCGATACGGCACTGACAGCCCCACCACGCCGCGGACCAGGTCTGGCCGAAAGAGGGCCGTGTTCCATGCCACCGGAGCGCCCCAGTCGTGGCCAACCACGACGGCGCGCGGTTCCTTGAGGGCGGCCAGCAAGCCGACTACATCGCCAACCAGCTGCAACATTCCGTAAGCGGCCATGTCCTGCGGGGCGTCGGTCCGTCCGTAACCGCGCTGATCCGGGGCGACGGCGTGGAAGCCGGCATCGGCGAGGGTGACCAGTTGGTGGCGCCACGAATACCAACCTTCCGGGAAGCCATGGAGCAGGACCACGAGCGGACCCTCTCCGGCCTCGGCAACGTGCATCTTGATGCCGTTGGTTTCGACCTCGCGGTGCGTGATTCCAGCCACCTTTGCAAGGTTAATCAGTTCCGGTTGCCGCCACCCCCCGGATTCGCAACCCCATCCGGCGCTACGCGCAACACTCCCCGTCAGCGGGGAAGTGACCATTCTCGCCGGCAGAACGGTTTGTGCGAACATTTGCTCGCAGTGCCGCTGCCTCCGGCCGCCGACCAGCTGGGCTTGAACAGCGCCGACCCGGCGACCCTGGTCGTAGACCTGAATTGCGCGTTCGCCTCGATCGAGCAGCAGCATGACCCGAACCTCCGCGGCCGGCCGCTCGCAATCGCCGCATACGCCACCAACGCCGCCACGATCGTCTCCTCCTCTCGGGAAGCTCGCGATCTTGGCATTAAAACCGGGATGCGAGTCTTCGAGGCCAAGGCGATATTTCCGAAGGTGCTGGTCATGGAGCCCAACCCGCCGCGGTACCGCGCCGTCTCCGATCGGCTCATGCAGATCCTGGAAAGGCACAGTCCTGATGTGCTGCGAATGTCCATCGACGAAGCCTCGATGAACCTCGCGGGGACGCCGGATCTGGTCCGGCTGGGCCCCCACGGCGTCGGCCTCGCGATCAAGAAGGCGATGCGTGCGGAGGTGGGCGAATGCATCACCTGCTCGGTCGGGATCTCGACCTCGATCTGGATGGCCAAGCAGGCGTCCAACCTGAACAAGCGCGACGGGCTCGAGCGCATCGACCACACCAACCTGGTCTCGGTCTTTGAGAGCCTGCAGCTAACCGACCTGTCCGGCATCGCCGAGGCCAGCGCACGTCGCCTGCGGCTCGCCGGGATCGACACGCCCCTCGACTTCCTGCGCGCTTCTCCAGAGCGGTTGCTCCGCGCCGGGATGCACGCGCAGCACGCCAACGCGTGGCTGCAGAGGCTGCGCGGCTTCGAGGTGAGCAGCTTCGAGGGCGTCGCCCGGAAGAGTTACAGCCACTCGCATGTGATGGCTCGTGCGACGAGCTCGCAGCGAGAGCTAGAAGAGCTGCTGATGCGACTTTCTGACATGGTCGGCCGCCGGCTTCGCGCGGCCGGGCGTCGCGGCAAAGTCGTATCGGTGGGTGTGGTCTACCGGCCGGTGGCCGGCCACTTCTCCAAGCGGGTGACGCTGCCGAGCCCGATCTCGACCGGGGAAGAGATCTATCGCGCGGCTTTGGAGCTGCTTGCGGCGCGCGAGCCGCGGCGCGAGGTGGGCACGCTGGGTGTCGGGCTCGCAGGGCTCACGGACGCCGACAGCGGACAGCTCGGCCTGTTCGCCGGCGAGACCCGCCCGCGCAATGAGCGTCTGGAGATCGCGATCGACGCGATTCGCGACCGCTTCGGCGAGGACGCTGTCCAGCGCGCTCGCCTGCTGGGGCGGGCGAAGGTGGTCCGGGACCGGATCGCCTTTGGGAACACCGGCCACCCGGACGAGGACTAACGCCGCCGAATCAAACCGACGCTGTGGCCAGCCGTTCGATCCCCGTCAGCTGCGCGTCCGGCTGATCAGCCAGGTACAGGTCAATCAGCTCGCGCGGCCCAAAGTGATCCACCCGTAAGAAGCCATTCCTCTGGATGAGGTCATCGATCTCATCAGGGCGAAACAGGCTCAGGAATCGCTCTCCGCGCGCCTCGGCTTGCGACATGGTCCACGCCAGGCCCGCCGCCGCCAGGTCGCTCAGCTCGGTCGCAGGAACCACGTACGTGAGGATGAGGCGAGAGCCCGAGGCGAACGTCCCGACCAGGTTGAGGATCTTCTCGATGGCCGGCGGAGCCAGGTATTGCGTCAGGGCCATCGCTGAAACGATGGCGGGCGCGGAGGCGTCGAACCCCGCGTCTGTCAAGGCGGCCCGAAGGTCGTCGGTTTCGTGGTCGATAGGGACAAACGCAACCGATGCCGGGATCGAAACGTCCAGCTCCGCGAGGCGGCGACGCTTCCACGCCTGTGCACCGGCGCGGTCGACCTCGAAGATCTTCAGACCCTCATTGAGGTCTGGGCGCCGGTACGCGAATGAGTCGAGACCCGCGCCGAGAATCACGTATTGGCGGACGCCATCGCGAACCGCGCTGTCGACCGCATCCTCGACGAATCGGGCACGGATCGCGAATGCAAGGCCAAACGCCAGACGCGACGCCTCCGGAAGTTGCTTTGTAAGCTCAGCCTGCAGCGTCGTGCCGGCTTCGCCGGCCAACCCGAGTGCGAGGTGGTCCTTAACGAGCGGATTGTCGCTCTCGAGATGAAATGCACGGCCGACTGCGGCCAGCGTCGCCGTATGCCCGGGCGCCGATTCGACTTCAGCCATATCCCTCCGTTCGCAGTCTCAAGCTCGCTCTACTCAGATTGTGGTTTGACGGAGCAACCACCATCGGGTGACCTTCTAGGTAGAGCCGACCGAATCAACGGGGCAACGGGCCCGGTAGGTGCTGTTCACCCGACGCAACGCACCGATGGCGTTTGCCTGAGCGCTGCGGGCTAGGCGGATTCCATGTTCGCTTGGGTTGATCTCATCGCGCGCTGGCGATGACACCGCCCGCAGCGAGCAGCAGGAGGAGCGTCATTCCCACGAGGACCGGACCAACCACAGCCAGGAATTGTTTGAGCAAGCTGACCCGGCGGCGCCGGCGCAACAGGCCGAGCCTCGACTCGAGACTCAGCGACGGACGGTTAGCTAGTTGATCGTGGATTGGGGCTCCTCCAGGGGTGGCCATGACCGTGTGCTGGGACGAACCTGGCTGAACGTTCCCGCTGTCGCCTAGTCTCGCGTCGCGGCCGTAACAAAGTCAGCAACACATAGGTGCTCGGCCCGCTACCAGATGCCTCGACGGCGCATATCTGGAGTCCTGGCGTCGGGGTCGTAGACGGTGCGGTAGAACGGCTCCGCCCACACCCTGGTCGTTCGTGAAGGCTGGATCCGGGGATGCGGCCTGACATACCCAGGTGGCCGTTCGCCACGGCGGCCGCCCAGGTGCCACCGGTCCAGGGCCAGCGCCGTTTCGCGGAACTTCGCCACAGCCTCGGCGGGATCGAGCAAGTCTGCATCGTCCCCGTCCTGGCGCCCCAGGTGCTCGCGCCACAGCTTCAGCCTCAGGTCGCGGGCGAACTTCCGAGCGCCGTCGCCAAGGCCGGCTGGATCGACGGGTTCGCGGGCATCGCGCTCGTCGTCGATCATGGCGCATGAGATTTCGGAGTCGTGGCTCCAGGACCGCCGATTGAAGTTGTCTGACCCGACCGATGCCCAGACATCGTCGATCACGCTGATCTTGGCGTGGACGTACACAGGCACGCCGTCGGCGTTCTCGATGTCGTAGATGGCGACTCGATCTCCCGCCGCATCGAGCAGAACCCGCACCGCCTGCTCTCGCCCGACCTGGTTCGGACGCAGCGTGAGAGCTGCGGCCTGGTCGAAAAATCTTGGAAGGACCACGATGAGGTGCAGTGAGGGAGACGCCACGAGGGCGGCAGCAAAGATCTGCGCCACCTCGGTCGACCACAGGAACTGATCTTCGAGGTAGATGAGCCGGCGCGCTCTTTGGATTGCCTTCTGGAATCCGCGCGCGACGCTGCGCTCGCCGTGGGGAGCAAATGGGTAGCCGCCTCGACGCCGCGCGTAGGTGCGTAGCACCTGGACTGCTTGGGTTCCGCTCGGCAGGGGGTCAGCCGGCATTGGAGACAAGGTGCTTGCCTTGCGATGCGTGTGGCGCAGCAGGTCATGCAAGATCCCGAGAGGATCGCGGCTGAGCGGGCTTCGATCGTCCCACCGTTCGCGGAAGCAGAATTCCAGGTCCCCGACCGCCGGGCCCTGGATCGCGACCTGAGCGTCATGCCACGGCGGTCTTGGCCCATACACCGGCGCCATCGCCTGGCGCTGCCGGTCGCCGTGATGGTCGGCATCGTCTCGCCGGCTGTGGCAAAGGTCGATACCGCCAACGAAGGCAACGTCGTGATCAGCTCCGCCTGCTCGGCGGATGACGATGAGTTTCTGGTGGTGGGAGCCGCCGAGCCTCACACGCTGGTCGAGCAGGACCTCACCCCCGGCTGAGTTCACCTGTTGACCGAGGTGGCGGTTCTCCTTGGCGCTGAAACCAAGTCTGTCCAGGTGGGACCGCCACAGCAATCCCTTGACTATCACGCCGCGCAGCGCGGCGGCAGCCAGAACGGCCCCTACCTCGGTGTCAGGATCGTCGCCCAGGCGCTCGTCGGGGTCGCCGCGCCAGTCCGTGAAATACAGCCGGTCCCCGGCGCCCAGCTCGCGAACGGCTCCCAACAACCGGCGAAAGTAGACGGCTCCGTGCACCAGCGTTTCGACTTTGTTCCCGGTGCTCCAGGCAAGCCCGTCCGGACGGCGCCGATCAAGCCCGGTGAAGTCGTTGCCGCGCTCGGAGCTGGTGAGAAACCAGCTCTTCAGCACGTTGGCCGCGGACTCCTCTGGCATCGAACGAACATACCCCAGCGCCGCACCCCCCGCCTTCGGCGGGATCTCCCGCCGAGCGGGGTGGCCGGGGTTAAGGGGCGGGTGTTACTGCGTTTGTTACCAGTTTCGGCCCATCCTCACTGACTGCATGCCTGACACCAAGAATGGCGCGAATCACAAGTCGATCGGCGACCTTTTGAGCGTGCGACTGCGTCGAGGCCGGGTCAACCTCGCAGGGATCGACCCGTCGGAGACGAACGGCGTCATGCGGCACCAGGTTGATGAACGTACGCTGGCTGACGAGGAGCACATCATGTCGCTTCAGGAATGCCTCCACGCGGAGGGCAAGCGATCGGTGCTGATCGTTCTGCAGGGCATGGACACCAGCGGCAAGGATGGGACCATAAGGTATGCGCTCCGAGGCCTCAACCCTCAGGGCGTAAGGATCGTCTCGTTCAAAGCACCGACGCCGAACGAGCGGCGCCATGACTTCCTCTGGCGGGTCAGGCGCCAATTGCCGCGGCCAGGCGAGATCGTCATCTTCAACCGTTCCCACTACGAGGACGTGTTGATCGCCAAGGTCAAAGAACTCGCGCCGGCGCGAGTGATCGACGCGCGATACGGCATCATCAATCGGTTCGAGGCCGAGATCGTCAAAGGCGGCACGGTGATCGTCAAGCTGTTCCTGCACATCTCGGCCGAGGAGCAACGTGATCGGCTTCTCGCCCGCTTGAAGGAAGCGGACAAGCAATGGAAGTTCAGTGGGAACGACATCAGCGAGCGACGGTATTGGGACGACTATCAAAATGCGTATGCAGCGGCCCTCGGACGTTGCTCAACTGCCGCGGCCCCTTGGTACGTCGTTCCCGCCAACCGCAAGTGGTACCGGAACTGGACCGTCTCGCAGATTCTCATCGAGACGATGGAGGAAATGAAGTTGACCTACCCCAACCCGCACCTCGACATCCGTGCGCTGAAGAAGAGCCTGCAGGCGGCGGCCTGAAATGGCAACAGCCCAAGCCGGCAACAGCGCTGTCAAGCGAGCCGCCGCCAACCCCCTGCTCGAGTTTCTGGAGCGTCTGGGCTATGTGGTTCGCGGTGCCCTGTACGCAGCCATGGGAGTGCTTGCCCTGCGTATAGCGCTCAATGCTGGGGGTGGCCAGGCCACGGATCTTTCGGGAAGCCTCGTGTTCTTGACCGGCAACCCCTTCGGGAAGCTGGTGCTGATCGTGACCATCGTCGGCCTTACCGCCTACTCGCTGTGGGGTTTCACGAGGGCGATCTACGACCCACTGCACCGCGGCCGTGACGCCTCGGGCTACGCGGCGCGGCTTGGCTTCGTCACGAGCGCACTCTCCTACGCGGCGATCGTGTTCTTCGCTCTGCAGCTCCTCGCAGGGTCAGGTGCTCCGGCCGGCGACAGCACCCAGAAGACGATAGCTTCTGTCCTCACCCATCCGGCCGGTGGCTTGTTGACGGTCATCATCGGCCTCGTCGCGATCGGGATCGCGATCGGCCAATTTCTCGAGTCCTATCAAGCCAAGTTCAAAGAGGATCTGAAGGGCGCGGAGATGACGCAGTCAGAAAGGAAGTACGCGATCGGGCTTGGCCGTTTCGGGATGTTCGCCCGGGGCGTCATCTTCCTGGTGATCGGTTGGTTCCTCGTGCAGGCCGGCATCCACCACGACGCGACCCAGGTCCAAGGCTTCGGAGGTGCGTTCCTCTTCCTGCTGGGCCAGAGCTTCGGACGCATCCTGTTGGGCGTCGTCGCGCTGGGATTCGTGGCGCTGGGCCTCCACTCCTTCGCCTGCGCGCGCTGGATCCGGTTGATGGGCCGCTCGGCTTGAGCGCAACCGTGGCCGCCATCCCGACGCATAGGGCGACGACCTCGCCGTTTCGACGGCCGTTCCTCGTCGTCGGCCTGGTGCTGCTCGCAATCTTCGCCGGCCTGACTTTCTACGCCGCCGGCAATCCCTACATGCCGTTTGACGTTTCGCTCGAGCGCTCCATCCAGGCCGTCGACTGGGGGCCACTCGTCACCGTATTCAACTGGTTCGACTGGTTGGAGGGCACCCGCCAGTTGTACGCAGGCATCGGCGCCATCGTGCTGGTGGCGGTGATCAACTGGAGGAAGGCGCCGCTCATCGCCGTCGGGGCGGCTGCCGGACCCATCTACTCGATCATCCAGGGGATCATCCAGCGTCCGCGGCCCTCAGCGGACCTTGTCCACGTGATCCGGCACACCGGCAGCTTCAGCTTTCCGAGCGGTCATGTCGTCTTCTTCAGCTGGGTCCTGGTCCTGCTGGTTGTCTGCCTCGCGGTCGGCCGCCTCCCTCGACCGCTCGTTGCGGTGGTGTGGATCGCCGTGGCCGTGGTACTCCTCGTGGATTGCATCGGTCGCATCTACCTGGGAGAGCACTGGCCCAGCGACGTCTTCGGCGGATTGGCGCTCGGGTTGGGCTGGACGTCGCTCGCGCTGTCCGTGCGGCTGCTCTCAAATCCAGCGCTGGCGCGCAGGAAGTAAGCCCATGGCGGTGAGGTCGACGGTTCGATCGGTGGCACATACCCGCGACCTGCCCAAAGACAGGTTCTTCAACCGCGAGCTGTCTCGGCTCGACTTCGACAGCCGCGTGCTCGCAATGGCGGAAGACGGTGAGCGTCCCCTCGCAGAAAGGATCCGCTTTCTGGCGATAGTGAGCGACAGCCTCGACGACTTTTTCCAGGTCCGCGTGGCCGGCCTGCACGAACAGCTCATGGCGCCCTTGATGCTTACCTCGCCAGACGGAATGACCCCCGAAGAGCAGCTCGACGGAATTGGGGAGCGGGTGCGCGCGTTGATCGAGCGCCAGTCGGCCACGTTCACCGCGGACATCGTGCCCGGACTTGCCGACGCCGGCGTCAAGTTGGTCAATGCGGCCGATCTGTCCAAGGCCGACCATCGCCTGCTCACCGAAGTGTTCCAGGAGCGGATCTTTCCGGTGCTTACTCCGCTCGCGGTCGATCCGGCACACCCGTTCCCTTACATCTCCAACCTGTCGCTCAACCTCGCTGTGATGGTCCGCGACCCCATGCGACACCAGCCGCGATTCGCGCGAGTCAAGGTGCCTCAGCTGCTGTCGCGCTTCATCGGGCTTCCCGACGGTGAGCGATTCGTGCCCCTCGAGCAGGTGATAGCCCTGCATCTGCCGGCTCTGTTCCCTGGCATGGAGATCGTCAGCCATCACTTTTTCCGGGTGACACGCGACGCTGACCTCGACCTGGACGACGACGAGGCGGAAGACCTTATGGCGGCGGTCCAGGCCGAGCTCCTACGCAAGCGTCGAAAAGGACGAGCGGTGCGACTCGAGGTCGGTCCCGACATGTCGCCAGACGTCCTCTTCCTCCTGCTCCACGAGCTGGAGCTCGGCTCCCAGGACGTGTACACCGTGACGGGGATGCTGGACCTGACCGGCATACTTTCGATCCAGGTGCACGGCAGCAACATGCTGAATGCCAGGGCATGGATGCCTGCGACTCAACCGAGGCTTCGACCCGAGAGCGGCGAGCAGGTCGACTTCTTCGACGTGATCCGCACCGGGGACCTGATCGCCCATCACCCGTACGACTCGTTCGTCACGTCAGTCGAGGCTTTCGTCGAGCAGGCCGCCCGCGACAAGGACGTTCTCGGGATCAAGATCTCCATGTACCGGACGTCGGGCCCCGAGAGCCCGATCGCGCGCGCGCTCAAGAGTGCAGCCCAGTCCGGCAAGCAGGTCGTCGCGCTCGTGGAGCTGAAGGCGCGCGGGGACGAGCAAGCGAACATCGAGTGGGCAAAGGCCATGGAGGGGGCGGGGGTCCACGTGGTATACGGCCTGGTCGGCCTCAAGACACACGCGAAGTTGATGCTCGTCGTGCGGCAGGAGGGCGCAGGCGTCCGCCGCTACGCGCACGTCGGAACCGGCAACTACAACGCCGCGACCGCGGGCCTGTTCGAGGATGTCGCCCTGTTCACTGCTGACCCGGACGTGACATCAGACATCGCCGAGCTCTTCAACTACCTCACCGGTTACAGCCACCAGAGCAGCTACCGCAAGCTCCTGGTCGCACCAACGACCCTCCGATCGGGCATCGTCAAGTTGATCCAGCAGGAGGCATCGAAGCCGGACGGCCGGATCGTGATCAAGGTCAACAACCTGGTCGACCCAGAGGTGATCGACGCCCTGTATCGAGCCTCACAAGCCGGCGTCCAGATCGACCTCATCGTGCGCGGCATCTGCTGTCTCAAGCCGGGTGTGCGCGGCCTGTCAGAACGGATCCGCGTGCGTTCCCTGGTCGGCCATTACCTGGAGCACTCCCGAATCTTTCGCTTTGGGGGTGGCCCGGAACTCGATGTGCTCATCGGTTCCTCTGACCTGATGCCTCGCAACCTCGACCGGCGGGTGGAGGCGGTGGTCCCAGTGTCCGAGCCGGAACTCAACAAGAAGATTGATCAGTTCTTGGAGCTCGAGCTGGCCGACGACACACTCGCGTGGGAGCTCGCCGGCGACGGAGTATGGAGCAAGGCGGCCGCCGGTCGTGGAGTCAACACCCAGCAGCAGATGCAGCGCGCAACGCTCGGAATCGTCGGACAGGAAGGAGTTGAAGCCACATGAGCACGACGACAACCACGCGCCCGGTCCCCACCACTGCCAAGCGGACGACCAGCCTTTTGATCTTGAGCTCCAAGGCGGGCTCGATGACGCCCGAGATCGAAGCCAAGCTCCGCAAAGCCTTCGCCACCAGCCTGACCGTCGAGTTCGATCCCAAGATGGACCTCGAGAAGCTGATCGCGCCTAAGGCCATGGTCATAGTTGCCGGCGGCGACGGAACCATCGGGTGGGTCGTTCGGGAGCTGGTGGACACCAAGCACCCCCTCGGCATCCTTTCGATGGGCACCTTCAACAACTTCGCGAAGTCGCTCCACCTTCCTACGACGGTCGATGCGGCGATCCGTGTGATCAAGACCGGAAAACCCCGTCCCATCACGCTGGGCCGTCTGAACGGGAAGGTCTTTCTGGAGGCAGCCGCCATCGGCCTGTTCGGCGAAACCATCGCCGCGGGCGAATCGGCCAAGGACCGAGCATTCGGATCGTTCGCTGAGGATGTGAAACACATTGCCGAAGCGAGGCCCTTTACCTATGAGCTGACCGGGGACATCAGGGGCAGCGGCACCGCCATGTCCCTTGTCTTCACCAACACCACATCGATCGGCTCGCAGATGCCTGTGAGCGACAAGACCCCGACTGATCCCTACCTTGAGCTCTCGGTGCATGCGGGCGGGACTCGCACCGACATCGTCAAGCGAGTCCTCGCCCGTGTCGTGCTGTCCAAGCACAAAGAAGGTGGCCTGGGCCAAGTGTTCAAGTTCCGCAAGCTACTGGTGACCACCAAGCCGAAGGTTCGGATCTACGCCGACAACGCGCAGCTCGGCCGAACGCCCGCGACCATCACCGCCGAGTTGAGTGCACTGCAAGTGATCCTGCCCAGATGAGCGCGGTGCCCAAGGACTCAACGGCGCCTCTTGCCGAACCCAAGCAGGCGGTCGCCGAGGTCCTCGCCGGGCGACCAGGGCCGACCGCCAGGCGCTGGCTTGGTCCCACCGCCCTGGTCGTGTTCGTCCTTTTCGCGATCGACACGTACCTGGTCGTGGCGAACGATGTGCTTCCGCTCGACGTCCCCATCGCAAGGTTCATCCAGCAGCTGAATTGGGGCCCCGTCGTCTACGTGTTCGGGCTGATCAACTTGACGGCCGGCATCTGGCAGGTCCTGCTCGGCGTCGTCGTGGTCGTTGCGCTTTTCATCTTCGAGCGCCGCGCCGGGTGGCTGATGCTGATCGGCAGCATCTCCAGCTTGCTCGACAACATCATCAAGCTCATCATCTCGCGGCAGCGGCCACCGGCGGATCTCGTCCACATCCTGTCGCCGACGACCGGCTTCAGTTACCCGAGCGGGCATGCGGTGTTCTTCACGTGGATGAGCTTCATGATCGCCGTGTCTATCGCGCCCAAAATCAGGCCTACCTACCGGCCGGTCCTCTGGATCCTCGCCGCCGTGGTGATCGTGCTCACGTGCATCGCCAGGGTGTGGGCGGGCGACCATTGGCCTAGCGATGTCGTCGGCGGCGTGCTGCTCGGCATCGGATGGTCGGCCTTCGTGCTGTGGCTGCCCGAGCGCTGGCTGCCGTCCCCGAGCTTCCGATGGTTTCGAGGCGGCGCACGCCCGACGGCTTGATCCGGCGCCCCCTGCTCGCCGTCGCGATCGCGGCCGCGGTGGCGGTCGGAGTCATCACCGCGGTCGTCGTCATGCATCCTTACCTTTCGTTAGACGCGACGCTCCAAGACGACGTACAGGCGACGAACTGGGGCCCTCTCACGTTGACGTTCCCCTTCTTCACCTGGCTCGGCGGACCGGGTGGGATCTACATGCAGGTCTTCGTCATCCTCGCCGTCCTGTTGCTGAATCGTCGTGCCTGGAAGCTTGCAGTCGCCGCACTTGCCGGCGGCCTCTCGTACCTCGCCATCGTCAACCTGGTCAACAGACCTCGGCCGACAGCCGGCCAGATCCTTCGGGTGACCGAGCATCCAGGTTCGACCAGCTTTCCAAGCGGGCACCTCATCTTCATCACGATCAGCGCTGCGGTGTTGATGTTGTGCATAGGCCACAGGTATCTGCCGCGGTGGGCAAGACCCATCGCTTGGGCAGTCGTAGCGGGGATTGTTCTGGCGGTGGGGCTGGACAGGATTTACGTTGGGGCGCACTGGCCGAGCGACGTGCTTGCGGGCGCGCTCATCGCAATCGCCTGGCTGAGCTTCGTAATGTCGGTGCGGTGGATCTCAGACCGGGCGCTAATTTCTCAGGACAAGCAAGCCGACCCGCCGCGCGTCAGCCTCGCTTCTTGAAGAGCCAGGCGCTGAAGGTGCCGATCCCGATGCCGATAACTCCGCCGACGGCCGCGTCGCTGGGGAAGTGAACACCCAGGTGAACCCTGGACACGGCGACCCCCGTGGCCACGGTGTACGCCAGCGGTGCGGCCTTTGGGTAGAAGAACGCGAGGGCGGTGGCGGCGGCGAAGGATGAGGCCGTGTGGCCCGATGGGAACGAGTGGTCGGCCGGCCGGATCCCCACCACTCGCGCCTCGCGGTTGACAAAGGGCCGCACGCGGCGGAACAACGGCTTGACCCGCTGCTGGACGATGTATGTCGCTCCCAATGATGCAACGGCAGTCGCCATCCCCGCCCGTCGCCCCTTGGGGCCGCCAAGAATGGCCAGGGCCGCCCCTCCTGCCACCCAGCCGAGGCCCTCGCCCAGGTCTGAAAGGACGCTGACGTATCGGTCGCTGGTCGTCGAGTGTGGCAGACCGTTGATCAGCCTGAAGATCCGCCGGTCGATCCCAGCCCTACCAGGCGGCGCGACGACAACTGCGACTTCGCCGGCGTCCACGTGGACGGCCACCGGGCCGGCCACGACCACAGGCTCGGTTTTAGGCACTGCGGCCTGTGGCTTGGCATCCTTGGGTTCGGCGTCCTTCGGATTGCCGGCCGGCTTGGCCGTGCTGCGCCCCGACCGCCTCTTGCCTGCTGTCACTCGGCCGGCGGAGTAGAGGTTGGACCCTTGCGCCGCGACCGCCCGGCCACCATTCGAAGCTGAAGGATGCGAGCCGCTCCGAATGCGAAGACGATGACGGCGCCGAGAATCAGGGCGAACAGGAGCGCCACCGCCAGCGGGAGGTGACCCTTGAAGAACAGGAAGGTGACCTCGACGCTCTGCTGGTTCTGCAGGATGAAGACGAGGATCACCACCAACGCAACCAGGCCGATAACGATGGCGGTCCAGGCTCCGCTCAGGCGGGTTCCGCGCTCGCCAGGGAGCGGTTCGCTGGTCTCCGGTCCGCCTGCTGGGGCAGTGTCGTTCATCGGTTCGCGTTTCCTATGAGTGGTATATCAGATGCCGCGCGAAGCTTCATGCTGCCGGCCATAAAAGTGCTGCCCGGCGAGATGGGCCTCCCCGAGGGAAACTGGGAATCCTTGCTGCGCGCCAACCGGGACCTGCACCTCCGGTTCAATAGTGGAGAGGGTTTTGCCAGTTTGGGGAGACTTCGGATCGGGGACGTATATCGATAGAGATGAATGAGCCCAAGGTCGTCACCTGCCCAGCCTGCGGGCAGAAGACCCGTGTCCGGTCCGCTGCAGAAGGGGTCCCCCACTGCCCTAAGTGCGGCCGCCCACTGCCTTGGCTCACCGATGCCGGCGCAGCGGATTTCAATGCCGTGGTGGAGAAGAGCCCGATCCCTGTGCTGATCGACTTCTGGGCCCCGTGGTGCGGGCCGTGCCGGATCGTCGCGCCGGCGGTCGAACGGCTTTCAGAGGAGCTGGCCGGTCAGATGAAAATGGTGAAGGTGAACACCGATCTCGCGCCTGGGCTGCAGGAGAAGTTTGGAATCCGTGGCATCCCGACACTCGTCCTGATGCAGGGAGCCAACGAACGCGACCGCGTGACGGGAGCGCTGAATCTCGATTCTCTGCGCCAATGGGTTGCACAGCGAGTTCCGGCGCGCCCACGAGATCACCGCTCCGTCAAGTGAGGAGGATCACGAAATGACAGCGACGCTCGAGTACCTATTGGTGGAGGATGCGCTTCCCGCGGCCGTCATCACGCTCAATCGGCCGCAGCAGCTGAACCCCCTTTCGACGGGTCTCATGAAGGAGCTCACACGCGAACTCGAGCGCCAAAGTGCGCGACCCGAGATACGCGCCATCGTGCTCAAAGGCGCCGGCCGCGCATTTTCGGCAGGCCACGACCTCAAAGAGATGATGAATCGGAACCTGGACGAGGAGCGGGATATCTTCGCCGTCTGCAACAAGCTGATGGCCACTGTGCAGTCGATCCCGGTTCCTGTGATCGCGGCGCCGCACGGGATCGCAACGGCGGCTGGTTGCCAGCTCGTCGCCACCTGCGACCTCGCCATAGCGAGCGACGACTGCCGCTTCGCCACGTCTGGGATTCGCTATGGCCTGTTCTGCTCGACACCCGGTGTTGCCGTAGCGCGCAACGTCGGCCGCAAGAACGCGATGGAGATGCTGCTGACGGGGCGATTCGTCGACGCGCCGACCGCGTCGATGTGGGGCCTGATCAATCGGGCCGTGCCGCTCGCGCAGTTGGAGACCGAAGTCATGGCGCTCGTCAACGAGCTCGCCCAACTCAGCCCCTATGCGCTGAGGATCGGCAAGGAAGGCTTCTACCGGCAAGTGGAGGAGAAGCAGGCCGACGCATACCGCCTGATGGCCGAGGCGATCTCCTGCAACGCCGTCGCCCCTGACGGCCAGGAGGGGATCGCCGCCTTCGTCGAAAAGCGAGCGCCCGTCTGGCAGGAGGGCTAGCCAGCGGTAGGCCGAGCCGCCCGGGATCCGGTTCTCGCCGTTTCGGGCGGCGGTGTCGATATGGTTGACGCCGTGGCGAAGCAGCGCCTCGAGCGCTGAAGCGACTGGCGGCCGCGGGCATCGTGCTGCTCGCGCTGAACCTGCGCATCGCGGTGGGCGAGATTCCCCCAGTGCTGCGCGACCTCCAGCTGGGCGACTTCGGGCGCTCGCTCCTCGTCACGATCCCGGTCATCTGCTTCAGCCTCGCTGCGTTCGCCGGACCTCCGATTTCGGCTCGGCTCGGCGAGGAACGCGGACTGCTGCTGATGTGCGCCGCGCTCTGCGCGGGCCTCGCGCTTCGGCCGTGGTGGCCGACCCTGTCGCTCTTCGAAGGCACGATCCTGTGCGGCCTGGCCGTCGCCGTGATGAACGTGATGATGCCGAGCGTCCTGCGCCGTCGATTCCCGGAGCACGTTGGAGAGATGACGGCCGCGTACACGATGTCCCTCTCCATCGGGGCTGGTCTCGCCGCCGGCCTCACCGTGCCTCTGGTTCGCGCCTTTGGCGGATCGGTCGCCATGGCGCTCGCGATATGGGCGGTGCCGGCGGCGATTGCCGTCGGGCTGTGGCTGCCGCAGCTGCGCCAGCCGCGGCCGGGTGACCGTGCGGCGGGAGCGGACATCGGCCTGCTGAAGGATTGGCAGGCCTGGCAGATCACGCTCTTCTTCGGCCTGCAGTCGGCCGTGTTCTACACGCTGCTTTCGTGGCTGCCGACGATTTACCGTGACCACGGCACGAGCCCTACGAACGCCGGCGCCGTGCTTGCGATCATGGGTTTCGTCGGGATACTTGGCAACTTCGCCGCGCCGCTCCTGGCGAAGCGAACTGGCAATGCTTCGGGGGTCGTGGTCGGCACCTCAGCGGCGACCGTGATCGGACTCGTAGGTGTGCTTGTGATTCCGACCCAGCTGTCATGGCTGTGGGCGACCCTGCTCGGCATAGGCACGGGTGGCACGTTCAGCCTGACGCTGCTCCTGATGGCCTCTCGGGCAAACGACGCGGTGATCGCGGCGCGCCTGTCGAGCATGGCGCAGGGGATCGGCTACATGGTTGCGGCGCTCGGACCGCTGGTGGCCGGACTGCTGCATTCGGCGAGCGGCGGATGGGAGCTGCCGCTGGTAGTGACGATTGGGATCTGCGTCGCGCAGCTGGCGGCCGGGTTTGGGGCGGCGCGCCAGGGAGTCGTGGCCCGCTAGCGGCTCGAATATCCTTGCCACGTGGCAAACAAACCCTTCTCGGCCGAGGAGTCGAGCCGGCTGTACGAGCTCGACCGCACGCACTGGCTCCATCCACAAGGCGACCTCGGGGCGCCAGCCGGCACGGTCCCACAACTGATCATGGCGAGTGGCTCGGGCGCAACACTCACGGACGCCGACGGTCGCGAATACATCGACGGCATGGCGTCACTCTGGAACGTGAACGTCGGCCATGGTCGAACCGAGCTCGCCGACGCGGCCGCCGCGCAGATGAAAACGCTCGCGTTCAGCTCGGCGTACGGCGGGTTCGGCACGAAGCCCGCGATCGAGCTCGCCGCCAAGCTGGCGGAGCTGGCGCCGGGCGAGCTGGAGGTGACCTACTTCGCGTCTGGCGGCGCCGAAGCCAACGACACCGCATATAAGATCGCGCGTCTTTATTGGAAGCTGCGCGGCGAACCAGAGCGGGTGAACATAATCTCCAGGATCCGCGACTACCACGGACTGACCTACGGTGCGACCAGCGCCACGGGCCTGGCCAACTTCTGGAAGGGGTTTGAGCCGCTGGCCCCGGGCTTCCTTCACGCGCCCGCACCTGACCCTTACCGATACTTGGGCCAGGGTTCGGCCGGCGCCGCCTACGCGGCGGCGTTGGAGGAGGTCGTGTTGAAGGCCGGTCCGAAGACGGTCGCCGCCGTCGTCGCGGAGCCGGTGCAGGGCGCCGGCGGCGTGATCGTGCCGCCCGCCGACTACTTTCCGCTGCTGCGCCAGGTCTGCGATCGGTATGGGCTGCTGCTGATCGCCGACGAGGTGATCACGGGTTTTGGACGGACCGGGCGGTGGTTCGCGCTAGAGCATTGGAAGGTCCAGGCGGACCTCATGATCTTCGCCAAGGGTGTGACCAGCGGGTATTTGCCGCTGTCGGGAGTCATGCTGACCCGCTCGGTTCACGACACGCTGAAGTTGGTGAAGGGGCCGTTCGCGCACGGTTTCACCTACAGCGGGCATCCGACCGCATGCGCGGTCGGACTGCGGAACTTACAGATCCTGGAAGACGAGGGACTGGTCGAGCAGGCTGCCGAAAAAGGCGCGTACCTGCAGGAGCGGTTGCAGAAGCTGCGCTCTCATGAAATCGTGGGCGACGTGCGCGGCCTGGGCTTGGTCGCCGGCGTCGAGCTGGTGCGCGATCGACTTACGAAGGAGCAGTTCGACGTTGCGGCGGGCGCGGCGCGCCGCGTCTGGTTGGCTGCGCTCGAGCAGGGCGTGATCGTCAGGCCGCTGCCGGGTGATGTGCTGGCGATGTCGCCCCCGTTTGTGATCAGCAACGAGCAGATCGACCGGATGGTCTCCGTGCTGGACAGCGCGATTGCAAAGGTCGAACGAGAGCTCGGGACCCTGTAAGCGGCGGCTAGCGCAGGCGCGATCGCCGCCTGACCCAGGCCCGAGCTCCCGGATGGTAAGGACCCATGCCCGGACGGCGGCGAGATGCCGACGACAAGGCCGAATAGCGATGGGAAGCAACCTGGTGGTCACGTCCTGAATGGACTCGAGTCGGTTCGAGCGCGCGCAAAGGCACCGCGCGCCTGGCCCGGAGGTACCGGACGAGGCCCGCTCCGATCACGAGGAGGGCGAGCGCCAGCATGAGCACCGCGGCCAGGTCGACTGCCGGCGCAAGCGGCTGGTTGGAGATGACAACGGGGGCGCGCCTCACGTCAAGAGCGTTGACGCGCCACGGGACGGTGATCACAGACGCCCCCAGGCCCTGGCGCACCACAGTCACGGTGAAGGTCGCGTCGCCCGCGCTCAGCTGGACGGTGCCCGCGTCGTAGGACGGACCGCTTGCGGTGGTGGCCAAGAGCTGGCCCTGGGGGTCATCCGGGCGGCGGACCAGGACCGTGACGTCCTGGACCGGCGCTGGGGCGGGCCATCTCGTGTCGACGAGTCGGGCCGAGACCAGGTTGGGCCCGGACCGGTTTGGCTTGACCGACAGCGTGATCAGCATCTCGTCCTGTTGTCGCGTCAACTGGGTGATGGTCGCGCCGCTCTCAGGCGGTTTGAACTGGGTTCCGACCGCCGGCGCCGACGCGCCCAGCATCGCGGCCAGGAGCACCACCCCGACGGCGCCAACAGCCTCCAGCGCGATCGTCAGCGGGAGGCGAGCCGGGAAGCGGCCGACCGGCGCCTTGCTCCGAGCCAGGCCGCGCCATGTCCAAAGCGCGTGGCGCAGGCCGAACAGCCCGACAACTCCGATCAGGCCCACCTTCGCGAGCAGCACCACCCCGTATTGAGTTGATAGCAGGGCGGTCAGCGACGCAACCTGCATGCCCGAAAGCAGCAGCCCGGTCACGCCCAGGATGGCAAACGAGACAGCGGCGATCGGTCCAAAGCGGAGGGCCAATGCCAGCACGCCCGCCCGCTCCATCCGCCCGGTCACGCGGCGAAGGGTGAGCAGCGCCAGCGAAAGGGCGACCAGGCCGCCGGCCCACGCTCCCATCGCGCCGATGTGCAGCGCCAAAAGCGTTACGCCTCCGATCGAAGTTCCCGTCGCCCCGGCCACGTGGCCGCTGAACGCCATCGCCACCGTGAGGGCGAGGCTCAGGAAAACGACACGGACCTGGTTGGTGAGCAGGGCCCACAGCCGCTGCCTGCGGAACTCGTGGACCAGGCTCGCAACTTCCCGGCGCCTGGACGTCGACCACAGCGCGGCGAGAAGGGGCGTCAACCCGGCCACGATGACCACGATCACGAGCCAGCGCGTGCCGTACTCGCTGCCGGTGAGTAGGCGGCCGATCGAGGGCAAGACCGGTCCGAGGGAAGACGCCTGAACAGCGAGCAGCCCGGTCTCGCCGGCAAGCACCAGGCCCGCGCCGGCTGAAGCGAGGCCGAGCACAGACCGCTGCAGCCGGGCCCGAACAGCCGCTTCGACGGGCAGCCCGCCGATCACCAGGAAGGCGACGGCCAGGCCTCCAAGCAGGGCGCTCAGTCCGGCCAGCGCAAGCCAGCGAAGAAGGACTTCAGATGGCTGGGGCGGCAGCGGAGTCGGAATCGCGCTGGTCGACGGCGGCGCCACGCCGACACCAAAGACGATCGAGCCGGTGGTCGCGTGCAGGTCGACGGCGTCGCGAGTCGAGAAGCTGAGTCGATAGGAGCCGTTGGGCACCGCAGGCAGGTCGACTTCCACGATGTTCTGATGACCCGGTGAGGTCTGCACCGAGGTCGGCGAATAACGCGCTCCCCCGGTCTCGACGAGCTGGATGTTGGTGAAGTTGGCCGACACGGGCGCGCTGAACTGCAGGATGACGCGGGAGGGCGCATGCTCGAGAATCGAGCCGTCCGGCGGGTCGCTGAGCACGAAGTACGAGTGCGCTGAGGCGGTCGGGGACAGGACCACCATGAAAAGAGCTGCGAGCGTCGCCGCCAGGACCGCCCTCTTCGTGAAACGGCCGGCTTGCGGGGTCACCGCCTAATCCGAGACGGGTATGTGCTGCAGCTCGAGTCCGTCTGGCATCACGACTGTAACAGTGGCGTGCGAGTGAATCGCGCTGCCCGCGTTCCCGTAGATGATGCTGTAGGTCCGGCCTTCCGCGCCCTGCCCCACGCCGTGCTGGAAGTGGTACATCACCGATTGGCTTTTGACCTGAAGGTTGGTTCCTTCCACCTTCATCCAGGGAATGTCGGCAAGCGACGTGGAGTCAGCATGGAGGCGAGCCGCCTTGGCCGCGTCCACGATCCGGTAGCGCACCTCCACAAGGCCGCCGTCCGCCAGAAGCTGGACGAGCGTGACCCGGATTCCCCATTGCTGCTCGATCTGCGGACTGGTCGGCACCGCGAGCTGGGCGTTGTGCTGAGCCTGCGCCTGGGCCCGCTGAACCACGTAGTTGTCATACAGCCCAACGCCCAGACGGAGGCCCGTCGCCACAACCGCGGCACCGGCCAGGATCGCAAGAGGCATGAGGAGCCGGCGAAGCCGGCTCCTCATAGGGGGTGAGAATCGAAAGGCCTGGGCGATGGTGCTCATCTCGTGATCACCATGTTGTTGGTGCTCCAGTTGCCGGCCGCGTCCCTCACTCGGAACACTATGTGGGTGCCCCTGGTCTGCTTGTGCATGTTGAAGCTGGTGGTGACCGTGGTGCCCAACGGAGGGATCAGTGCGATCGGCGTGCCGTTGCCGTAGCCGGGGTCGGTCACCGCGACCACCTGCGGCGCGCACGGCGGCGTGGGGGATGTGCAGACCACGGTGGCCCCTGCGTCGATGAACCATTCCGCCTGCACGATGTTGGAGTTCACTCCACCCGAGACCGGGTCGTGAGCGGTGAAGGCGATGTTGCATCCCGCGTTCGTATTGCACGCGATGCTCGTCGGCGACGCGGGCGGAACAGGGATCGCCGGTGCGGTGATCACGGGCGGCGTCTTGTCGTACGTCAGGTCGGTGTAGGCCCAGGGTCCAAAGTTCCCGGCCTGATCCTGGGCGTGAACCCAGAACCTCACGTAGCCCTCGGGGAACTCGGTGAGCACGGCGAGCGGGATGTAGGCGTAGGCGAGCTTCGTGGTCGAGTCCCACGCGGCGCCCGAGGGGAACATCTCCGCGCCAGTCCCATCGGCAGGCGCCCCATTGGTCGCCGGGTCGAACGGACTGCTGTTCGTGGATTTGCACGTCGCCGGCTGGGTGACCGGGCTGCAGGTCACGAAGACCTCGCCGTACGCGATGTTGGAGTTGACGCCCGCCACCACCGGGTCGGACAGGGTGGCCGCGAACTGAAGCGAGTCCACGAAGTTGAGGTCGCCCGAGCTGATCTGGAAACCGTTGTTGGGGTTGGGGTCGATCGAGAGGGCGCTCGCCACCGGGCCGCTCCTGTCGATCACGAACTTGATCGAGGCGTCGGCGTTTAAGCCGCCCCATCGCGCCGGTGTTTGCTGTCCGCACCCGAATGGGCCGACGATGATGCTGGACAGCTGCTCGCAGGCGCGGATGTACAGGGTGTGCGCGCCCTCGGGCAGGCTGTGCAGCATGGAGGTCGGCACCGTCCCGCAGAAGGAGACGATGGAGCCGCCACCCGGCGCGCCGGGAATGCCGGGTGCGCTGACGCCGGGGGGAGATGCCACCGGCGTGCAGGCGATCGGCGTCGGCAGCTGCTTGCCGTAGGCGTCGATCTGCTGGTTGCCATCCGATCCGCTGGGGGTGAGCACGAGTGGTGTCGGGCCCGACGGGTTGGGGGAGTCTTTAAGGGCTGGGCACGGAGTCGTGTCGATGCAGTACTCGGCCGCGGTCACGACGAAGTTCGAGAGCGACGCCGCCGCCCTTCCGAGGACCACCAGGTCCGTGTTGACCACATTCCCGGGCACACCGGTGAGGGGGTCCGCCGGACCGGCGCCGTTGGCGACATCGGTGGGCCGGTTGCCGTTGGTCGGGCTCACGTGAAGCGTCAGGGCGCCGACGACCGGGCCGGTCGCGTTGTACGCGAACACGTCGCCTGCGACCACGCCCCACGTTCCATTGGAGTCCTTGCCGTGGACCCAGATGATGTGGTCGCCGTCGCGAGTGAGGGAGCTCAGCAGCAGGGTGTTCAGGTCCGCTGAGGCAATCGTGAAGTGGAAGTTGGCCGATCCGCCCGAGACCGCGAGGTGCTGGTACAGGCAAGGCGTCGCAGGCTGCGAGGCCGTCGCTGTCGCGTTGCTGCCCGTGCCGCCGCCGGAGTCGCTGATCGTCACCGTTGGCGCGGTCGCGTAGCCGGAGCCCGCGTTGGTCAGCGTGATGGAAGTCAGGGTCAGAGGCGCGACCGCGGTCGCGCCATGGCCTGAGAGAGCGAGGTCATTGATCGTGACGGCGGGGGCGTTGGTGTAGCCGGTGCCGGCCGCGGTGACGGCGATTGCGGTGATCGTCAGGGTGGCCGCCGCGGTCGCGCCGGCGCCCGACCCGGTGTCAGAGATGAGGACCGCGGGAGGCGAGGTGTAACCCGATCCGCCGTTGGT
>DATBZP010000129.1:0-32125 GCA_036513135.1 Candidatus Dormiibacterota bacterium | reverse complement strand
CGATGTGACAAGCCATGTCTCGAATCGCCTCACCGCTCAGAGGACCTCACCGGTCACAGGATAGGAGCCGCACGTATGAGGGGGAACCTCATGCGGTTCCCCTCATCGGTGCGCTCAAGGCCGGATTCGCGCACCTGCTCTCCCCCCTGGTGATTGGACTTCATTAAGTTGCAACTCCTAGCCACGATTGGGAGAAATTCAGTGATGTGGGATTGCGGCCGGGATAAAACCGGCCGCCGATGCCACGGGAGGCGGTTGCAATCGGGCGCATCGGAACCGCACTCTTGTCCGCAATGACCTCCACACCGCAGCGCGTCGTCGTCACCGGTGCCGCCGGCTTCATCGGCTCACACCTATGCGAGCGGCTGCTCGCTCTCGGGCACCAGGTCGTCGGCATCGACAGCTTCACCGACTATTACGAGCGCAAGCGCAAGGAGCAGAACCTCGAAGACTCGAGGGCTCATCCGGACTTCACCTTCGAGGAGCTCGACCTCGTGGACGGCGACCTGCCGTCTGTGCTTCGTGGTGCGCGCGTGGTTTATCACCTCGCCGGTCAACCCGGCGTCCGTCCGAGCTGGGGAGGGCAGTTCGACCGCTACATTCGCGACAACGTGCTCGCCACCCAACGTCTCCTGGAAGCCATGAAGGAGACGCCGGTCGAGCGTCTGGTCTTCGCCGGGAGCTCGTCGGTTTACGGCGACGCCGAGATGTTCCCGACCAAGGAGTCCGCGCTGCCGCGACCGGTCTCGCCGTACGGCGTGACCAAGCTCGCAGCCGAACACCTGGCCCTCCTGTACGCCAAGAACTTCGGTCTTCCTGTCGTGTCCGTTCGATACTTCACCGTGTACGGCCCGAGGCAGCGTCCCGACATGGCCTTCGCCCGATTCATGCAGGCACTCGTCGACGGCGATGCGATCGAGGTGTTCGGCGATGGCGAGCAGACACGCGAGTTCACCTACGTGTCGGACGCGGTCGAGGGGACGATCAAGGCGGCGACGGCGGATGTCGTGGGCCAGGTCTTCAACCTCGGCGGCGGAAGCCGCGTCACGATCAATCGAGTGCTCGCAACGCTTGAGGACATAAGCCAGATCAAGGCTCGGACGAAAACCCTGCCAGCGGCACCCGGCGATCCGAGACATACCGGCGCCTCGATCAATCTCGCCCGAGAGCGCCTCGGCTGGGAGCCGCGTGTTTCGCTGCGCGAAGGGCTTGCGAAGCAGTGGGCCTGGTTTCAATCGGCGCGGAGCCGCGAGGATATTGCCGGAACCCGATAGCCGCGCTAGCCGCTGAGGCTCAACTGCCAGGCCGGTCCGACACGTGTGAGCGGCGACTCGCGACGCGAAGCCGAGCATGACGACGACCGCTTCCGCTCGTCCTGCGCGCAGGCACTCGAGGCAACTGCCAGCAATGCGACCAACGCGAAGGAGGGCAAGCCCCTAGTCAAGTTTGAGCACCGCCATGAATGCTTCCTGCGGAATCTCAATCGAACCGACCCGCTTCATCCGCTTCTTGCCTTCCTTCTGCTTTTCCAACAGCTTCCGCTTGCGGGTGATGTCGCCGCCATAGCACTTGGCAAGCACGTCCTTCCTCATCGCCGCAATCGTCTCGCGGGCGACCACCTTGCCGCCGATGGCCGCCTGCAGCGGCACTATGAACATCTGCCGCGGAATGATCGACTTGAGCTTCTCTACAAGTTTGCGGCCCTGCGTCTGCGCCTTGCTGCGGTGCGCAATGAGTGACAGAGCATCGACCGGCTCGCCTGCCACGAGAACGTCGAGCTTCACGAGGTCGCCCTCGCGGAAACCGATCATCTCGTAATCCATGGAGGCGTAGCCCTTCGAACGCGACTTCAGCTGGTCGTAGAAGTCGTGAATGATCTCGCCCAGCGGAATCTCGTACTCGAGCACGACTCTGTCGCCTGGCCTGTGCTCGAGATGCTTGAACGCACCGCGACGCTCCTGGCAGAGCTCCATCATCGGGCCGACATATGCGGACGGCGCGATGATGGAAAGCTTCACATAGGGTTCGGCGACGGATTCGATCATGGTTGGGTCCGGCAGCATCGCCGGGTTGTCAATCGTGATTACGCCGCCGCGTTTCAGCGTGACCTCGTACTCGACGGTCGGGGCCGTCGTGATCAGCTCGAGCTCGAACTCGCGCTCCAGGCGTTCCTGGACGATCTCCAGGTGGAGCAGCCCGAGGAATCCGCAGCGGAAGCCGAAGCCCAGGGCGGCCGAGTTCTCGGGTTCGTAGGACAGCGCGCCGTCGTTTAGCTGGAGCTTTTCCAGCGCCTCCTTCAGGTCCCCGAACTGGTCCGAGTCCGTCGGAAACAGGCCGGCGAACACCATCGGCTTGACCTGCCGGTAGCCGTGAAGCGCAGTCGCGGCGCCGTTCTCGGCCGTCGTGATCGTGTCGCCGACTCGCGCGTCAACAACATTTTTGATCGCCGCCGTGACGTAACCCACCTCACCAGCGGTCAACTTCTCGGCGGGTTGAGGGCGCGGCGCGAACCAGCCCACCTCGTCGACCTCGTGGACCTTACCGGTGTTCATCATCCGGATCTTGGTCCCCGGGATGATCTCGCCGTCCACGACGCGCACATATGTGATGACGCCGCGATAGGTGTCGTAATGCGAGTCGAAGATGAGCGCGCGAAGCGGTTTGGACGGATCGCCGCGTGGAGGCGGCACCCTTGCGACGACCGCTTCGAGGATCTGCTCGGTGCCGATGCCCTGCTTGGCCGAAGCGAAGATGACCTGGTCGCGCGGGATGCCGGTGACGTCGCATATCTCTTCCGCGACCATCTCGGGCTGCGCAGCGTCGAGGTCGATCTTGTTGACAACCGGAACGAGCGTCAGTCCCGCTTCCACCGCCTGGTAGAGGTTGGCGAGCGTCTGGGCCTCGATGCCCTGTGCCGCGTCGACGACAAGGATGGCTCCCTCGCATGCGGCGAGTGACCTCGACACCTCGTACGCAAAGTCGACGTGACCCGGCGTGTCGATCAGGTTGAGCTCGTAGCTCTTGCCGTCGTGGGCCGGGTAGGTCATGCGGACCGCCTGGAGCTTGATCGTGATGCCGCGCTCCCGCTCCAGGTCCATCGAGTCGAGTACCTGGTCCTGCATGTCGCGCTTGCTGATCGACCCGGTGAACTCGAGCAGCCGGTCGGCCAGCGTGGACTTGCCGTGGTCGATGTGGGCGATGATGCAGAAGTTCCGCACGCGGTCCTGTGTTAGGGGTCCCCGCGAACTCACGGCGAAGCCTCCGAGTTCGTGGGGATTTGCGTCGTGGGCACGCTGCAATGCTAGGGGCGACGTAAATTGAAGGCGTGAGCGTGGTGCTGGCGATCGGCGTTCTGCTCTGCTCGGCGGGGCTGGTCCTGCTGCTCAACCTGCTCGGCGCGGCCGACCTCGTCATCCGCCGCGTGACGTCACGATCGCTAGGAGATCTGGCTCCGGGGTTTGCGGCCAGCCCGCGGGGCTTCAGGGCCTACGCCGCACTCATCCTGGCGATCGGGATCGTTTGTGTCGGCCTGGCCGTGACGGGTCGGGTTCTCCCTCTTGGAGTTGCGTTATTGGTCCTGGGAGTGATGGTGTTCGGCATCGCATCGGTGATCGCAATCGTCGGAGAGGTCGAGACCTACCGCGCCCTGAAGCGCTAGAAGCGTGCTGGCGTGGTTCGGGCGACCGGGCTTGGCCCGGTCGCAACTTTGTCTCTTAGTCTCCTCGCGTGGTTTGGCTTCAGATTCTTGATCAAGTCCGATCGACATACCGGAATGGGAGCAGCGCGTCGGCGAAGCCGAGGCGCGATGCAATCAGTAAGTCCCATCCTCATCGCCGCTTGCGCGCAGGGAAAACCCTCCGGGTCTTCCCTCATAAGTTCGGAGAGGTCGAGACCTACCGCGCGCTGAAGCGCTGATACTCAGTAACCGAACATCTCTCCAGTCTGTTGACCCCTCCTGAAACCATTCGGCTCGATCAAGCGTCTCTATTGACGAGAGTGTTATGCAAGAGCTGGCGAGTCGTGGGCAGATGAGAGTCAGGTGGGCGGTCGTTCTCGTTCTGCTGGTAGCGGCTTGCGCTGCCCCCTCGACTGCTGACGGTCCACCTGCCACGTCTTCAGCTGCCGCGACCGACTCTGCCGGCAACTTGGCGCTCACAAAGCTCGACTTTCATTGCTCGCTACCCATTTACAGCTATGCCAATTCGCACTTGATCGACTCCATAGTCGCCATTCCAGCCTTCACCACCACCCCCGGCGGAGAGGGCGGCTATTACTACGACCGCGAAGTCGGTCGCTGGCTTCCCGTGACCCGGAAAGCGGTCTCGCCCGACGGCCGTCGCTATGCGTATACAGAGGGATGGACCGTAACCCCACCTGTAGCGCCACGCGTCCACGTCGTCGATGCAGCGACCGGCAACGACATCCGGGTGGTGAGCATGCCAGACGCCCAGCCTTACTCAGTTGTCGATTTTCACCAGCACGGCGATCTATCTCGTCATCGCATACGAGGGAACCGGGCCCGGAGTGTGGCGCGTGGATCCGACCACAGGCGCCGTGACGAAGGCGTCTAAAGGGTTTTACCAACCGGCAGGGGCCGGATGGGTCAGCGTCGTCGATTCCAGGGACCCTAATCCCACCACAAGCGCGCTGGACGGGCAGCCGCAACCGAACCGGATCGATCGAACGGATGGCGCCGGCGGCGTGGTGACATGGTTCTACAGGCCGGGCTACGCCGTGTACGCCGTGGCATTCGCCGGGAACCAAGCGCTGCTTATCCAGGCCAGCTCTCAGGTCAACTCGAACGCCATGTATAGGACTGAGTTCTGGCTGGTCGCTGCGCCCGGCAAACAGGGCAAGCTGGCCGGCTACGACGGAACTCTCCAACCGCCCTCGCCTTACCGTGACCTATCGACCGGCTTCTTCAGCGCGATCGCCGACGTGCACGGGATCTGGATCGGCGGCGAGCACTCGCTGTACCTGGTGAAGGCGAGTGGGCAGATCCTCCGGGTCTACGGCGAGTCGGCGTACCCCGCCAACGGGTGCAGCTAGACGGCGATCCGCTGCGGCTCGTCCATGCGCTGATGGGCACCGACGCTGGCTGGACGCGCGAGCGCGGCGGCGCAGATCATCGAGGCCATGTCGGCCGCGTCTGCTGCCGCCGAGGAAACCGCACCTGAGCGCAAAATCTCCAGCGCGGCCTTCAGCTCCTTTCCCGTCCTGAGAACTCTCGCCGCGCTGTCGAGAACGTCCCCCACCTGCGCCACCGTGAGTGATCCGCGCCGCCATGGCCTGGGCCGAGCCTCGCCCGCGTTACGCGCTTTCGGCGAGTCGACAGCAGCGGCGGCCGCACGCCGGCCAAACGCCGCCGCTTCGAGCAGCGAGTTGCTGGCGAGCCGGTTGGCGCCATGGACACCGGTGCGCGCACACTCGCCCGCGGCATACAGGCCGTCGACCGATGACCGGCCGTCGAGATCGGTGACGACGCCGCCCATCGTGTAGTGAGCTGCAGGCGCGATCGGAACGGCCTGTCGGAGAGGGTCGATGCCCGCGCGCCGGCAGTTGCGCATGAAATTCGGGAAGCTCCGGCGCAGCAGGTCCGGGTCGAGGTGAGCCGCCGAGATGAACGCGCAACCCAAGTGCTTGGCCACAGCGCGCGCAACCTGGTCGCGCGGCAGCAGCTCATCGACGAACCTCTCGCCGTCTTCGTCGACCAGGATGGCGCCGGCGCCGCGTAGGGCCTCCGTGATCAGGAAAGGGTGCGGGCCGTCGAAGACCGTCGGATGGAACTGGACGAACTCCAGGTCGGCGACGCATGCTCCGGCGCGGGCCGCCTCGAGTATTCCCTTGCCGTTGCTGATCCGGCTGTTGGTCGTGCGACCGTAAAGGCCGGCGTAGCCACCGGTGGCAAGCACGGTTGCGCCCGCATGAACGGTGAGGCCGCCGGAGAAGATCGCGCCGCCGCATGACTCATCGACGATGAGCGACTGGAGGCGCGCGCGATGTCGCGTGATCCTCGGCTCGTGCTCGATGGCGCCGCGCATGAAGCCCATCAGCGTGCTTCCGCTCTGATCGCCGCCGAGGTGCAGGACGCGAGGCAGAGAGTGTGCGGCCTCCCGAGCCGCGCCACCGTCGAAACGGACTCCAAGCGATTCCAGCCAGCGCACGGTTTGCGGTCCGGCGGAGGTCAGCATCGCGACCGCCCTCGGGTCGCAGAGGCCGCCACCGGCCGCGAGCGTGTCCAGGGCGTGAAGCCGAGGCGAATCTTCGGGGAGCATCGCTGCCGCGATCCCGCCCTGCGCGCGGTCGGACGATCCGTGGGCTGCTGAGACAAGGGCCACCGAGGCGCCCATGCGGGCCGCTTCGATCGCCGCCGCCGATCCGGCGAGCCCGTCGCCGACGACCAGGATGTCCGTCCGAATCTCACCTCCCCACTTGCCGGCCAGGTTCACTCTCATATCTCGACCATCCTCTGGATCGCGCCGCGCGCCTTGTCAGCGACGTCTTGCGGGACGGTGACCTCGAAGACGTCCTCTCGCAATGAGATCAGCAGCTTGTCGAGCGTGATCTTCTTCATGTAGCGGCAGATCGCTCGCTCGCTGGCGGCGTAGAACCGCCCCTGAGGCGCTTCCTTCGACAGCCTGTGCATGATGCCAAGCTCGGTCGCGACGACGAAGCTGCGAGTCGGGTGCTGCTGCGCGTGCCGGACCATGCCCTCGGTGCTGAGGATATGAGTGCGGTCCGCGTCGATGTCGCCGCTCGCCTTGAAGTACATGCACTGGCTGGCGCAGCCGCATTCCGGGTGGACGAGCAGGTCGGCGTCGCCGTGCTCCCGGCGAGCGCGATCGATGTCGTTCGGCCTGATGCCCGCGTGAACGTGGCACTCCCCCGGCCAGACATGCATGGTGCGGCCCGTCACCTTCTCGAGGTACGTGCCGAGAAACATGTCGGGCAGGAACAGGATCTCTTTGTCTTCGGGGATCGCCCGGATCACCCGCTCCGCATTGCCGGACGTGCAGCAGTAGTCGCTTAGGGCTTTCACCTCGGCGGTGGTATTGACGTAAGACACGACGACCGCGCCCGGGTGCTCGGCCTTCCAGGCCGCGAGCTGAGTCGCGTTGATCGTGGCGGCAAGCGAGCAGCCGGCCTCCAGGTCGGGGATGAGCACCCGCTTGGTCGGGCTCAGGATCACCGCGGTCTCGGCCATGAAGTGGACTCCGCAAAACACGATCACGTCGGCCTCGGTCGCGGCCGCCTGGCGTGAGAGACCCAGCGAGTCGCCGACGTAGTCCGCCACGTCCTGTACCTCAGGCACCTGGTAGTTGTGCGCGAGGATGACCGCATTACGCGCGCGCGCCAGCTCGCGGATCTCCTTGCTCGTGCCCGCAATGTCCCGGGGAACATCGCGCCGGGCGTACGCAACCGCATCAGCCTCGAGGTTCAGAACTTCTACCGCCACGTCTTCGTGACCTCCAGGCTCAAGTCCACCGAGGGCGCGGAATGCGTCAGCGCCCCCACCGAGATGCGGTCCACGCCGGCTTTGGCCGCCGCCACCGCACCCTCCACCGTCATGCCGCCCGACGCTTCCAAGGTGGCGCGGCCCGCGGTCATTTCAACGGCGTGGCGCATGAGCTCGGGCGACATGTTGTCCAGAAGGACCATCTCTGCCCCAGCAACGAGCGCCTCTCGAAGCTGCTCGAGGGTGTCGACCTCGACCTCAACCGGCATTCGTGCGCGTCGTGCTCGAGTGATGGCCTCGGTCACGCCGCCCGCCGCGGCCACGTGGTTGTCCTTGATCAGGATCGCGTCCCACAGCCCGTCGCGGTGGTTGCGTCCGCCGCCGGACCGCACCGCTGCGCGTTCGAGAAAACGCAGTCCGGGGGTGGTCTTGCGCGTGTCGAGGAGCGTGACCGCGGGGTAGGCGGCGAGCGCGTCCGCATAGCGGCGCGTGATCGTCGCGATGCCAGAGAGCCGCTGGAGGAAATTGAGTGCTGTGCGCTCCGCGGTGAGGATCGAAGCCAGCGATCCCACCACCCTGGCGACCTCATCGCCAGGCTCAATGCGCGCGCCGTCGGGCAACAGCGCCGAGTATTCGCAAGGCGGGCGAACCATCTGGAACACTCGCGCGGCCGCGTCGCTCCCGCTAAGCACGCCGCGACCCTTAGCAATCACGCGTGCCTCGCCCAAAAGATCCGCGTCGACGACGAATCGCGTTGTGACGTCCACGTCGCGCATCTCGCCCCCGAGGTCTTCGCGAAGCGCGGCAGCAACAACCAGGTCGAGATCAGGCTTCGATGAAACCATCGGGCTCCTCGCGCAGTCCAAATGCCTGCTGGGTGAAACGGAAGAGGATGGCTCGCTTGCCGCGCACGCTGCGTTCCTTTCCGGTCGGCTCGATGACACCGCGGTCGACGACCCTGCGCCAGAAGTTGCCGCGGTTGATCGAGAGACCGAGCACCGCCTCGTAGACGTGCTGGAGCTCGGTGATCGTGAACTCCGAAGGCAGCAGCTGGAAGCCGATGGAGGAGTACCCCACCTTGCTGCGCAGGCGGCGCACCGCGTAGTCGACTATCTCGCGATGGTCGAAGGCCATCTCCACGGGCAGCCGGCGCACGGGGTGCCACTGCTGCTGGCCTTCGCCCGTGCGCTCGGCGCACGATTCGGCCAGGGCCGTCGGAACGATGGCGATGTAGGCGACGGACAGAACGTCGCCCCGCGGGTCGCGCCCGGGGATCACGACATGCCCGCCGGCGTCGACCTGTTGCGGCCGGTGAAATGTCTTTAGCTGCTCGATCCAGCCGCCTTCGATCCCGGTGACGGCGGTCTGCTGGGCTCGCGCCTGTGCATCGAGCGAGACGCCGGGACGGCGCAGGCTCCCGGGGAGCGCCCAGAAGCCGGGATACGGCGGCTCCGTTCGCTCGGTCAGAAGAACGCTCAGCTCGCGGCCGGCCAGAGTGAAAACTGCGAGTTCGACGGAAATGGGTCCGCTCGCCTCCGCCAGCCGGTCAGGCGCGAAATTGCGCTCCACGACTCGCTCCGCCATCCCATGCCTCATCTTATCTCAATCCGAAGCGACAGTCGAAGCGAATTATTCCCTGGCCGCGAGGGCGACGGAGAGCGCCACCAGAGCGGCAGTGTCGGCACGGAGGTTGCGCGGACCAAGGTCCGCCTTGATGCGGGCGAGGTCCAATTCCCGGTCCGACCACCCGCCCTCGGGGCCCACCACAAGTGTCAGGTCGCGCGGCTCGGCGATCTTGGCCAGCGTTTGCGAAGAGCCGCGGACAAGCAACACCGGGTGCTCGCTCGCCTTGAGCACGTCGTCCAGAGAGCCAAGCGCATCGATCTCCGGCACGCGCAGCCGGCCGGCGAGCATTGCCGCCTCCCGGCAGATGGTCCGCCACCGATCGGGTTTGGCTCCGCGCGCCACGCTGCGGTCGGCCTGGAAGACGTGGAAGGCGAAGGCGCCGGCCTCGGTGCAGCGGGACAGCACGAGCTCCAGGGCGGGCGCCGGCAGGTTGGCGATCGCGATGGTGATCCTGGCCGCGGGCTCCGGGCGGTGCGGTCGCTCTGAGACGACCACCCCTTCGACCCTGTCGGGTGAGACGGATTCGAGGCGGACGCTGAGCATGAAGCCGGCCGGGTCGATCACCTCGATCTCCTCCCCCACGCGCGCCCGCAAAGAGCGGGCGAGATGGCGAGCATCGCCGCCGGTTATGGCGACGCGCCCGCCTTCACGCTCAGCAAAAAATGAAGGCAACCTTCAGCGCAGTCGGATCACATCACGTTGAAGGTTTCGTAGACCGCGATCTGTCCTCCGCTCTTCACAATTGGGCATCCCTTGGCCATCTTCGTCGCCTTGTCCAGCGAACCGGCCTCGATGATGCTGTAGCCGGTCGCGCGCTGGCCGATCGGCCCCTTCGCGATGGTGCCATCGGCCTTGATCTTGTTGACCGCGCCTGAAAAGGGGTTGCCGCCATCGACCACGGCCGGCCCAAGTTTCGTGTACCAGGTCCCCCACTGCTTCATAACACGAGCCTGCGCCGCAGGCGTCTCGGGCATTCCCCCACCGTAATAGACCAGCAGATACTTCACGCCTTTCTCCTCATCGCCTTTCTAGCTGCCCGCTGCTTGCGGGGCGGCTGCGCGCACCGCCTCCGCTATTTGACCGGCTTCTCTCCGCCGGCGCAAGACCCAAGCGGAGTTCTCCCACCAACGCCAGCGCCGAAGCGAGACGCTCGCGGTTGGCAGTGTCGTTGAGCCAGCGACTCTGGCCCGAGGGGTGAGGCAGAGGGACCATCACCGGCCGGTCGCCGAAAAGATGCCCCACGCGGTCCTCCAGGTGTCCGGGGCCCAGAAATCGCGCGATCGCCAATTGCCCGACGAGGAGCAGCGCTTTGGGCCTCAAGATTCGGAGCTCGGCGTCGAGCCAGTGGGCGCAGTTGGCGACCGCCGCCGGCTGCGGCTTGAGGTCACCGCTCCCGGTGCGGTTGCGGCCCGGGAAGCAACGCATCAGGGCTGCGATGTAAGTGAGGCGCCGGAACTCCTCTGGGGTCTCAAACCCGGCGCGGACCATCCACCGGTCGAGCTCCTTGCCGGCACGCCCCGAAAACGGCCGCCGCGACTCACGCTCGACCGGACCGGGCGCCTGCCCGACCAGCAGAAAGGGCGCGCCCCAACGTCCTTCGAAGGTGGGGTTCGCCTCGGGGACGATCCCTTCGTCGGCGCACACGCGGCATGCTCGGCATGCGGCCTGGTGGGCAAGCAGCGCGGCGCGACTCTTCATCACATGCCGAAATTAACAGAGGGCATTCGGTCACTCGGTATCGACTTTCGCGTCCCGGTAACATGCCGTGACGATGGCCGTCCCGTCCTCCCAGCAGGTGCTCGACGTGCTGTCCCACATCCAGGACCCCGACCTCGGGCGCGACGTCGTCAGCCTCGGGATGATCAAAGAGCTCGAGGTCAGCCCGCAGGGCAAGGTCAGCTTCACGTTTGAGCTCACGACCCCCGCCTGCCCGGTCCGTGATCGCTTCAAGTCACAGGCGCAAGACCTCGTCGGCGAGATTCCGGGTGTGACCGGCGTCGACGTCCGCATGACGGCGAACGTCCGACCGGCGTTCATGCGGCCCAAACCTTCGGAGATCCTTCCCGGTGTGAAGCAAACGATCGCCGTCGCATCAGGCAAGGGTGGTGTGGGCAAGTCGACGGTCGCAGTCAACCTCGCCGCGGCGCTGCGCAAAAGTGGTGCCGAGGTTGGCCTCCTCGACGCGGACATCTACGGACCTTCGATCCCCGCGATGACCGGCTCCAGGCAGGTGCCCGAGCAGGTCAACGGGCGCCTGCGCCCCATCGAAGCGCACGGGCTGAAGCTCATGTCCTTCGGCCACATCTATCCTGGCGATCAACCCACGATCTATCGCGGCCCGATGGTCGGCAAAGCGATCGAAGCGATGATGATCCAGGTCGATTGGGGCCAGCTGGACTACCTGGTGATCGACCTGCCGCCGGGAACCGGCGATGCGTCGCTGACCCTGGCCCAGGCGGTTCCCCTGACAGGGGTCGCCATCGTCTGCACGCCGCAAGACGTCGCCACGGACATCGCGGTAAAGGCGCTCCAGATGTTCAGGAAGCTGAACGTCACGCCGCTCGGCCTCATCGAGAACATGAGCTGGTACATCTGCCCGAGCTGCGGACACCGCCACGAGATCTTCAGTCATGGTGGTGCGGAAGCTGCGGCCAAGCGTCTTGGCGTTCCTTTCCTCGGAGCGATTCCGCTCGAAGAGGGCATCCGCGAGGACGCTGACAGCGGGATCCCGGTGGTTTTCTCGCGGCCCGACTCAGTCGGCGCGAAGGCATTCGAACACATCGCCTCACAGGTCGCCGCACGCATTTCGATCCAATCGTTTCGGCAGCTTCCTGTCATCAACGTCCACTAGGCGATTCGAGCGCTGCAAGATCCCGATCCGTTTCCGGTCAACGTCGACGTCGACCGTGCACGCCAGGCGATGGAGATCACATGGGACGACGGCAATCGGAGCACGTACTCCGGTGAGCAGCTGCGGTGGGCCTGTCCCTGCGCTGAATGTCGGGGTGAGGCGGGCGCACCCGGGCGCCTCGCGAGAGTCAAAAACCTGAGCCCCGAGGAGCTGCGCATCAAGGACGTCACGCTCGTCGGCCAATACGCCCTGCAGATCGCGTTCGACAGCGGCCACGCGACCGGCATTTACACGTTTCCATATCTGCGCGGGCTGCGTGTCTAGAGGCCCAAGTCTGAGATAATTCCCGCGGCCCGTTGTCCATGTCCACGTCCCTGCCCCAGATCGAGCCTTCGTCTCCACCGACCCCGCCCTACAGGCGAAGCTCGCGCCGTCGCTTGCCGTTTTCGCGTCGCGGCTGGGTCGCCGCGGGCCTTGTCGTCATCGTTGTGCTCACGGGCGTCGGTGCTTATCTCGCCTACGAGAACATGCTGCCCACGACACTCACCACGAACTTCAAGAGCGGTCAGAAGGATGTGCCGACCGACAGTCGCGTTCTCCTCACGTTCAGCCGTCCCGTTGCTCTCGCCGCGGTGCAGGCCGCTTTTTCGATCACCCCGGGCGCCGACGGCACGATAGCCGCCATCACCGGTCAGACGCAGTACGCCTGGTCGCCCTCCAAAGGGCTCCTGGACCTGACGACCTACACGGTGACCATGAAATCGGTCATAGACGCGAGCCATCACAAGGTTCCGGGCAGCACATGGAGCTTCACGACGCTGATCGTGCCGCACGTCACTTCGATCGCGGGACCCGCAGGCACTCCGCTGACCGATGGCACGGAGATCGACCCAGGATCCACGTTGACGCTCACGTTCAACGACGCCATGGAGCCGACCACGATCAAGGTGACCCTCGGGACGCAAGTCGCCGACCTCAAATGGGCAACTGACGACAAGAGAGCCACCGTGTCAACCGCAGGAATTGCCTCCGGACCGCTTCAGTTGCAGGTGGACGCAGGCGGACGTGACCAGACGGGCCACATGATCCCGAGCGCGTTCAATTTCAAGACCGGCATCTACTATCACGACCGCGAGCACACGACCGCACTGAAATATCCGGCCCTGATTCAGATCCCGAACGATGAGTTCGCGCGTGACCAGAACGGCCTCCAGGCCGCGGACATGGTCTTCGAGTACCTGGCCGAAGGCGGCATCACGCGCCTGACCGCGATTTACGGCAATGCTCCCGACCTGATCGGCCCCATGCGCTCAGCGAGATACATCTCTCTCAAGATCGGCCGCCACTACAAGGGCCTCCTGTTCCAGTCCGGAGAGTCGTCGGCGACGGCCGCGCGCGCCGCTCAGGACCCGACGCCTCAGTTCTTCGACACCATCGGGTACCAGTTCCGCGCCGGGCCGCCGCGCTACGCGCCGGACAACCTGATGATCCACGGGTCGGCGGTCAAGGCGGCGGAGGACAACTACTTCTCGTCGATCCCGGCGTTCACGGTGCCCAAGACCAGGCCCGTGCTGACCGGTGGCACCGCGGCGACGACGATCAACGTCGCCGAGCACTATTCCGTCTACAACTACGACGCGACGACGGGTACCTACACGAAGTCCGAAGAGGCGCACCCATACGTCGATGCGAGCCTTGGTCAACCCCTGCGAATCGAGATGCTCATCACTTTGCACACCAAAGAGACGCTTGTCGACGTCGGCGACGGCCACGGCGCTCACATCCATGATTTCGACCTCGACAGCGGCGGTCGGATAGACGTCTTCTACAAGGGTGCGCAGTTCGCTGGTTCGTGGAGCTCGACCGACAGCCACGGACCACTCACGTTCACCCTCGACGGCGGCCAGGTGTTGACCCTGCCTCCCGGCCTGGTCTGGATCGACGTAACCGCCTAGCTCCGCGCCGCGTCCTTGAGCGAGGTCACGTACATCGATGCCGCCACCGCAGCCGTTGTTCCATCACCGACCGCGGTCGCGATCTGCTTGGTCAACTGCGAGCGGACATCGCCCACAGCCCAGACGCCATCCACCGACGTCTGCATGTTGCGGTCGGTGACGATGTAGCCGGCGTCGTCGTGATTCACATGCACCTTGAACAACCCTGAGTTGGGCACGAAACCGACGAAGATGAAGACACCGCCGACTGCAAGCTCCTTCTGCTCGCCGCGCTGCTCGTAGCGCACGAGGCGCACCTTGCTGTCGCCACCGATCTCCTTCACCTGTGCGTCGAAGATGAATTCGATCTTGGGGTTGGCCTTGGCGCGATCGACCAGGATCGGCTGCGCGCGAAGCGCGCTGCGGCGGTGGATGATGTACACCTTTGACGCGTAGCGGGTCAGAAATTCGCCCTCTTCCACCGCCGCGTCGCCTCCGCCGACGACCGCCAGCTCCTGGCCCTTGAAGAAGGCGCCATCGCAGACGGCACAGTAGCTGACACCCCGACCCCAGAACTCTTTCTCGCCAGGTACTTGCAGGTACCTTGGCAATCCGCCGGCGGCCATGATCAAGGCCGGGGCGCGAAGCTCCTCGCCCGCCTCCAGGCGGACGACCTTGGTCGTGCCCTCGACGTCGATCTCCTTGACGGGTTCGAAATCACGTACCTCAACGCCGAACTTGCGCGCGTGCTCGCCCATCTTGGTGGCAAGCTCGGATCCGAGGATCGATTCGAAGCCCGGATAGTCCTCGATCAGCTCTGTGTTCAAGAGCTGACCGCCAAGCGCACCGCGGTCCACCACCACCGTCTTCAGGTCCATCCGGCCGGTGTACAGTGCGGCCGCCAGCCCGGCAGGACCCCCACCGACGATGACAACGTCGTAATCGCTCATTGCACTGATTGGAATTGGGCCGGCAGCAGTTCGTATTCCGTCGCGCTAGCCGTGTTTGAACTGCGCGCCATAGCCGCCACGCGGGCTGTGGCAGGCGATGTTGTCGAACGGGCAGCCGATGGAGCACGCACCGCACTCGATGCAGTTGCCGAAGCTCACCAGGTTCTTCTTCTGCTCCTCATTCCACTCGTAGACACCGGCTGGACAGAAGTGATTGCAGTACTTCCCGGTGCACTTGGTCGCACACACGCTCTGGTCAACGATCTCGATGTGGGGACGGCCCGTGTCCTCGTTGAACTTGACCGTGAAGAGCTTGTCGGTGAGCTTTTCCATTTATTGGTCTATCCCGCTCCGAAGCGTTCCCAAACCCGGCACATCAATCGCACGGTGTTGACGTAGTCCGCGGCATGGATGTTCTCGTTGGGCGCATGAATCCGGTTGTCGGGCCGACCAACGCCCACCGGGAGCACGGTCGGGATGCCGAGGTCCGCGACGACGGGGTGCATGGGACCGGTGGCCGGCATGAACGGCCAGAGTATGGGCTCACCGTGCAGCTCGCGAACACAGTCGATCACCGTCTTGCCGATGGCCGAATCGGGGTCGGAGCGCGCAGGCTTCTCGCCGTCGCTCCACACGATCTCCACCTTCTCGAAACCGTTGGCGTCGAGGTGCTTGCGGAGCTGCGACAGGACGTCGGCTGGGTCCTGGTTGGGGATTAGCCGGAAGTCCAACTTCGCAGTCGCTTCAGCGGGCAGCACCGTCTTGGAACCTGGTCCCTGGTAGCCGGTCGTCACGCCGGCGATGTTGCAGGTGGGCATGAAGAGCATCTTCTCGATGACCTCGCCCACCTTGGGATCGCCGACCAGGCGGTCGAATCCGACCAGCTTCTTGCGCTTGTCGACCTCGGGGTCGATCTTGGCCATCATGCGGCGGTCGGCCTCGGTCGGCTTGACGACCTTGTCGTAGAAACCGTCGATCCGGATGTTCATCTCCTGGTCGCGCAAGCTCGCGAGCGCACCGATCATGTACATCGCGGCCGACGGATAGATCGACCCAAAACCCGAATGCTGGTCGAAGTCGAGCAACTTCACGCGCAGCTGCACGTAGAGCAACCCGCGACATCCGAACTGGACGGTCGGCCTTCCCGCGTCGTCAAAAGATGTGCCTGACTCCCACAGGCATCCGTCTGCGGCAAGTTTGCCGGCGTGCTCGTGCGCGATCTTTTCGAAGGTCTTGGATCCGATCTCCTCTTCGCCCTCGACCAGGAAGCGGAGCGTCACCGGCACGTTGCCCATGGCCTTCAATGTTTCGAGGGCGTGGATTCGGGCCATGACGTCCGATTTGTCGTCGGCGACCCCGCGAGCGATGACCCGCCCGTCCCTCTCAACCGGTTCGAACGGCGGGGAGCTCCAGAGGTCGATCGGGTCCACAGGCTGGACGTCGTAGTGCTGGTAGAGCAGCAGCTTTCGCCGGCCGGCCCCAGGCACCTCCGCGTACAGCGCGGGCATGCCTCCCGCGTCCAGAGTCTCCACGCGGTCCGTGAAACGGGAAAGGCGATCGGCAATCCATTCGCGCGCCGGCCCGACCGCGTCGCGACCGTGGTTGGAGATGCTCGGGAAAGAGCACAGCTCCTTCAGCTCATCGACGAAGCGATGCGAGTTCTTCTCGATGTACGCGTCGACGGCGCTGATCGAGATCATGGAGCCATTGTTTCACCCGCGTAACCTTGTCGTGTGGGCGAGGCTTTTCCCCACGAACTCCCGGCCTTCGCCGTGGTGGAGCCCCCCGCGAGCTCACGGTGTGGCCTCCGAGTTCGCGGGGGCCCGTGATGTGACGGCAGAATTCCACTTTTCGCCGCGCCCGAACCGGGCGGCCGAGATCAAGTGGCACCCGTGGTCGGCGAGTGCTTTTGAGGAAGCGAAGCTGAGCGGCCGCCCGATCCTGCTCTCCATCAGCGCCGTCTGGTGCCACTGGTGCCACGTCATGGACGAGACGACCTACTCGCACCCCGGGATCATCGATCTGATCAACCGCGAGTACGTGCCCGTCCGGGTCGACAACGACGTCCGGCCCGACATCAACCAGCGCTACAACATGGGCGGTTGGCCGTCGACCGCCTTCCTGACGTCCGCGGGCGACATCCTGACCGGCGCGACCTATCTGCCTCCGGATCAGATGGCGGACGCGCTGACTCGCATCGCCGGCTACTACCGGACCAACCAGCCCGAGATCGCGACACGTGTCCTCGAGGCGCGCAAACGCGCCGGATCGGCCGTCGCCCGCGGCGCCGGGTCGCTCGAGGACGGGTTGGTCGATTCGCTCCTCGAGGCGGCGACCGCTGCTTACGATCCGGAGTACGGCGGCTTCGGCAACGCGCCCAAGTTCCCCCAGACCGACGCCATCCTCTTGCTGCTGGAGCAGTCGCAGCTCCGTTCCGACCCACGGCTGCACCAGATGGCCGTCCACACCCTGGAACGCATGGCCGAGGGCGGCACCTACGACCATGTCGAGGGCGGCTTCTTCCGCTACTCGACGACCCAGGATTGGAGCGTCCCGCATTTCGAGAAGATGCTGGAGGACCATGCCGGCCTCGTGAGCTCGCTCTCCCTTGCCGGCATGGACTCGGTGCTCGACTCCACGACCGGCTACCTCGACCGCGTGCTCCGCGACCCGAAGACCGGGCTCTATGCCGGCAGCCAGGACGCGGACGAGCACTACTACTCGATGGATGCGGACGAGCGCGCTCAAAGACCCGGGCCCTACGTGGACCGCCGCGTCTACACCTCGTGGAATGCCGCTCTCGCGATCGCGTACCTCGATGCGGCACGGCGGTTCGACCGGCCGGCTCTTCGCGAGCGTGCGGCCAAGCTGCTGGATCGCCTTTTCCGTGACGAGCACCGACGAGGTGAGGGCATGGATCATGCAGAGGGCGTCGGAGGCCAGCTGACCGACCAGGTCTGGAGCCTCTGGGCCGCGCTTCGCGCCCACCAGGCTGGTCTCGGAGACAGATGGCTGCCCGCAGCTGTGGATCTGGCGGCTCACATCGACGAGCGATATGGCGATCCGGACGCAGGCGGCTACTTCGACCATGCAGGCGGCGACGAGCTCGGACGCCTGGCCGAACGGATCAAGCCGCTGGTTGAAAACTCGATCGGCGCAATGGCTCTCGTCGAGCTCGACATTGTGGCCGGCGATCCCACCACGCCTTACCTGTCACGGGCCCGCCGCGCCCTCGAATCGGTGGCGGCGCTGCCGCGACAGTACGGCCTGATGGCGGCGGTCTTTGCTCGTGCGCTTGACCGCACGAGTTACGCGATCAAAGTGACGACCAGCAACCCGGAGCTCGCGCGCGCCGCTGCGCTCGCCCATCCGTATTCTGTCATCGATCCGAGTGGCGACAAGCGCGCCGTCGTGTGCGTCGGAACAATATGCTTGGCGCCAGTGTCGACCGCGAGCGCGGTTGTAGAAGCCTTGAAGGAAGCCTCGACGGCGCGTGCCTGAAACCCGACGCCACTTTTCGGGCCGAGTCAACAAGGCGCTCAACGACCCGGACCTGGAGCGAGCGCTTATCCACGCCATGACCGGGCTGAGAGCCAAGCGCGACAAGGCTTTCGAGAGCTTCGACTTCGCCAAAGGGCGCGCCGACCTCAAGCAGCGACGACTTGCCAACCTGGATCGATTGCCCGAGCTCGTCGAGCAGTTCAAGCAACGGCTGGAGGCCGTGGGCGGCAAAGTCCATTTCGCCAAGGACGCGGCCGAGGCGCGCGACACCATCGCACAGATCTGTTGGAACGCCGCAAGCCAGCGCACGGCGGGCGGCCGCATGGTCGTGACCAAGGTCAAGTCCATGGCCACCGAGGAGATCGAGCTCAACCCCTACCTGGAAGCCCTCGGTATGGAAGTCGTCGAGACCGACCTGGGGGAGCGGATGGTGCAGCTCACCCACACGCGCCCATCGCACCTGATCGCGCCGGCGATCCACCTGACGAAGGAAGACGCCGCCGGCGTCTTCGGAACAGAGGCGACCGTCGAAGCAATCCAGCACCATGCACGTAATTCGCTGCGCCCGAAGTTCATCGACGCCACCGTGGGCATCAGTGGCGCGAACATGGCGATCGCCGAGACAGGGACCATTGTTCTGGTCACCAATGAGGGCAACGCCGACCTGACGACGACCCTGCCGCCAGTGCACATCGCGCTCTTCGGTGTCGACAAGGTGGTGGCCACTCTCGAGGACGCGGTCGCGGTGCTTCGCATGCTTCCGCGCAGCGGCACCGGCCAGCTGATGACCAGCTACGTGAACTGGATCACCGGTCCCTCGCGATCAGCGGACATCGAGCAATCGCTTGCGATCGGAGTCCACGGGCCGCGCGAGATGCACTGCGTGATCGTCGACAACGGCCGCTCAGCGATCCTCGCCGACCCGATGTTTCGGGAAGCGATGACGTGTATCCGCTGCGGCGCGTGCTCCAATGCATGTCCCCCCTTCATGGCCGTGGGCGGTCATCAGTTCGGCCATATCTACACCGGCCCCATCGGGCTCGTTCTCACGCCTTTCCACCATGGCCTCGACGCGGCGGACCTGCCGAACACGCTCTGCACTCAATGCAATGCGTGCCAGGAAATCTGCCCGGTTGACATCCCGCTGCCGCGTCAGATCCTCGCGCACCGCAAGATGGGCCGAAAGTCGCTGCGCAAGAAGGCCGTCCTTTCCGTGTGGAAGCGGCCCGAGCTGGCCGACCGCGTTCTGCGCGCCGGCGCTCCTTTCAGCGGGCTGGTGCCCGGCGCGCCCCGGATCGCTCGGGTCCCCTATCGCGACCGGTTCGCCCCAAGCGAGGTCGACGGCGAGCCCCTCACCATCTTCGCCTCGTGCATGGTCGACCGCGTTCAGCCTCAGGCGGCCGTGGCGCTGGAGCGGATCGCCACCGCCGCAGGCTTCAAGGTTGGTTTTCCCAAGGGGCAGTGGTGCTGCGGCCTGATTGCGGCGAATGCCGGTGACCCCTCGGGTGGGGCGGCTCTACATGCGAGCCTGGCCAAGAGCCTTGGAGATTCCAAGGGGTTGATCGTCACGCCGTCGGCGTCGTGCTTCGGCGCGTTCACGATCGATGCCCCGGACTGGGGCGCCTCGGTGCCGGCAGACCTTCGATCACGCATGCGGGACTCGACACGATTCGCGCTCGAGATCCTGACCCGCCACCCTGAGCTCGTCGACCCCGGGCGGATGAGCTTGAAGATCGCCTACCACGACTCGTGCCAGAGCTTGCGCCAGCTCGGTCTCAAGAGCGAGCCCCGCCGCGTACTCGAGCTGGCGGGCTACGACGTGGTCGACATCCCGGACATCGCGAACTGCTGCGGCTTCGGGGGCACTTTCAGCCTCGAATGGCCGCGCGTCGCGGGGCGCCTGGCGCAATGGAAGCTGGACGCGATCGCCAAGACCGGATGCGCCGTGGTTGCCTCCGATAACCCGGGCTGCCTGATGCACATCGAGGCGGCGGCGCGGCAACGCCACATCGACCTGCGCGTGGCCCACGTGTTGGAGCTTGTCGCGGAGCACCTGGCCTGATCGCTAGGCTTAGCCTTTCGTGAAGATCAGCCTGGTCGCGACGCCGCCTGCGGAGCTTCCCGTTGACGCCCTCGCCGTAGCCGTCGCCACGGGCCAGCGCCTGTCAGGCGGCGCCCTCGAACTCGATCGGGCACTGGGCGGAGTGCTGTCCGAGATGATCGCAAGCTCTGAGTTCCGAGGCCGCATTCACGAGGTGCTGCCGGTGCCCACGCACAACAAGTCGGGGCCCCGCCGCGTGATCCTCTACGGAGTCGGGGCCATGCACGACCTGGACGGCCAGCGGTTGCGGTCGACCCACCACGAGCTCATCCGCGCCTCTCGCACGTACGGCTACAAGCGCATCGGGCTGGTCCGGACCGAGCCTCCGCTGGGCATGGGCTCGTTGAAAGCCGTGGTCGAAGGCTGCGTGATGGGCACGTTTGAACGGCGCTCGCGGCAAACGGGGGCACAGCCGGAACGGCGCGAGATCGAGGAGCTCGTGCTGACCGGGTTCGGGATCGGTCGCGAGCGCGAGGTCGTGGCCGCGCAGGAGAACGGTGAGGCGACCAACCGCACGCGCGAGTGGCAGAACGCTCCGCCCAACGAGCTGACCCCGGAGGCGCTGGCGCAAGAGGCGACGCGGATCGGGCAAAGGCATGGACTCGAGGTCGAGGTGCTTGGGCCGGCCGAGCTGCGGACTGGTGGTTACAACCTCCTGATGGGTGTCGCCGCGGGCTCAGCGCAGCCGCCACGCCTGATCCGCCTGCGCCATCGCGGCAACCAGCAGCCGGGACTTCCTGCCCAGGCCGGCGCGCCAGTGCTGGCGCTGGTGGGCAAGGGCGTCACGTTCGACTCGGGCGGCATCTCGATCAAGCCTGCTGAAAACATGAGCAAGATGAAGTCGGACATGGCGGGTGCGGCGGCGGTGTTGTCGGCCATCGACGTCATCGCGGCCCGCAAATTGCCGATCGATGTCATGGCGGTGATCGCGGCGACCGAGAATATGCCAGGGGCATCGGCCCAGCGCCCCGGGGACGTGCTGGTGAGCGCTGACGGCAAGACGGTCGAGATCGTCAACACGGATGCCGAGGGGCGGCTGGTGCTTGCCGACGCTCTCACCCACGCCCTGCGCAACGGCGCGACACATATTCTCGACCTGGCCACGCTGACAGGCGCCGCGAAGATCGCGATCGGCCATGCAGCGACGGCAGCGGTCAGCAACGATGACAAGTTCTGGGCCCTGGTGGAACAAGCCGCCGCGGATGCTGGAGATCGGGTCTGGCGGCTGCCGATCTTTGCCGATTACCGGATCCTGCTTCGCAGCCAGATCGCAGACCTGCGCAATTCCGAGTACGGCGAGGCCGGCACCATACTCGGAGGCATGTTCATTGGCGAGTTCGCGGGCGGAAGGCCCTGGGCGCACCTCGACATAGCAGCCTCGAGCTGGAACACGAACACCGAGCTGACGACCGTGCTCCGCGGTCCGAGCGGGGCTGGGACCAGGTTGTGCATCGCTCTCGCGGAACTCATGTCGGGCAAAGAGCGTTAGAGCAGTCGATGGGCATCCTCGAGACCATCAACTCGCCCGCGGATCTTCGCGCGCTCGATCAGCCGCGTCTTGTCCAACTGGCCGAGGAAGTTCGCGCCTTCCTCGTCGAGCAGACCTCGAAGACCGGGGGGCACCTCTCTCCAAACCTGGGCGTCGTTGAGCTGACGTTCGCCCTGCACAGGGTCTTCGACAGCCCGAAGGACGCGATCGTGTGGGACACGGGCCACCAGGCATATGTCCACAAGATCGTGACCGGCAGGTCGAAGGACTTTGCGCGGCTGAGGCAGGCCGGCGGCCTGTCCGGCTATCCCTCGCGCCAGGAGTCCGCTCACGACCTGGTGGAGAACAGCCATGCCTCAACCTCGCTGAGCTATGCCCTCGGCATCGCCGAGGCCCGCCTGCGCAAGGGCGTCGGCGGCCACGTCGTGGCCATCATCGGCGACGGCGCGCTCACGGGCGGCATGGCCTACGAAGCGCTCAATCAGATCGCCCACCTGCAGCCGCCCAACCTGGTGATCGTGATCAACGACAACGGACGCTCCTACGCCCCCACGGTCGGTGGCCTCGCGCGCCATCTGTCGCAGCTGAGAGTGGATCCTCGCTACGAACGCATCAAGGACGACATCTCACGATTGCTCCGCGACCTCCCGCTCGTTGGGTCCACCGCGGACCAGGCTGCGTATCGGGTCAAGGAAGGCCTCAAGCAGCTCCTCCAGCCGTCCACGATCTTCGAAAGCCTCGGGATCAAGTACGCGGGTCTGGTGAATGGACACGACGAGCCCGCGCTCGAAGAGGTGCTTTCCCGCGCCAAGAAGCTCCGCGAACCTGTCGTCGTTCATGTGGTCACCGAGAAAGGGCATGGCTACGGCCCGGCGGTCGATGACGAGGTCGACAAGCTGCACGGCGTGTCGGCGTTCGACCCGTTGACAGGGCGCCCCCGCTCGACAGAGCTCACTTACACCGACGTCTTCGGCGACGCGCTGATGACCGCCGCCGCGAGACGGCCTGAGGTGTGCGCGATCACCGCGGCGATGGCGTCGTCGACGGGCCTTCTCAACTTCGCCAAGGAATTCCCCGACCGGTTCTTCGACGTGGGGATTTGCGAGCAGCACGCTGTGACGTTTGCGGCAGGGCTCGCCATGGCCGGGATGCACCCGGTGGTCTGCATCTACTCGACATTTCTCGCCCGCGCCTTCGACCAGACCCTCATGGACGTCGCGCTGCACAAGCTGCCGGTGGTCTTCGTCATCGACCGCGCCGGCGTGACTGGCCCGGACGGCTCTTCGCATCACGGGATCTTCGATCTGTCCTATCTGCGCCTCATCCCAAACTTGAAGATCGCGGCGCCCGCCGACGCGACGGAGCTGTGCGCGCTCCTGGAAACTGCGCTCGCCAATGACGGCCCGGTCGCGATTCGGTACCCGAGGGGCCCGGTGCCAGCGACTCCAGATTTGCCCGTGGAACCTCTGCCGGTCGGCCGATGGGAGGAGCTGCGCAAGGGCTCGGACGCCGTCATCTTCGCGGTCGGCCGCATGGTGGGGGTCGCGAAAGAGGCGGCAGAGCGGCTGGACATGCAAGGCGTTTCCTGTGCGGTGGTGAACGCACGCTGGGTGAAGCCGGTCGATCCACGCATCACCGAGTGGGCACGCCACCATCCGGTGGTCGTGACCGTCGAGGACAACGTCGGCGCCGGAGGCTTTGGCGGCGCGGTGCTCGAAACCCTGGCGCCGCACGGACTGGCCGGGCGGGTCAGGACCCTGGCGCTGCCGGATCGATTCCTGCCGATGGGCAAGGCTTCGGACATCCTCAAGGCAAACGGCCTCGACGCGGCGGGAATCGCGAAGGCTGTCTTCGAAGCTGTGAAGGGACGGACGGCGTCCGAGGTCAGGGAGCCCTAGCTCTGCGTGGCGGCTAGGGCTGGCTCCGCCAGGCCGTCTAACCCGCCTTCCTAACGTCTCCAAACACGGCCAGGAGAAACAATTCTGATAGTCCACTCCCGGGAAGATGAGCAGCCCCGTCGGCGAAGCCGACCGGGCGATGAGAAGGAACCGTCCGGTTCCTTCTCATAATTTTCTTCTTCCGGCGAACCCTTCGCCGACTCGGTGCCAGTGCTCGACCCGCTCCTCGCCGAGCTTCCAACACAGCTCGATGAGCTCGCCGTCGCGAAAAGAGGGAAAGTCGATCAGTCCCTCGAGCGGGCCTTTGAGCTGGATTCCCATTCCGTTGAGGCTGGCGACCGCTTTGAGCAGCTCGAGCTCCGCGCCGCTGACCGCATCGCGGGCCTGCTGGTGCCGGTCGCGATCTTCGGCGCCGGCCGCGGGTCGCTTGGATTCGTACTCTGCGATCCGCGCCTGGTCCTCCAGCTCGGGCACCATCGCGGAGAGTTCCGCGATCTGCGCGACTATCCTGCGCACGCGAGGCAGCTCTTTGTTGGCCTCGTCGACCGTGTATGTGCGGAGCCTCTGCACAGTTCAACGATAGCTGCAATGGTTGAAAGTGCGCCCAGACTTCACCTAGTGGAATCCGGCGATGCAAAGCGGCATCTTGCTGAGTCCAAGGTTGCTCGCCTTGCGACGCTGAGCGATGAGGGACGGCCTCACATCGTGCCGATTGTTTTTGCGATGGATGGAGACATCCTCTACTTCGCGGTCGACGCAAAACCAAAAGCAACGACGAACCTGAAGCGCCTCAAGAACATCGCCGCCAATCCCGCGGTCTCGGTTCTTGCGGACCACTACGAGGACGACTGGAGCAAGCTCTGGTGGGTACGAGCCGACGGCACCGCTCGCATCGTCACCGATGACGCCGAAGCCCGCCACGCAACCGAGCTGCTGGCGGCCCGTTACGCGCAATTTCGGCGAGCTGGTTCAGTCGTCGCGATGCGCATCGATCGTGTAACCGGATGGTCAGGAGCCTGAAGGAGCCCAAGTCACGTCTCCATGAGCTCCGGCTGGGCCTGCTCCACGGGGTAGACGAGCGGGTGCGCGATCCGCTCCATGACACCGAGCGGATAGGGACCAAAAGAATGGCCTGCGACGATCGCTGTCCAGCTGACGTCATATCGGATCGAGGCGCGCACGGTGTAACCCTGTTGGCTATGCGCCTCATACATATGCGTGACCGGCGATGGCTCCGGATAGGGCCGGCCGAACCCTGAGCTGCTCGTCGAGCGGGCAGAAGTTCCGTCCCCGAAATCCCAATCCGCGCCGATCGGGATCGCGGTAACGAGGTACTGGGTTCCTCCGAATGTTTCGCCGACCGCGAGTGTGTTGGGCACCGGCGCCAGCCAGAACCACGTGGGGAGACCCACCAGTCCGAGAGGGGTTGGGTTGGCGCTGACAGCACTTTCCGGCGCCGGCCAGGTGGGCGTTGGTGGCGGAGCGAGCGGCGCAGCGCATGAGACCTGGTCTGCGGTTGCGTTCTGCACGCGGTCGACCGCCTGCACGTGGAGGCAGGCCGTCTCCTGGGGCTTCATGCCTGCGAGCGAAACCATGCGCGGCAGATTGGTCGTCGCGAGCTGCAGCCGGTCGGGCCGGTCGCCGATCGTCAACCACGACACGTAATGATCGAGTCCCGACATGAAGTAGTCCCGGCCCGCGCCGTCGCCGCGATCTGCCACCGGGTCCCATGTGAACGCGACAGAACTTGGCGTGATGGCCGCCACGTAAGGCTGTGGATTGAAGGGCGGCACCGAGTCGACATAGATGTCCACGACGGGATATCCGTATTGGTCCGCCATGTAAGGAGGCGGCGAGTTGTTCCCGTACGCGCCGCGCCCGCACTGTCCGCCGAAGGTCCAGTTGTAGTAGGCGATGTACTCCTTTGCATGCCCGTGTACGGCCCAACCATTTGTCGCGAAGTTCCAGTGATAGTGATGCGGATACGTTTCGTGCAGCAGCCGAACCCAGCCTGAGGAATCTCCTGGCGTCCCCCGGAAGTCGCCGTAGAAATAGCCGTACCAGTCGTCGTACCCCGGGTTCGGATGAAAGCCGTAGAACGTGTCCTGCTCGGGATTCGTGCCGACGAGCGGATCGTTGGTCACGACCGTCGCCATCCACATGTCGGAAAACTTCGTGCACCACGCCGGCGGGTCACCGTACTGCGAGCTGCCCCAGGCTGAGATCGCGGTCACAGGAGCCGGCTGCAGGGCAAGTGCAGTGACGGCGATCGTCAGGGCGGCCAGGCATCGCATGCCGGCAAACTACCTGCCGGCGATCGCCAAGGGAACCCAGCCCGTTAATTCCTGAGACTTGACGAGATGAGACGTCTTGTCTAGTATCATCCCGATGCCGGTCAAGAACAGGGAACGGATCCTAGGGAAGGCCCGAGGCCTCGCGGCCAAGGGAGGTAGCCCGACCGTGGCCGAGTTCGCCGCGGCGGCCGGCGTATCGCGAGCGAGCTTCTATCGGGTGTTCGGATCGCGCGAGGCGCTGGTCGAGGCCCTCGACCTCCAGCTTGAGCCCGGCGCGCGTGAGCGAATTCTCGACGCCGCCCTGACGCTGCTCGGCGCCCGTGGCCTGAGCGCGCTGTCGATGGATGAACTGGCGACGCAGGCGGACGTCTCGCGGGCCACGCTGTACCGCCTCTTCCCCGGCAAGGCGGCGTTGTTCACGAGCCTGGTCCACGAGTACTCGCCACTCGAGCCGGTAAGCCGGTTGCTGAGCACGATGCAGGGCGAACCGCCTGAGATCCTGATGCCCGAGATCGCCAGGACCTTCTATCACACCTTCTACGGCTCGGGCGAGAGCCGCGTGGGCATGCTCCGCGTCCTTTTCTTCGAGATCAGCTCGCTCGCCCCGGACACCGCTGAAGCCGCTCAGGATGCCCTCCGGACCATGGTCGGCGCTCTCGCCGTCTACGTGATGGAGCACATGCGGTCGGGTCGTCTGCGCAAGATGCCGCCGGTGCTGGCGCTGCAGTCGTTCGTGGGTCCGATCCTCTTCCATCTCATCACCAGGCCCCTGGCCGAGCGAGTGCTTGGCCTCGACATCGACGGCGACCAAGCCGTGACTCTGCTGGCCGACAACTGGTTGCGCGCGATGAAGCCGGAGGAGGGCGACACGAATGGGTGACTCATGGGCGGTCGATGTTCAGAACGTCTCCAAGTCTTTCGGCGATGTGAAAGCGCTCGACGGCGTGACCCTGCGCGTGAAGCAGGGTGAGATCTACGGGCTGCTCGGGCCCAACGGCGCCGGCAAGACGACGCTCATCCGGCTCTTCGTCGGCCTGGTGGAACCAAATGCGGGGACCGTGACGGTGCTCGGCCAGCGCATGCCGAACGTGGCCGTGTTGAGTCACGTCGGATACATGACTCAGACGGCGGCCCTGTACCCCGGGCTGTCCGTGGAAGAGAACGTGCGGTTCTTCGCTGCGATCAACGACGCCGAAGAGGGAGTCAAGGACGCGCTCGAGCTGGTCAAGCTTTATGACCGGCGTGACTCCGTAGTCTCCACCGTGAGCGGGGGCATGCGGCAGCGCTGCTCGCTGGCGTGCGCGCTCGTGCACAAGCCGCAGCTGCTGCTGCTCGACGAACCGACGGTTGGCGTGGACCCTCAGCTCCGCGTCGAGCTCTGGGAGGACTTCAGGAAGATGGCGGCCGCCGGCACCACGATCATCGTCTCCAGCCACGTGATGGACGAGGCCGAACGCTGCCAGCGGCTCGGCCTCATCCAGTACGGAAAGCTGCTCGCGGAAGGAACGCCAGATGAGATTCGCGCTACTGCTGGAAGTACAAACCTCGAAGACGCGTTTCTACGGCTCGCGGGGAGCCGGGCATGAGCCACCACAGGGTCGCGGCCATCACGAAGCGTTTGCTCCAGCAGTTTCGCCGGGACCGCCGCACCCTGGCGCTCCTGTTCGTCGCTCCGATCGTGATCCTCGGTCTTCTCGGCTACCTCATCCGCGGTTCGGCGTCAGCTCCCGCGGTGGGAATCGCCAACGAGGACCAGGGACCGCTGGGCTCCACGGTCGCCGCCGCCCTCGCTCGCTCAAGCGAGATCAGCACGACGAGCATCCGTGCCTCAGACGGTGATTCGAAGCTCAAGGATGGATCGCTCGCCGCATACATCGTCATTCCCCCGGATTTCAGCACGCAGGCGCAGGCGGGGACGATCGCGCCCGAAGTCCACCTCGAAGGTTCCCAGCCCGGCACGACCGCGCCCGTGCTCCAGGCTTTGCAGCAGGCGTTGATCACGCTGGGCGCGCAAGGGTCAGTGCACGTCCAGCCCCGCGTCACGTACGTCTACGGCGGGCCTGGTTTCGACACCCTCGATTACTTCGGCGCGGCATTCATCGGGCTCGTAGTTTTCTTCCTGGTATTCGTCGTCACGATCGTGTCGTTTCTCAACGAGCGATCGCAAGGCACCCTCGAGCGGTTGATGGCGAGTCCGCTGAGGCGGGGCGAAATCGTGCTCGGCTACATGCTCGGGTTCGCGGTGCTGGCCCTGATCCAGGCGGCGGAGGTGCTCATCTTCGCCCTGGCGGTGCTCAAGGTTCACAACGCCGGCAACGTCGCGCTCATCTTCGGCATCGAGGCGTTGATGGCGATCGCCGCAGTCAACCTCGGCATCTTCCTCAGCATGTTTGCGCGCACCGAGTTCCAGGCGGTGCAGTTCATTCCCCTGGTGATCGTTCCCCAGTTCCTGCTCTCGGGGATCCTCTTCCCCGTCGGCAGCGAGCCGAAGCCGCTGCAGGTCCTTTCCGATGTGCTGCCGCTCACGTACGCGGTCAACGGGCTGCGTGACGTGATGGTCAAGGGCGCCGACCTGACCTGGGGCTCGCTGCAGCTCGACGTCGGCGTGGTGCTGGGCTTCGTCGTGCTGCTCGTGCTCGCCGCGGTGGCGACTCTGCGCAGACGCATCGCGTAAGAGGCACGACCGAAAACCTCGGCGAGAGATTCGGCGATCCAGGGGGCCCAGATCCGGGCGAAGCGACGAGCAGCACAGCGAGCGCGTCTGCATCATGCGTGAGCGAGCGGCGCAGGAGCTGAGCCCGGAGATGGGCCGCATGGGCGCCGAAGATCCGTCGAGGGCTTTCCGGTCGCGCCTCTAAGCCAGTAGCCTTGACCCGATGCTGCTTGTGTGCTCGCGCCAGTGCGGCGGCCGCCTTTATCGCGCTCTTTTCGCCGAGGTCGAGCTCGACCCGAGCGGTACCTACCTGGACCATCGGGTGACCCAGCCGGGCTACGTCTGCCTCAGCTGCGGCGCGCCGGCCTTCGACCTCGGCGAGGTTCAGGCCGAGATGATGGCGGAAGCCGAGGCCGACGCGGTTCCGACCACGACCGACATCCTCTGCCCTGTGTGCGAAACGCTGGTCCAGGTCGACGCCGGTATGGAGTGCCCAAACTGCGGCTCGCCCTTAGAGGTGGCCTAGGGTCCCGATCGGGACCCTAAGTAAGAGACGCCGTGCCGACCAGGATGCTCAGCATCAAACGGGCGGCCGCCGCGTCACGGCCGCGGACGGCCATTCGCAGCGTACGCACGGCGCGCGGGGTGTCGAGGTCGTCAGCCAGCGCAGCGTTGAACTCTTTGATCAGGGCCGGCGACGCCTGACCAGCCGGGTTCTTGAGCACCGCCCGGGTACGCTCGATCAGCCGTGCGTATCTCGATAGGCCCGCCCAATCGAAGTCCCAGTCTCGGGCATAGCGATGCGAGACGAGGTACAGGCGCACCGCAGCGGCCGGCGCGCGCGCCAGAGCCTGGCTCACGGTGACCAGGTTGCCGAGCGACTTGCTCATCTTGCGGCCTTCGTACCGAACCATTCCCGTGTGCATCCAAGCTCTCGCAAATGGAGCCTTGCCGGTCAGCGATTCTGATTGAGCCCGTTCCGACTCGTGGTGGCTGAAGGTGAGGTCTCGCCCACCGCCGTGAATGTCGATCTGCTCACCGAGATACCGCATCGCCATAGCCGAGCATTCGATGTGCCAGCCCGGCCGTCCGGGTCCGAACTTGGACGGCCATGACGGCTCGTCCGGAGCGGAGCCGCGCCAGAGTGGAAAGTCGAGCGCGTCACGCTTGGCGCCTGGGCCGACGGTTCCGAGCAGGCCCTCGTCGCGCAGCTTGCGCAGCATGGATCGCCGCGTGCGATGCGATAGGCGGCCGTAGCCGCGGTAGCGGCTCACGTCGAAATAGAGCCCATCTGTTCGGTATGCGTAGCCCGACGAGTGAAGCTTGGTCACCGCGGCCTTGATGCGGTCGATCTCCTCCGACACGCGAGGCATCGCGTCGGGCGGCCGCCACCCAAGCACCGTCATGTCGCGGATGTGAACTTTGGTTTCGCGATCGGCCAGGATCCTCCAATCGATCTCGTCTCGCCTGGCCCGCTCAAACAGCGGGTCGTCGATGTCGGTGACGTTCTGGACGTATCGCATGCGCACCCTTCCTGACTCGACGAAGCGGACGAGCACGTCGAACATCGAGAAGGTGAAGGCGTGGCCCATGTGTCCCGAGTCGTACGGCGTGACGCCACAGACGTAAAGCGTGAGCGTCTGCCGGCCTCCCTTGGTCCTTGGCGCGAGGCGGATCTTCCGCTCCGTCAGCGTGTCGCGGACACGCAGACGGATGGCGGGCTCAGTCACGACAGTCGGACACTAGCCCCCCGTTCGTGCGGCGACAGAGGCATCGGCTCGCAGAGCCTCAACCCTGTCGGTCAGCTCCCAAGGCACTCCGAGGTCGTCGCGTCCGAAGTGTCCGTACGCGGCCGTCGGCCGGTAGATCGGCCGCATCAGATTCATGTTCGCGATGATCGCGCCGGGGCGCAGGTCGAAATGCCGCCGGACCAGCTCGAGCATTTCCGCCTCCGGCACCGAGCCGGTGCCGAATGTCTCGACCGAGATGGACGTCGGGTGTGCGCGGCCGATGGCGTAGGAGACCTGCACCTCGCATCGGTCGGCGAGTCCCGCCGCCACCAGGTTCTTGGCCACGTGCCGCGCCGCATATGCCGCTGAGCGGTCGACCTTGCTCGGATCCTTCCCGCTGAACGCGCCACCGCCGTGGCGCGCGATACCGCCATAGGTGTCGACGATGATCTTGCGGCCCGTCAGCCCGGCATCTGCCGCCGGGCCGCCAAGGACGAAATGGCCGCTCGGGTTGACCATGATCTTCGTGTTGTTGTCGACGACCAGTCCCTTCAGGACCGGGTCGATGACCAGGGCACGCACTCCCTCGGCGAGCTCCTTCTGGGTCACCGAGGCAGCGTGGTGAGTGGAAACGACGATGGCTTCGATTCGCTTCGGCCTTCCCCGCTCGTACTCCACCGTCACCTGTGTCTTGCCGTCGGGACGTAGGAACGGAAGCGAACCGTCCTTACGAGTCTGAGCGAGCCGGCGGGCGAGTCGATGCGCCAGTGAGATGGTGAGCGGCATCAGCTCTGGTGTCTCACGGCACGCGAAGCCGATCATCATGCCCTGGTCCCCCGCTCCCTGGAGCTCGAACGGGTCGTCCTCGAGCGTGCCTTCACGCTCCTCGAGCGAGTGATCGACGCTGGACGCGATGTCTGGGGACTGCTCTTTCAGATAGACCTGGATCAACGCGTGATCAGCATCGAAGCCGACCTCTTCGTTGTTGTAGCCGATGTCGCCGATCGTGTCGCGGATGGTGCGCTGGATGTCGAGCTCTGCGTGCGTGGTCACCTCGCCGATCACGATGCACAGGCCTTTGGTGATGGCCGTTTCGCAAGCGACTCGAGCATGCGGGTCCTGGGCGAGCATTCCGTCGAGGACTGAGTCCGAGACCTGGTCGCAGACCTTGTCGGGATGTCCTTCGGTGACGGATTCAGAAGTCAGCAGGAACGACGCGGATTCGCTGAAAGAAGTTGTCACAACGGCAGCCAATGATACCTGCGGAGGCTTACTCGACCGTCGAGACTGCCCCTCCCGTTGCCAGCGTCGCCGGGGCGGCCGGGCTCGGCCCGGGCGCAACTTTGTCCCTCACGCCGCTAGCGTGGTTGGGCTTCAGACTCTCAGTTAAGTCCCATCGATATACCGGAAGGAGAGCAGACCCTGCGGCGAAGCCGCACGGTCGATGAGAGGGAACCATCCGTTCTTCTCAGGGGGTCAATGCACCACCGCCTTGGATTGAATGACGCTGAGACATCCCAAGGAGGTGCGCGATGGGTGGAACATTGGTCGCGGAGCTGGAGAAGGTCGAGATCTGGCGCCGGCGAAGTAGAGGGGAGTCGCTGTCGACGATAGCTAGGCATCTCGACCGTGGTCTGGAGAC
>DATBZP010000128.1:0-2317 GCA_036513135.1 Candidatus Dormiibacterota bacterium | reverse complement strand
TGACGGACCAAGAAGCTCAGCGACGAGCGGATTCGGGCCTGGCCAACTCGATGCCAGAAACCAACAGCCGGAGTCTGCGCGACATCTTGAAAGCGAACCTGCTGACCCGTTTCAACGCTCTGCTCGGCTCTTTGCTTGTCGTCATCCTCGTGGTCGGCCCGATCCAGGACGCGGTCTTCGGTTTGATCCTGGTCGCCAACGCTCTCATCGGCATCGGCCAGGAGCTCCGCGCGAAGCGCACCTTAGACCGCCTCGCCATCCTGGCCGCGCCTGGCGCGCGGGTGGTCCGCGACGGCGTCCCCAGGGAGATGCAGGTGTCGGAGATCGTCGTGGGCGATCTGCTGGAGGTGGAGGCCGGAGACGAGATCGTCGTCGATGGCGTAATGGAGTCGGGTGAGCCCCTTGAGCTGAACGAGGCCCTGCTCACAGGTGAGTCGACGCCGGTCCCCAAGCTGGCGGGAGCCGAGGTCCTCGCAGGCAGCTTCGTCAGCGCCGGTCTGGGTCGTTACCGCGCGACTCGTGTCGGAGAGGCCAGCTACGCGCGCCGGCTGACGGCTCAGGCGAGGCGCTTTCAGCTGGTGCGTTCGGAACTCATGCGCGGGATCAACCAGATTCTGCGGATCGTGACCTGGGTCATCGTGCCAACCAGCATCCTGCTGGCCGTTTCGCAGCTGAGAGCCAACCCCAATCTCTCGGATGCGATTCGGGGTTCGGTGGCCGGAGTGATTACGCTGGTGCCGGAGGGTCTCGTGCTGCTGACCAGCGCGAGCCTGGCCCTCGCCGTCATACGGCTCGGCCGGCGCAAGGTGCTCGTGCAGCAGCTCCCCGCGGTGGAGATGCTGGCCCGGACGGACGTCATCTGCCTGGACAAAACCGGGACGCTGACTGATCCGGAGAGTGCCGTGGCGGGTGTAGAACCGCTTTCGGCCGGCACGGATTGGAAAGAAGCGCTCGCATCGATCGGCCACGCCGATCCACGCCCGAATGCTTCGATACGCGCCATCGCGGCCGCCTACGCGGCCCAGCCCGGCTGGGTCCTCGAGTCGAGGGTGCCGTTTTCTTCCGGTCGCAAATGGAGCGCGTTCCAGTTCGCGGGCCGCGGCTGGTGGGTCTTGGGCGCGCCTGACGTTCTGGTCGCTCGAGCCGAGCCGGATCACGAGCTCGGATCACAGGTGGCCCGGATGACAGCCGAGGGTCAGCGCGTGCTTCTTCTCGCGCAGGCGGAGGAGGCGCACGCAGAACGTGGGTTGCGAGGCTTGAAACCGGCTGCGCTGGTCGGCCTCACCGAGGAGATCAAACCGTATGCGGCAGAGACCCTCTCGCAGCTCGTCGCCCAAGGCGTGGCCGTCAAGATAATCTCCGGCGACCATCCTTCTACCGTTGCGGCAATTGCGGCCCGGGTTGGCCTCCCCGCCTCGGCGGCGATCGACGGGCGGGAGCTGCCTGAGTCGGAATCGGAACTGGAAAGGTTGGCCGAGTCAGCCTCCACGTTTGGGCGGGTGTCTCCGGAGCAGAAGAGCAGGCTCGTCCGAGCCCTCCAAGCGCGCGGACACACCGTGGCCATGGTCGGCGACGGGGTGAACGACGTCCTGGCGTTGAAGGAGGCGGACCTCGGAATTGCCATGGGCGGCGGCAGCGGTGCCGCCCGGGCAGTGGCGGCTGTGATCCTCATCGACGGCTCTTTCGCCGGCGTGCCGGCCGTCCTTGCCGAGGGCCGGCGTGTGATCGGTAACGTCGAGCGGCTGGCCAGTCTGTTCTTCACCAAGACCGTCTATGCCTTCCTGCTTGCGGTGTCCGTCGGCGTCGCGGTCCTGCCGTTCCCGTTCCTTCCCAGGCAGCTCACGCTCATCAGCGCGTTCACGATCGGCATCCCATCTGTCTTTCTGGCGTTGGCTCCTAGTTTCGAACGGTCCCCCGGAGGCTTCCTCGGGCGTGTGCTGCGCTTTGCATTGCCTTCAGGTCTGGTCGCCGGCGCTGCGACCTTCGCTGCCTATGCGCTGGCCGTCAACGAACCCAACCTATCGACGTCTGAGGAGCGCACCGTCGCGACCATCGTCATTGCCGCCATCGGGCTTTGGATCCTGGCTCGCCTGGCGCGACCGCTGACGACCGGCCGCCGTGCGCTGCTGCTGGTGATGAGCGCAGGGCTTCTGGCAGCGCTCCTGTCCCCTTCGCTTCGCAAGCTCTTCGATCTAGACCTTCCCAACCCGATCGTCGCCCTCGCGGCCGTTGGCGTGGTCGCGCTCGCCTTCTTGGGCCTCGAGGCCGGCGACCGGGCCGGGGCGCTCGTGGAGCGCTTGGCGCTCCGTCTAGGACG
>DATBZP010000127.1:0-12624 GCA_036513135.1 Candidatus Dormiibacterota bacterium | reverse complement strand
CTCCCCGGCGGTTGCGGTCACTTCACCTGCATTCGAGCGACGTGAAGAACGGTCTGACCCTGGCCCTGGGCGCTGTGCGCCTGGTGGTGGCCGCGACGATCATCTCAGCGGTCGCGTACGCGCTCAGCTGGCAGATCCTCTATTCGGGTCCGGTCGGTAACGACACGCTGTTCCATCTCCACCTCGCTCGGTGGGTTGATACGAGCTTCCCCGTCCTCCACTGGTGGTACCGCTGGGACGATCACGGCATCGCCTACCGCGAGGGCTATCCACTCGCGGCACACTGGGTTGCGGCGGCAGTTTCGCACCTCGCCTCGTTCGACCTATCGCAGGCGATGCAACTCGTCCAGTTCGCGATAACTCCGCTAGGCGCTCTCGGCATCTACGTCTTTTGCGCGTGGCGATTGCACCGTCCTCTCGCCGGTCTTCTGGCCGGCCTTGCGTATCTCGTCAGCCCGCTGACGTGGACGTTCCTGGTTGATTGGGGGCTCTATTCAAACCAGGCAGGGACAGTCCTGTTCATGCCCGGCATCATCGCCATCGATGTGTTCTTCGAAGAGTGGAACGAGGGACGTCGAGCTTGGAGGTTTCGGTTGGCCGCGTTCGCGACTATGGGCATGGTGGCTCTCATGGGTATGGTGTCGCCATTTCTGCTCGGCGCCGCCGTGGTTGCCATTTTCATGTATGCGCTGGCCATCACCGGGGGCGGCGTGCGAGCTCGTGCCGGGTGGTTGTTCTTGACGGCGCCGCTGTTGGTGGCCGGCACCTTCCTGCTGACGGCCTTCTGGTCTCTTCCGCAGCAAGCGTATCTGTCGTTTATCGCGACTCACGTTCCCCCGCGTGCGTTTGATCCAGGCCTTTTCAACGTGTGGGGTCTCGATCAGATATTTGGCCTCCACCCGATGCGACTAACAGTCTTGTTCGACCGGACGACCGTGAGCCCGGCCGTATGGCTTCCTTCTCTCGGGGGCGTCGTTGCTGCGCTTTGGAACGGCCGCGCCCGCGTGTTGGTCGGCCTGGTGGCCTTCGGTGTGCTGACCATGGTTACCACCGCGCTCGAGGCCGTGACCTGGGGGCTGCCGGTGCTGGGAAACCTGGTGCATGCACGAGCCGGCGTGACTCTGGTCCAGTTCTGCATTCCAGTGCTGGCGGGCCTCGGTCTCACGGAGACCCCGGTCGTGCTCGCCGAGGTGCTCGGAAAAGTGGCACGCGTCGGCGTGCGATCTCGCCGGGTCGCGGCCGCCGCCCTCGTATGCGTAGCGTTGGTGCTCGCCGCGTTCGGAGTCGGTCGGTTTGCGCACTGGGTGGACGGCAGCTCCACGGCTCTGGCGTATGGAGATTTCCAACCCAGCACAAATGACATCTGGGCCAGGTACCCGCCCGGCGCAGCACCCACAACACAGATTACGGCGCAGGTGACCAACCCTTCAGCCTGGCGACCGATACAGGTCGGTTGCTTAATCGGTTCCTGTGCGACCGGCTCTGGACTCGCTGCATACCAGACCCTGTTCGCCACACCACCGCAGCGCGCGCTGGTCGACGCGCACGTGCCCTTGCTACTGATGGCGGCTCCGGACCTCACTGGAGGAGGTCAGGCGTACACATACAACTTCCAGCTTCCGGCGTCGCCAGAGCTCGATAACTGGATGCTCGACAGCATGCTCAACCACCGAGGGACGACCGTCAAAGCGGAGCTGGCGTCAACCCTTGGGATCGATGCTGTGGTCCTTGGTGCGGCACAAGCCGCCCAGGGCGCCGATTACCAGGCACTCGGATGGAACCAGGTCAGCGCTTCACCGATTACATTCGTCAATCCGTCGCCAACGGGTCTCGCGACGCAATGGCCGTCTGGCGCGACCGCTCTTGTGATTGGTAGCGACCAATTCAGCGCATCCCACCCGTACAACGACCTTTTCGAGCGGGCCACGACAGGCATGATCCCGTTTACGTCCGGTTGGCTTTTGCGCGGGCAGTCCGAATACGTCGACGACTACACCGCGAGCCAGCTTGCCTCCTATCCGGCGCTGGTCCTGGTGGGCTATCGCTACCACGATCGAGCTAAGGCTTTTGGGCTGCTCGACGACTACGTTCGCGCGGGCGGGTCCGTCTACATTGAGACCGGCTGGCAGTACGTTGATCCTGATTGGGACCTGGGGTCGCCCGCCCCGTCAGTCCTGCCCGTCGGCGAGCTGCGGTGGAGTGCGCTGGATGCAACTGCGCCCGTCGAGGTTTCCGGGTCGGCCTCGCCGTCCTGGGGGTCGATGGCGTATGGCGCCTCGGGTTGGGGCGCGTCAAGCGCTTCCATGTCCTCGATGAGACCGGGCGCCGAAGCGCTCGTCACCGTTGGGGGCCGAGTGGTCGTTGCCCGAGAGCAACTGGGCCGCGGCCGCGTCTTCTGGAGCGGCATGAACCTCATCGCGCACTCCGGCAGCGCGGGGTCGGCCACCGAGGATCAATTCACAGCGGCAGCGTTCGCCTGGCTTTTGCATGCGGGCGAAGGTGCCGCCCAATTCGATTCAGGGGTGAAATGGACGGCCGATGACCAGGCTCGACTGCAGCTGTCGCCCTCATCATCGCAGACGTGGGTGCTGTTCAAAGAATCGTTCGCTCCCGGCTGGTCGGCAGAACTTCAGTGGCCGAATTCACCCGGGGTCAGTGCCGGCGGCCGGGCCATTCCCGTGCTCGACGGCGAGGCCGATTTCATGCTCGTGCGACTGGACTCAATACCCCCCGGGGCTCAGCTCGTGTTCACCTACGGTCCTACCAACGTGGTCTACCTGTCGTGGGCGTTCTCTTCGATCACTATGGCAGCCCTCTTGCTCTGGCTGATATGGCCGCGCTGCTTGCGACGCCTGACCAACCCTGCCTCGCGCCTATTGGTGGGGGTCCGTGACCGAGCGAGAGCTCGTTCTAGATGGAGCGAGGACGAAGGCTAGGCGATTGATCCCGCCCAGGCGATCAGGTCATTCAGACCTCGGTCGAATGGGATCTGAGGCTCCCAGCCAAGGTCCTTCTTCGCCTTGGTGATGTCGCTGACGTAATAGGTCTGGTCGCCCTCGCGCCAGTCCGCGAAGCTGTGCTGCGGCTTCTTGTTGGTGAGCTCGCCTATCTGTTCGATGACCTCGAGCAGGTTCCTCTGGTTGGCCGGGCCGCCGCCGACGTTGTAGATCTCACCTCGGGTCTTGCCGATGTTTTCGATCACCGCCGCATATAGGGCGCAGAGGTCTCGCGCGTCAAGCAGGTCGCGAACCTGCGTGCCGTCGCCGTAAATCGTGAGCGCCCGGTCATTGAGGATCGAATGGACGAAATGCGCGACCCACCCCTGGTCCTCGGTCCCGTACTGGTGAGCGCCGTAGATGCAGCTCTGCCGAAGCACGACCGTGTTCATGTGAAAGCAGCGGGCGTAATCCCTGACATATTGGTCGGCGGCGCCTTTGCTGCAGCCGTACGGGCTGTGGAAGTCGATCGGTTGGCTCTCTTTACAAGCAACGTTGTTCCGATCGAGTTTTCCATACACCTTATTCGTCGATGCAAACAGAAACGGCGCCTCCGGGTTGTGCAATCGCACCGCCTCAAGCAGATTGAGAGTGCCTGCTGCGTTGACGTCGAAGTCTGTGATGGGATCGACCAGCGAGGTTGTGACAGCGACCTGTCCGGCGAGGTGCAGGATCGCGTCCTGGCTCTTGACGTGGTCCGCCAGTGCGCTGGCGTTTCTCACGTCTTCCTTGATGAATGTCGTCCGCGTTGGATGGCGGGTGATCAGCCACTTGAGGTTTCGCTCAGTTCCGGGACGGCTGAGATTGTCGAGCAGCGTCACGTGCCACCCGTCGTCGATCAAGTGCAAGGCAGCGTTTACGCCGAGGAAGCCGGCACCGCCGGTGATGAGGATGCGTCGGCCGGCGGTGGGAGCGCGCCCACGCGCCGGGCGAGGCTCAACGCGCGAGGATGTTTTGGGTTCTTTCATCAGCGAGGTCGGGTCCATTGGGGGCACCTACGTTAAGACAATCTGACGCGAACGGCCACGCTGGCGCGGTTGTCAGCTGCGCATGCCCGTGTCGCCTGCAACCCATCCTTACCATAGGCGTGTGACTCCGCCCGAGCGGTCGATGTCCGCCCCCGACGCGAGGTCAGTGCGCAGCAACTGGGAGAGCGAGGTACGCATGGCCGGCGTGTACGAGGTGCTTGCCGGCGTCGCGTCGGATGCGCGGCTCAAGCGACGCCTGACCTCACTCGCGGAGACCGAACAGCGGCATGCCGAGGCCTGGGCATCGTTGCTTGACTCCGGAGGCGCGAAGCGCACGGACCGTGGGCCTCAGCTCACGGCCCGAGTGCTCGGGGCGCTGGCGCGTGTGGCCGGCATCGGCCCGGCGCTCGCGCTGGCGGGCGCCGCGGAAGGTCAGGTCCTGCGGTCCTATCTGGACCAGGTCGCGACCGTTTCCGACGAGCGGGCGCAGGTTGTCCTGCGGCAGGTGCTCCCCGAAGAGCTCGATCACCAGTCGGCCGAGGATATGGTTGCCGACCCTGCAGGATCGCCCTCCGCAGAGGCAGCCAAGCCTGAACCCGAGGAATGGCACGGCGGCGGAGTTGAAAGCATCCGAAACGTGATTTATGGAGTCAACGACGGTCTCACCGCAACGCTCGGCGTGCTTGCCGGCGTTGGTGGCGCGAGCGTCAACCCGCGGGTCGTGCTGATCGGAGGACTTTCGGCCATGATCGCCTCCGGCGTATCGATGGCAGGTGGGGCCTACCTCGCGAGCAAGTCGCAGCGCGAGGTCTTCGAGGGGCAGCTCGCCCGAGAGGCGGCCGAGATCGAGGCGATGCCGGAGCTGGAGCGCGCCGAGCTGGTCAAGATCTACCGCTCCAAGGGCCTGACGAAAGAGGAGGCCGCGACCATCGTCGGGCGAATCACCTCGGACCAGAAGGTCTGGCTCGAGACCCAGGCTCGCGAAGAGCTCGGGTTGGACGTCACTCAGTTCGAGAACCCTGTGCGCGAGGGTCTGGTGGCCGGGGTCTCGACACTCATCGGCGGGGCCATTCCGGTGGCGGGCTATCTGCTGGGCCGCGTTCTGCTTGGAGGTGCGTTCAACGGATTCGCCGTGCTGGTGGTCGCGTTTGTCGTGAGTGCCGTCTTCTTGTTCACAATCGGCTCGGCGCGGTCGTTCTTCACGGGAAAGGGCGGTGTCCGGTCGGGCCTGGAGATGCTGGCAGTGGGATCGGTCGTCGCGGCCCTCACCTATGGAGTGGGCCTGCTGCTCCGCGTCTAGCGTCCCCCTCCCGAGGTCCGCTGGAGGATCCCAGGAATTCCTGCAGCGGGGCGCTTGGTTCAGCCCGTCGCGATGCCCCGGAAGTAAGCGATGCTCACTACCCAAGCAGCGCCGGCCAGGATGACCGCTTCGCGGCGGCGACTCCCGCCGTGGGCGTAGAGGTAGGCGCCTGGGAGAAAGAGGAAGGCGAACACTCCGTAGACAACGTGGAGGAGCTCCGTCGGGTGGCCGCCAAAAGGGAAAGCAGCCAGGCCGAACAGGCCTTGAAGCGCGGTCAAGCCGGCCATGATCAGGTAGCTCGAACGAAAGCTTCCAGACACCTCGGCGTTGCGAAAGTAGCGGTAGGTTCCCCAAATCGCCAGAAGCAGCGCGAAGAGCAGCAGCGCCCGTGCGCCCAGGCCGTGAAGGAACGCAAGCGTTGTCAGCAACTGGCGCGGAGCAGGTGGCCGCTCCTCACGCTCGAGGTCTCGAAACCTGCTCGCGAAAGTAGTCGACGGTGAGGCTCAGCCCTTCTTCGAGACTCACTCGTGGCTCCCAACCGAGCTCGACGCCCGCCAGCTGGTTGTCGAGAGCAATGCGATAAACGTCACCCTTCCGAGACGGGCCGAATTTCGGCTCAAGGTGGTATCCGGTGAGCAGCGCCAGCTTTCTGTACAGGTCGTTCACTGTGACCGGAATCCCGGTGCTGACGTGGAATGTACCGCCAGACCCTTTCTCGAGGGCGGCCAGGTTGGCGGTGGCGACGTCGCCGACGTGAAGCATGTCCCTTGACTGCTCGCCCTCCCCGTCGATGGTGACCGGTTTGCCCTCGAGCATGCGGCTGGCGAAGATTGCGATCACCCGACCTTCCTCGGCATGAAAATCTTGCCTCGCGCCGTAGATGTTCGCGTAGCGCAGCACCGTGTAGTCCAGTCCGAATGTGCGCCGGAAGGTGCCCAGGTACTGCTCGAACGCGAACTTGCTGGTGCCGTATGGCGATAGGGGTCGCACGGGATGGTTCTCTGCGGCCGGCACGACATCGGGCTCGCCGTAAAGGGCGCCCCCGGTTGAGCTGAAGATCACCTTGTGCACGTCGTGATCCACGCAAGCCTTGAGGAGATTCAGACCGCCGATGATGTTCACCTGCGCGTCGTAAGTTGGGTCCGCGACTGACTTCGGCACCTCCGACTGCGCGGCATGATGGTTTACAAGTTCGGGCCGGAAGGCCGAGATCGCTTTTTCAACCTGCGGCTGGTCGCGCAGGTCGACCCTGTGCACCGCTGCGGCCTGGTTCACATTGTCTTCGCGGCCGGTGCTGAAGTTGTCCAGGATCGCGACCTCATGGCCCGCCGCGATATACGCGTCGACCACATGGGAGCCGATGAACCCGGCTCCGCCAGTCACCAGGATCCGCACGGCCAGTGACTGTACCCGGTTTACTTGCTGGCGGTGACTGAGCGCGGACGGCTGCAGGTCGAGGTGTTCAAGGCGACGCGTGTGCCAATTCCGCCCTCGTACTTGCGTGGTTTGCTGCAGCGGGCGGTTGCCGTGCCGGAGGTTGAGGCGAGGCTCCGGGCGGGGACGTCGACCGTCGCTGTCCGGCTCACGACAGACGACGAGCTCCGCCGGCTGAACCGAGAGTTCGCGGGCCACGACTCGGTGACTGACGTTCTTTCGTTCACCGGCTCACACCAGCACCTCGGAGACCTCGCCATCTCATGGCCGATGGTGGTTCGCCAGGCGCGTGAGTATCGCCAACCGCAGCAGACTGAGCTCGGCCTCTTGTGTGTCCACGGGTTGCTGCACCTGCTGGGTTGGGACCACGTAACTGCTGCGCAGCGGAAGGAGATGTCGCGGCTCACGATCGCCGCGCTGGCCCCGTCCGGCGTGCGGCTTGCGCGGGGACGCCTCTGAGCTCCGCGTAAAATCACCCCGTCAAGGGTCTGCGGCACTCGCCGCGGGCCTAGGTGCGTCTATTTGGATTTTGATGCAAGAAACCTCAGTTGAAGAAGAGGCGGTCGGCGAAGGGCTGCTGATCGTGGGCCTGGGCAATCCCGAGTCGGAATATGCCGACACACGACACAACCTTGGATTTGCATGCGTGCGCGAGCTTGCAAGACGCCTGGGTGTGCGGGTCGATCGCAAGCGATGGCAGTCGCTGGTGGGTCATTCAGAGGAGCGCCACGTCTGGCTTGTCATGCCGCAGACGTACATGAACCTTTCCGGACAGGCGGTGGCCAAGGCCCTGCGAGACACTCACGTGCCTCCGAATAAGACATGGGTCGTGTACGACGAGCTCGACTTACCCCTTTGCCGTATGCGAATCAGGCTTGGGGGCTCCGGCGCGGGACACAACGGAGTCCTGTCGCTGATCAGCTCGTTGGGCACCCCGGATTTCGTGCGCTTCCGGGTCGGCATCGGCAAGCCCGCACGCAAGGGATCTCAGCCGGGGCGGCAATACGTCCTCGGGCGGTTCACGAAAGCCGAATCGGCGCGTCTTCCGAGTGTCATCGACGGCGTGGCGAGCGCCCTTGAACTGGCGCTGGAAGCTGGTCTCGAGCGCGCCATGGATCGCTACAACCGCGCCGGCTCGCTTGGGTGCGACGAACTCGCATGAGCTCGCTATGGCAGAGAACCATCGCAGCGGCGCCAGCTCTTGAGAGGTGGATCGGTGGCGCCCCGAGCCAGCTCGAGGTTGGACGCCTGCCGCGTGCCGCTTGGCCCATCGTCGCCGGCGCAGTGGTGCGTGCTTGTGCCGCGCAGCGGCGGCCGGTGCTGATCCTGGTGCCCTCGCCCGAGCGCTTTTGCGATGAGCTGCGACCGTGGCTTGCGGGCCATCCCTCCGTTCACGTCTTCGCCGAAATCGGCGTTTCCTTCCTGGATCGGCCGCCGGCGTTAGACGAATCTGTCAACAAACGCCTCGAGGCGCTGGCGGCTCTGTCGCGCGCGGAAGAGGAGCCGGTGGTCGTCGTCTCCTCGAGGCGCGCAATGACCAGGCAGACCATCTCCCGTAGGGACCTGGTCGAGGGAACGGTGGCCCTGGCTCCGGGTCGAGGACCCGATCCCGTCACGTTGTCGCACCGCCTGGTCGAGCTGGGCTATTCGAGGGAGCCGCTGGTCGAGGACCGTGGGCAGTTCTCTCTTCGCGGCGGCATCCTCGACGTGTTTCCCGCAGCCGCCGACGCACCTGTTCGAGCCGAGTGGGCCGGGGATGTCATCGAAACGCTGCGCCTGTTCGACCCCGAAAACCAGCGATCCGTCATGGCAGTCCCTGAGGCCTCCATCAGGACCGGGAGGGAGCTGTTGCTTGGTCCGACGCGAGGCGCCGCGGCCGTTGCCCGACTGCGTGAATCCGTCTCGCTCGAGAGCTTGCGAGCTGATGTCCGCTCGGAGTGGGAGGACGAGCTGGTCCGGCTCGAGACTGGCGCCGCGTTTCCCGGAGTCGAGTTCTATGCGGCCTACCTGGATTCCAATCGACCATCGCTGCTGGATCACGTGCCGCCGGGAGCGGCAGTGTTGGACTTCGACCCGGAGCGGCAGCTCGCGGACGCCCGCTCGGTCATCGAGGAAGCCGAGATGTTGGCGGCAGCCGAAGCCGGAGGTGGCGAGCTGCCACGGGGTTTCACCCTCCCCACAGTCAGTGTCGATCGCCTCGACGATTTCGCGGGGCGGTCCCGGCTTCAGCTGAGGTCAGGCGAGTCAACTGGCGACGCGGAGGATCTCGGCTGGGCCGAACTGGAGCCGTTGGTCGGCCGACCACGAGCCGCCGCGGACCTTGCGGCCCTGAGTGGCTCGGCGTCGATCATCTTCGCGACGGAACAGCACGAGCGACTCGGAGCTTTGCTCGAGGAAAGTGGAGTCAAGCAATCGGTCGCCGAGGTCGACCTCGACATGGATCTCGAGCTCGAACCGGCCCTGCGGAGCGCGGACATTGACATCACGGCTGGCTGTTCGCACCCCCAGATCGGTTTCTACCTCGCGACCGATGCCGAGCTGTTCGGCCGGCTGCGCCGACCTTCGCGAGGTTCCCGTGGCAGTCGGACCCTGACCAAGGATCTGACCAAGGAATTCACGCTCGACTTCGCTCCCGACGAGCTCGTCGTCCACGTCGATCACGGCATCGCTCTCTTCAAAGGAATGCGCCTGATCGAATCGGAAGGGGCACATCGCGAGTATCTCGAGCTCGAATACGCCGAGGGTGACCGACTATTCGTCCCGGTGGAAAACCTGGACCGCGTCCAGAAATATCTCGGCGGGGAAGGGCAACCTGCGCTCCACCGGCTGGGGACCAACGATTGGACACGCGCGCGAGGCCGGGCGCGAAAGGTTGTCCAGGACGTGGCCGACGAGCTGCTCAAGATCTACTCGCTGAGAGAGGCAAGGCCGGGAATCGCTTTCGCTCCGGATACTGCCTGGCAGCAGGAGCTCGAGTCGTCCTTTCCATATGAGGAGACTCCCGACCAGGTCGCCGCCCTGGCGGAGATCAAGGCCGACATGGAGTCCGATCGGCCGATGGATCGGCTGCTGTGCGGCGACGTAGGGTTCGGTAAAACCGAGCTTGCACTGCGCGCAGCGTTCAAGGCGGCCATGAGCGGAAAGCAGGTCGCACTCCTTGCGCCGACCACTGTGCTCGCCCAGCAGCACTTCCACGTGTTTCGCGAACGGCTGGCCAAGTTCCCCGTGGTCGTCGAGATGCTTTCGCGATTCGTCGACGACGAGACGCAGGCTCGCAACATCGAAGGCATCAAGGCCGGTCAGGTCGACATCGTCGTCGGCACGCATCGCCTTCTTCAACGGGACGTCCGCTTCAAGCGCCTCGGTCTACTGATCGTCGACGAGGAGCACCGATTCGGTGTGATGCAGAAGGAGAGATTGAAGAAGCTGCGCACGCAGCTGGATGTGCTCTCGCTCTCGGCGACGCCCATCCCGCGGACGCTGCACATGGCCGTGGGCGGAATCCGCGACATGAGCGTGATTCAGACTCCGCCGGAAGAACGTCAGCCGATCAAGACCTACGTGACTGCAGATGAGGACGAGTTGGTTCGCGAAGCGATCACTCGCGAGCTACAGCGTGGCGGCCAGGTCTACTACGTCCACAACCGGGTGCGCACTATCCAGAAGACTGCGCAACGCATCCGCGAGCTCGTCCCTGAGGCACGGGTCGCGGTCGGGCACGGCCAGATGGGCGAGGACGACCTGGCGCACGTGATGGTTGAATTCGAGTCGGCAAAATACGACGTGCTCGTCTGCACAACGATCATCGAGTCAGGCCTCGACATCCCCAACGTCAACACGATCATCGTCGAGCGCTCGGACCGTTTCGGGCTGGCCCAGCTTTATCAGCTTCGAGGCCGTGTCGGTCGATCCGGAAGGCGTGCTTACGCCTACTTTCTCTACGACCCGCGCCGTTCGTTGACCGAACAGGCCGACAAGCGACTGGACGTCATCTCAGGACTTCACGAGCTGGGTCAAGGATTCAAGATCGCACTCCGCGACCTCGAGATTCGCGGAGCCGGCAACCTGCTGGGCACGGAGCAGCACGGTGCGATCGCGACGGTAGGGTTCGAGATGTATCTGCAGATGCTGCAAGGCGCTGTGGCGAAGATGCGCAGCGGTTCCGAAGAAACCGCTGTCGGAGATGTGCTCTCGACTGCAGAGATGAACCTGGACCTGCCGCTCGATCACTTCATCCCTCGTTCGTTCATTCGAGACGAGAAATTGCGGTTGGGCGCGTACCGGCAGCTTGCCTCTACCGAAGACGAGGAAGAGCTGGACGCTGTGCTCCGTTCACTCGAGGATCGTTATGGACCGGGCCCGACTCAGCTCGACAACCTCGCGTACTCGCTACGGATCAAGCTGCGAGGACAGCGGATGGGACTGCGCGGAGTGGTGGCCGAAGGCCACAACATCGTCATTCGAGTCGACCCTCAGCGCTTCCTCGACGTCGACGAGTTGTCGAGACGAATGGCGGGCCGGATCGCGGTTGCGCCGAACCGTTTGAAGATGAGGCGGCAAGGAGAAGGTTGGCAGCGGGATCTGCTGCAGCTGCTCGACGAGATGGCTGAGCTTTACGGCTCCGGTCGCGGTGTCGTCACCGTGCCGGGTAACTAGAGCTGCCGTGCCAGAATCAGTGCCCGTGTCTGGTTCGAACCAGAGGCCCTACTCGCCCGGAATCGAGGCGATCTTCGAGGTCGTCGCGAGACTTCGCGCACCCGGCGGCTGCCCGTGGGATCGGGAGCAGACGCACGAGTCGCTTCGGCCGTATCTGCTCGAAGAGACGTACGAGTTGCTTGAAGCGATCGACTCAGGCGACGACTCCAAGATGATGGAAGAGCTCGGTGACGTCCTGCTGCAGGTCGCCATGCATGCCGAGATCGCCGATCTAGAAGGTCGCTTCGACGCCGCCAAGGTCTCCGAGGCAGTCGCGGCAAAGATGGTCGCGCGCCATCCGCACGTCTTCGGCACCACCTCCGTCGCCGACGCCGACGAGGTACTTCGCAACTGGGAGCACCAGAAGCTTCACGAGGCCCGCAAGGCGGGCAAGGACGAGTCCGTCGTCGATCGCGTCCCGGCGACTTTGCCGGCTCTCGCCTGGGCGCTCGGCCTACAGAAGCGCGCGGCGCGCGTGGGTTTTGATTTCACCTCGCCGAAGGAGGCTGCCGATTCGGTCGCCGAAGAAGTTCGCGAGCTTGCAGCGGCAACCGACGCGCAGCAGACCTTTGTGGAGATGGGCGACCTGCTCTTCGCGATGGTCTCCCTCGCGCGCCGGTTGAAGGTGAATCCCGAGGATGCGCTGCGGGTGGCCGGACAGCGCTTCCGCGACCGTTTTTCCAGGACCGAAGCGTCGTTGCGCGAGGAGGGCCGTGCCTTTCGCGACCTGGATTCCGAAGAGCTGGCACGACGCTGGGAGGAAAGCCGCTAGGTAGGACGCAGGTCAATTGCGGGGGCGTTTGCTATAGTCGGCTTCCCCTCCGCCGGCAGTCTTGAACACGATCCAGCATGAGATACAACAGAGTCATAGTCGCCTCCGGCACCCTGCGCACGAGCGCGTTCGGAATGCGCCGTGCGCTTGTCATAGCAGTCGTGCTGGTCGCCATGATCTGGGCGGGCATCGCCTTCGCCCAGGAGGCATACATCGGGCACAAGCTCAGCCAGCAGGCCGCGGATTTGCGCAACCAGAACACGGTCCTCGCCGCGCAAAATCAGGGCTACAAGAAAGATGTCCAGGCCATCACCTCAGGAGCAGCGGACGAGGAGGAGGCCAGGCTCAATGGATACGCCAAACCGCAGGAGCGGCTGTACCTCGTCACAGCAGCACCTTCACCGTCTCCGACACCATCGCCCTCACCATCGCCTTCGGCTTCACCCCGCACACACTGAG
>DATBZP010000126.1:0-37612 GCA_036513135.1 Candidatus Dormiibacterota bacterium | reverse complement strand
CGCCGCCGCTCGCAAGCGCCGGCTGCCGTTCCTGCCCCGCTCGATCGCCCTCCTCACCTCGCCCACCGGCGCCGTCATCCATGACCTTCAGGAGACCATCTGGGAGCGCTACCCGAATATGGGAGTCGTCGTCTACCCGGTGCAGGTGCAGGGCGCCGGCGCGCCCATGAGCATCGCGCGGGCGCTGCGGCGTTGCAACCAGGAGATGCTGGCCGACGTGATAGTCCTCGCGCGCGGCGGCGGGAGCTTCGAGGAGCTGTACGCCTTCAACACCGAGCTGGTGGCGCGAGCGATCCTCGAATCCCGGCTCCCGGTGATCACAGCACTCGGCCACACCTCAGACCGGACGGTGGCCGATCTCGTCGGCGACGCCGAATGCCGGACACCGACCGAGGCGGGCGCGCGTGTGGTGCCCAAGAAGTCGGACTTGCTGATCCAGCTCCGCGAGCGCGGACGCCGGCTCGACCGCGAAATCGCGCAGCGACTGGGCCGCGAGGCCGAGCGCCTGGCGAACAAGAAGCAGCGCATGGTTCAGCTGCTGCCCGCGCTGGTGAGGCACCGCGCGGAGCGTCTCGCCCGTGCCGCCGCAGAGCTCGGACGGCTGAGCCCGCTCGCACAGGTCGCCCGCCGCGAGGACGCGTTGCGGGAGCGCGGCAGGCGCCTGAACGGCGCAGCCTCCGCACGGCTGACCCGCGGGCGCAACGCGCTCGCCGCACGACGTGCCGCCACGCGCCTGGATCGCGCTCTCGCCGAGCGCTTTGCTGCCGCGACGCAAGGACTCGAGCACCGGAAGCAGCGCCTTGTCGCGCTGAGCCCCGACGGCGTGCTGTCGCGCGGATACAGCATCACCCAGGACGCCGAGTCCGGCGCCGTGCTGCGTGCTTCGCGCGATACCTCAGTCAACCGGAGGGTCCGCATCCGGCTCGCTGCAGGACGGCTCGGCGCCCGGGTCGACGAGGTCGAGTCGTGAGCCAGGACCTGACCTACGAGCAGGCCCTCGAAAAGCTGGATGAGAAGCTCAAGCTCCTCGAGGACGGAGAGCTCTCGCTCGAGGACGCACTCAAGGCGGTGGACGAGGCGCGCATCTACCTCAAGGTGTGCACGGACCGGCTCGAGGTGGCACGCCGCAAGATCGAGGTGAGGGCCGAGCCGGAGACGACCTCGCAGTAAGGAGGGGCCGGCCCCGCCCACCGGCTCTTTACCCCACGAAGCCTTCGACTTCGCGGGGACCCCTAAAGCGCGCCACCTCCCCGGCGAGCCGGGAGGTCAACTGGTCACGATGGCGCATCGACGAATGGCTTCAACTGCTCGATGTCCGATTCGTCCAGGTGAGCGAAAAGCGCCATGTCGTCCGCGCGGTCGATGAACGAAATCGGCAGCACGACGTCCCGCTTGAAGAAACCGTCTGGCCGGATCACGACACCGGCCAGCTTGCCGTGGTCGAACAGGACATCGCGGACGGTACCCAGGCGGTTGCCGGTCGTGCCAAGCATCACGTTCTCACCACTGTCGATCTCGATCTCACCTTCCGGCTTGTTTGCGATCTCCTCGGCCTTGGGCAATCCGAGACCACCGCCCAGGAGCTCTCCCTCCTCGACCACCGCGTCCTCAGCCGTCAGCGGCACGCGTCGATAGCTCAGGTAGAGCGGCTGGCTGCGGATGTCCGCCCCGGACATCGAGAGCCGCACGAGGTCATGCGTGGCCGACTCGACTGCCGTGATCGGGATAACGACCTCGTCGGTGGTGAAGAGCTTCTCCCCAGCCAGCAGCCGGCCCGCAAGCGTCACCGCGTCCTTCACCACCAGCGCTTTGGGGTCGAATCCCTTCTCATCCACGATGACGCTCACAAGCCTTCCGGCCTTCCGGCCCTCGCTGTCCACGACATCCGCGCCCAGACGGAAGTCGGAGAGCTCAGGCATCGAAATGATTATCGGGATTATCCGATAGTGACTGGGAGGTCATCGGCTGTTGCCGACTCGAGTTGCTCGTTCATCAAGCGCAATCGCTGGCTCAGGTTTTTGACGAACTCCAGCAGCACCTCGGGATGCTCGTGGACGATCGCCTGCATGCGATCGCGCCTCAGCACTCGCACGGTCGTGTTCTCGGCCGCTTGGGCGTTGGCGGATCGTGGCTGGTCGTCGAAGACCGACATCTCCCCAACGACCTTGCTTGGACCGTGCCGTGCCAGGGTGACCTCGTGACCGTCGTGGTCGAGGTGAACGCGGATCTCGCCTTCCAGCACCACGTAGAGCTCTGCGCCGACGTCGCCCTTCCTGAAGATCGACTCGCCCTTGACGTAGTGCCGGGTCACCATCAGGCGGTCGATGCTGCTCAGCTGGTCGAGCGTGAGCGTGCTGAAGAGCGGGACCAGCTTGAGCGCAATGAGTTCCTTCATATGTTCGCCTGGTCCATGGGACGCCGCTTCTGCGGTCTCCCTGACCCACTTGTCGTGATGGTTCGCGAGTGCTTCGAGCTCGGCATGCGTCAGAGGGCGAGCCGAACCCGAGTCCAGGGACTCGGGATCGAGCAGCAGCGCCAGCGGCCCGGCGAGCCAGCCCGGGCCGAAGTTTATCAGCGTCTCGAGAGCCTCCACCCTGGCTTGCACCTCATCAGACAGAAGACCGCGTTCGACGGTGGCGAAGCCTCGTTTGCCGTGCAGCGCCCTCATCGCGGAAAGACCTGAGTCGATGCCCTTGCGGGCGTAGTCCTCGAGGCCGATGCGCAGGAGCGTGTAGCCGGCGGCTGCGTCTTCCGCCTGCCGCGGCGCCGCTCGAGCCACACGGGCGGACAAGCGAGCAAGGTGCAGCGCGTCGGCAAGATGCGATTCGAGATGAGTCCGCGCACGTTGGAAAAGTTCCGGCCGTCCGCTGCGGATCAGAGCCTCGATCGTTGCTGCCGCCGCCTGGTCCTGCGACACGAGCAGCGGCAGGGTGAGCACCAGCGCGTCGGGCGACTGGGCCGCCATGGCTTCCGCCGCAAGGCGGCGGACGTCGCGGTCGCCGCTCGCCAGCCCGTCTGCCAGCGCCTCGGCGTAAGCCTGGTGCTCGTCGATAGGCGGAGTCCAGCGGACGGCCTGGCGCAATGCCTCGCGCCTCACCTCCATGTCGTCGTCGCGCAAGCAGGCGATCAAAGGGCCGGAAACCCCCGCGACATCGCCTTTCATCTTGGCGAAGCTGCGGATCGACTCAAGCCGCACGCGAGCATTGCGGTCCCGCATCGCGGCGACGACCGTTCCGTGGTCGCCGACGAAGGCGCCCGCCCAGACCGCCGCTGCACGATCTTCGGTCACCGTCGAGGTCCAGAGACCGCGCAGGAGCTCGTCTGACCGCTGCCACCTGTCCTTACGGCTCGCGCCCGCCACCGCTGCGGCCGCACGAACCCAGCCGTCGGCGTCGCCGCTAGCGCCCTCCAGCTGCTCGACGTCGATGCTTTCGGGGGTCGCCAGCTGGAAAGCCAGCCTGCGCACCATCGGGTCGGCGGTAGCGAGCAGCTCTGGCAGCATTGCGGTGAACGCATCCGGCGACGCCTTTCCGAGTGCGGCGGTCGCAAACTGCCGCACCTTGTCGTCGCCGGCGCGGATGTAGCCTTGCAGCTCCGCGACCTGCTCGGGGCTTGGCCGCCCGAGGGCTTGCTGGAAGTCCCCCAAGCTCAGGGCGTGGGTGCGCAAGCGGTCGTAGATCGCGGTGACGTAGAGGCTCCGGACCCACAGAGCGGCGAGTATGAAGAGAATTCCGACCACGACCCCGAGCACGGCCACAGCCTCGACGCTCGCCGCGACAGTGCGCTGCACCACCAGCAAGCCGACACCGGTCACCACCGCGGCCGCCGGAAGCACACCGTTGTCGAGCAGCAGCTTCAGCTTGGGACCGACCTGGGCCGGCAGCGCGCTGCCGAGGACGTTCTCGACCGGGTCGTCCAGCCCGGTCTGCAGGCCATTCCGCACAACGAACAGAAACAGCGCGGTCGAGAGAACTGGAGCAATCGCGACCGCCGTGAAGCCGATCAGGGTGAACATCGGTAACGCCATGAGCGCGTTCTTGACGCCGAGCTTGCTGAGGACCCACGGCGTGACGAAAAGGCTCACGACCAGCTGCACGGCATAGCTCGCGAGCCACGCGTTGCCGATCAAGATGGTCAGTGACTGCAGGTTGTTGTGCGTAGCCTGCACGAACAGCACGGCAACCAGGTAGTCGCCAAGGCGGCTTGCGACCTGAAGGGCAAGCGCGAGCAGGATCAATGCGAGGACCAGCTGGCTGCCGGTCAGATAGCGAAACGCTCCTTTGAGGACGGCCACGACACCGTGCTTCTTCAGGGCGGCCTCCTGGTCGGCGAGGAACTCGTCGCTTTCGTCCACGAAGGCCGGGCGGAAGAGCGTGCGCTCGAGGCCGTGGGACATGATCGCCGCGGCAAGCGACCCGAACGCCCAGACGAAGATCAGGGGCTCTGTCGCGTAAACCGCCACGACCGTCGTCGTAACGCCGGCCAGGATGTAGCCGATGCTCGATCCGGCCGCGATGACTGGGAAGATTCGCTTGCCCTCGAGCACGTTGAAGTGCTGGCTGACAAAGCTCCAGAAGGTGAGCATGACCAGCTCGAAGGCGACGGAGTAGACGACATAGGCGGAGAAAGCCACGGTGGCGTCTTCGCGGACGACGTAGGCGGTAAAGACAGCCACCGCGGCGATCACATTCGCGGCCAGGGTGATGCGGAACGCGCGCCCTACGCCGAACCGCCGGGTGACCACGCCCTGCAGCGCGACCATGGGCCACCCGGCGAGCGCGAGGACGATGAAAAACAGTGGATACGCTTGCGGACCCGCCTTGTTGAGGAAGATGGACTGAGAGGCGCTGAAGGCGGTGTACATCGCCCAGCCCAGGACGATCGCGAAGCCCGCCACCTGCAGCGTTCGGTTCAGCTCGGTGCGACGAACGTGCAGGAACTTCGCCAGCAAGGGCGACATCGCGGCGGGTTTCACGAAGCCCCGACCCTGCATCAGGTTTGCTGTACGGCTGCAATCCTTTCCAGCGCGGCGATTCGCTCTTCGATCGGCGGGTGAGTATCGAAGAGGTGGTTGAAGAAGCTGCCGTGATGCTCGGTCGGGTTGTCGATGCACATCGCCGCCACCGCGTGGTTGAACTTCACAGGCGGCTTGTCGTTCTGAGCGATCTTCTTCAAGGCGCTCAGCAGCCCTTGTGGGTTGCGCGTGAGCTCGACCCCGCTCGCGTCAGCCAGCGATTCCCTCTGGCGCGAGAGCGCCATCTGCATGATCGGGCCGACGAGGAACGCGATCACAGTGAAGATGATGCCAACCGCGAACACCACAAGCATCGCGCGGTCGTCCCGGCTGCGAAAGCGCAGCGCGCCGTTCCAGTACATGCTCGCGATCAAGGCGGCCAGCCCGATCATCGTCGTGACCACCAGGAGCATTCGCACGTCGTAGTTCTTGACGTGGCTCATCTCGTGGGCCAGGACGCCCTCGAGCTCTTCGCGGTTCATCATCTGCAGGAGGCCCGTCGTGACCGTCACGGCGGCGTGCTTGGGATCGCGTCCGGTGGCAAAGGCATTCGGGGTGGGATCGTTCATGAGGTAGACCTTCGGCATCGGAACACCGTCGCCGATGGCCAGCGTCTGAACGATGTTGTAGAGCTGCTGGTACTGGTTCGGATCTGCCTCCTTGGCGCCCACCGCCGCGAGCACCGTGGCAGAGCCGAGGAAGTACGAGTAAAGCGCGGCGCAGACGCCCAGTAAGCCGAGGAGGATCGCGCCGAACACGCCCCCGTTCGCGCCATACCCCAGCTCGCCGACGACAAATCCGGCAAGCAGCCAAACCGCCAGGAACAGCACGATCACGATGATGCTGTTCCGCTTGTTGCGCGCGATCTGGTGATACATCTAACCCGCTTTGCTCTTGGGCTTTTTGACGGTATCTTTCACACGCTGGGCCGCCCACCGGCCCCAGATCTGCGCCCACACCAGGCCATTGCCGAAAGCCGAGACGTCCTCGGCGTGGTGCTTGAAGTGATACGCCCACATGGACTTGTGGCGCTCGTACGAAATCTGCCGCTCCGCCTCGGGGGTGGCCGGCGTGAGGTGGTGGGTGGCGCCTGCGGTGGGAAGGTAGAAAACCTTCCAGCCGCCGAGCTTCAGGCGGTAGCAGAGGTCGACATCCTCACCGAACATGAAGTACCGGGGATCGAAGAACCCGACCCTGTCCAGCGCGGCCGCGCGCAGCATCAGGCATGCGCTGGTTCCCGAGTCCATCTCATGCACGTCCGATTCCGGGAGGTGCCCCATGTTATGGCGGCCGAAGCGCGGGCTGTTTGGGAACAGCTTGGTCAGGCCGACCGTGCGATAGAACATCGTGCGGGGCATCGGGAACGCTCTTCGTGCGTCGGGATCCAGGCTCCCGTCGGGCAGCAGCACCCGCGGACCCACGGCGCCGGCGTCGGGACGCGTCAGCAGGAAGTCGGCAAGGCGGCCGATGCTCTGGGGGTCCACCGTCACATCTGAGCCCAGAAGGAGGACGAACCGGCCCTGGCAGCGCTCGAGCCCCAGGTTGGCGGCGCGGCCGTAGCCCACGTTCGTCGGTTGGACCAGCACGGTCGCCTGCGGAAATTCATCGGTCACGGCCGCCGCCGACCCGTCTGACGAGTCATTGTCGACGACCACGGCTTCTACCGGCACGTCCGCGCTCGTGAAGAACGCGCGGAGACTCTGGAGTAGAAGGTCTTTGGAGTTGTGGCTGATGATCAGCGCAGACACCAGTGGCTTCGCCTGTTCGGGCATAGGAAAGGAATTATCCCCGTCAGGACAGTCCTAAGGGGTCAGCTAGAATGCCGGGGACTGTGCAGACCGGCGCGCGACTGGGTCTCGGCCAGCGCCTGGCCCAGGTCCGGCGAAACCGGTTGGTCCGGCAAAATCTGGTCCTGTTCGCCGGCGGCCTAGTCGCCGGCGTCGGCGGTTTCGTCTACCACGCCATCGCGGGTCGCGTACTGGGGCCCGCCAGCTACGGCCAGGTCGCATTCCTGATCGCGGTTTATGCGGTCGGCACCGCGCCCGCTTTGATCCTGGTCGTCGTACTGGCCCGCTACACCGCAACGCTGGCCGCTCGGGGCGACTCCGGCGTCCGGTCGCTGCTCGGGCGCACTGCCCGGCTGGTCGCTATTCCGTGCCTCCTCGCGGTGCTCCTGACCACGCTGCTCGCACGGCGGGTCGCCGCCTTCGAACACCTTGGCTCGACGATTCCCATCGTCATCCTCGGGTTCTCCATCGCATTGATCTGGCAGGTGGCGATCCCGCGCGGCATCCTGCAGGGCCTGCAGCGGTTTCCCGCCCTCTCGCTCAACCTCTCAGTCGAGCTGATCGTTCGCACCGTGGTGGTATTCGCCTTGCTGAAAGCGGGCTATGCGGTCTCGGGGGCGATGGCGGCGGTCTTTGTCGGCCTGGCCGCGTGCTTCGTGCTCGGTCTATACACGCTGCGCGACAGCTTCAAACATGTCGGCACGCGGGTGCAGCTGCGCGTGATGGCCGGCTTCTCGTTGACCGCGGCGGCGGGCATCATCGGCATCCAGATCCTCTACAACCAGGACGTCATCCTCGCCGTGCACTACCTCAGCAGCCACGATGGAGGCATCTACGGCGGGCTGAACAAGATCGGCACGATCCTGTTCTTCCTTACCCTGAGCGTCAGCCAGGTGCTCTTTCCTCGCGTGGTCGAGGCGGTGGCGAAAGAGCAGCACCCGGGGCGGATCCTGCTTTCGTCCGCTGGCATCCTCACGGCGCTGGGCATGGGCGCACTGCTGGTGTTCGCGATCGTGCCGGGGCTTGTCGTCGGGGTTCTGTTCGGGTCGGGTTTTCGTGACGCGACGCCCTACGTCTTCCCGGTCGGTGTGATCGGCCTGGCGCTGGCGCTGGACAACCTGCTGGTCCAGTTCTTCATGGCAGTGCACGACCGGGTCTTCGTGCCGATCCTCGCCCTGGCATGCGTGGCCGAAGGGGGGCTCATCTTCCTTTTCCATGCGAGAGTGGGCCAGATCGTGCTCGACGTGCTGATCGCGCTGGTCGCCTTGCTGGTGCTGCTCACCATTCGCTGCTACGTGCTGCTGCCGACCTTGCGCGCCGACAGCCTGGCAGAGCCACAGCTCAGGACCGGCTAGGCAGATCGGGCGCCACCAGCCGGCGCTGCGACCGCTCCCCAAAGGAACGGCGTGAGTGAAAAAGCTAAGTCCCGTAGCCCTTGCGGGGCCGCGGGACTTATAAGAACGCTCGGCAACGACCTACTCTCCCATCGGGTTACCCCGACAGTACCATCGGCGCAGGAGGGCTTAACTACCGTGTTCGGAATGGGAACGGGTGTCTCCCCTCCGCCATGGTCACCGAACAAATCGATTATAGCCAAACCGCGAATCCCTCCCCTGCGGGAGAGGGCGCTTTAGCGTGTTCGGCGGCGCCGAGCGCGGAGGCTTTTGATCTTGCGAGCTTCCGCCGGCGGGACGTAGTGCGCACGACGTCGCATCTCGCGCACGAGCCCCTGCTCCTGCACCTTGCGGCGGAACTCCCGAAGCGCCTGCTCGAACTCCTCGGGGTCCTTGACGACTATTCGCACGATCGCACAAGGATACCGATTGTCAGGGTGGCGCCGCTCTGTTGAGAAAGGGTCTCGCCGCGACCCTGACTATTCGAGGACGTCGGGGCGAACGGCCCTCGCGACGGCGATGACCGCGAACGCCGCGGCGAATACACCGATCACGACCAGGGCGTGAGTCGCATCGACCGGCAGCAGCGGCGCCGCGAATGCCGCCCGAGCGTGGTGGCCGGGCTCGATCAGCTTCAAGACGATGTTGAGGTTGGGGCCGAGCAGGTACTGGCTGATGTCCAGCCACGGATGGTCTTGACGCGTGATTCGCGAGCCCAGCGCCAGCAGGATCACGCCGAAGTTGTCAACCGGGAAGAACGCCAGCGAAGCGGCCATCGCGAACGCCAGGGATCGACCGATTCCGGCCGCCGCGGCGGCCATCAGGATCACGATCCCCAAGCTCATGCCCTGGACCACCGCCCACATACCGACGTCCTGCCAGAACTCGCTCGGCAGGTGCTGCATTGGCGCGATGCTTCCCGTCCAGGCGTTGACGAGCAGCGCGACCAGGGCGCCGGCGAGGATGAGGTAACCGACCAGCAGGGCGACGCCGATGATCGCCAAGGTCAGCATCTTGGCGAGCAGCAGGCGAAGCCGTCCCGTTCCGCGCGCGTAGATGATGCGGATCGTTCCAGACGAGTACTCCATCGCAAAAAGCCGCGAACCGATGATCAGCAAGAAGATGCCGGAGCCGATCTGAAAGATGGTTCCGAAGACGTCCCTCGCGCCGTAGGCGAAGCCGGTCGGATCGGTCTTCAACTGGTCCTGGATGCTCCCTGAGCTCGTGACGCCGAGCACGATGACCGCGAGCAGCACGACGGAGCCGGCAAGCATGAGCCAGAAGCTGAGCTGCCGCGAAACCTTGAGCGCTTCGCCTCTCACCGTCCCGACAAAGCTTGGGCGTCGCGCCATGGCGTTCATGAGTCACCTTCGGTGAGGCTGAGGAAGATGTCCTCGAGGTCTTTCTGCCGCACGCTGACGGAGTCCGGCACGTGTCCGCTTTCGACGAGGAACGTGACCAGGTTGCGGCCGCGACCTTCGGGCGCGGGGGTGATGACGAGGCCGTCCTCGACGCGGGCCTGTTGGGCCCACGGCTGCAGGCGAAGCGTCGCCATGAGGTCGGCCGGAACATCGACCTTGACCTCGAACTCCCCCGACGACTGGAGGAGATCGTGCACCTGGGCGACCCGGATGAGCTTGCCGTGGTTGATGATCGCGACCCGCGTGCAGATCTGCTGCACCTCGGTCAATACGTGGCTGGAGATGAATACCGTCTTGCCTTGCGCTGCCAGGTCCCGCAAGAGGTCCCGCATCTCAACGATCCCTGCCGGGTCGAGTCCATTGGCCGGCTCATCCAGGATCAGGAGGTCCGGGTCGTTGAGCAGCGCCATGGCCAGGCCGAGACGCTGCTTCATGCCCATGGAGTAGGTCCGGACCCGGTCCCGGTCACGACCCTTCAACGACACGATCTCGAGCACCTCGTCGATCCGTTTCTCAGAGGCGCCGCCGAGCAGGTTGCCGACCGCGCGCAGGTTGTCGCGTCCGGAGAGATAGCCGTAGAGCGCCGGCGACTCGACCAGCGCGCCGACGCGCGGCAGCACCTGGGCGCGGTGCGAGCGCACCTCCTGACCGAGGATCTCGACCGAGCCGCCCGTGGGCGCGATCAAGCCGAGGGCCATGCGGATGGTCGTCGTCTTGCCGGCCCCGTTGGGGCCGAGGAAGCCGAAGAGCTCGGCGCGTTCGACCTCTAAATCGAGATGGTCGACCGCTAGCCGCTTGCCATACGACTTGGACAAGGCGATGGTACGAATCGCCGCCGCGGTGCTCGCCACTTCTACATGAGCACCACGGCGGCGGGTTTTATGACAGCCAGCTCAGGGATTCACTCCACTCAAGGTCAGGGTTGCCGTGTGCGTGCCGCTCTGGTTGACCCAGGTGACGGAGACCCGCTGCCCGGGCTTGTGCGCCAGGAGCGCGGCGTTCAGATCGTCTAGGGAGGTGATCTGCGAACCGCCGACCGCGGTGATGACCGAGTACTGAGTGATACCTGCGGCTTGCGCCGGAAGGCCAGACTGAACTCCCTCGACGAGCGCGCCTGAGGACACCGTCAAGCCCAGCTGCGCCGCAACAGACGCGTCGATGTCCCGGACCGAGACCCCGATGTACCCGACCTGGCCGTAGATGATGTCTGCGCTTGCCTGGCCGGATCGGATCTGGTTGACGACGCTGAGAATCGTGTCCGAGGCGATCGCATAGTTGACGTTGGACGCGGACGACCGGAAACCCTGCACATTGCCGGCTGTGATCATGCCGACGACCTGCGCGGACGAGTTGACAATCGGACCGCCGGAATCGCCTGGGTAGATGGTGGCGTCGCTCTGGATCATTCCGCTGAGCTGCTCCGACTTGCCGCCGCCTTCGCTAGCTGTGATCGTCTGATCGAGAGCGGTGACGGTGCCCCCTGAAACCCGCGGGGCTCCGCCCTGGCCGAGCGCGTTGCCCAGCGCGACGATTGGATCGCCCACCTGGACCGAGGACGAGCTTGCGATGCTGATCGTCGGCAAACCGGAAACGCCGTCCACCTGGATGACGGCGATGTCCGCGCTGGGATCGACTCCGATCACATGAGCGGTGTAGGGCAGTGCGTGCCCGGAAATGGTGACCTGAATGCTCATCGAGCGGTCTACGACGTGGTTGTTGGTGAGGATCTCGCCGTCCGAGGTGAGGATCATCCCGGTTCCCGCGGCCTGACCCGATCCCACGACGGTGTCGATGTTGACAATCGCCGGATCGATCTTCGCGGCGATGGCGTCGTTATTGAGGCTGCCGCCCGTACCAGGGGTGACGGGTTGAATGGGTGACCCCGGCTGAGCCGGCTGGGTCACGGGCTGGGGGGTGGTTAGGGTATTTATCTGCGCCGTGCTGGTGCGTGAGTTGATGGTGCGCGCAAGGCTCCAGCCGATCCCTGCGCCGGCCGCGGCGGCGACAACCGCGGCGATGACGACGGCTGCAGCGATCTGGTGCCACAGGGTGTTGCTGGCGGGCGGGGCGGGAGGCGGCGCCGGAGGCCACGACGGCAGCGGACCGCCGAACCCCTGAGCGCCTCCGGGCGGAGCGGGAGGAGGCGGCGGACCACCAAGCGGCTGAGCGCTGGCGGGCGGCAGGAGCGAGTGGTCCGGTGCCGGCCCGGCGGGCTCGTTTGGTTGCTGAATCATTTCCGACATCGGGGTCTACCTCCGGTAACGCCTGGGCGTCTTGTTTATGTTCATCACGGTGCGTTTGGAAGCTGTGAGTAAGTTGGCGAGTACCTTAGGGTTTGCTGGGAAATGCACGGGCCCTAGCGATTCGCGCTTTCCCAGCCGGCCTGACAAGCCACGCAGCGGGTCGCCTCCGGCAGTGCGGCGAGTCGTTCCTCTCCGATCTCTTGACCACAGTCCTCGCAAACGCCATAAGCACCCAGGGCCCTCCGGTCGCGCGCGTGCTCGGCCTGCTCGCGATCCTGCTCGAGAACCTGCCGGATGGTCTGGCTGTTCGCCCGCTCGCTCAGGACTTGCGCGAAGTCGGATTCTCCGAAACCCTTGCTCATAGAGGCTTAGTATCCCCCGGCGTGCCGGTCAAAAACGCCAATGCGCCCACGGAGCCCACGGCCGGATTCGAACCGGGGACCTTTTCCTTACCAAGTGATCTTTGGACCCTGGCGAATTCGGGCTGATCTTAGCTTTGTACGCGACTTTCGGGCCAGACCATTTACCTAGGTCCGATCGGGCCATCATCGAGTGGTATGAACACCGTCGCCAACATGCGTCGCTGGCGACCCGGCTTCGGGTCGTACGTCAAGAAGCGACCCACGGCTGCATTGAGCGCGCTGGCCATTTCCGAAATCTCCGCATCGGTGAGGTTCAGTACGACCTGGCGGTAGCCCACTCCGTCCTTAAGCAGATCGATTTCGGATCGTTCCAAGTACTGCTCGAACTGGGCAATAAGACCGGCAACAAAGGCCGTGAAATATCCGAGGTGGTCATCCGGTGACGCCTTGGCGAGTTCCTCGGGTGAAAGCGAGGCACCGCCTTCGGCAAGAACATAGGTCCGCTCCACCGCACCGCGAACCCGCCGCTCAGAAGCAACCGCCAGAGCGCCCCCTTGATAGAGCCGCTCAATCTGGCGGTAAAGCGTCGCCTGGGGAACTTCAGTCAGAACGGCGGCGACCTGTTGCGGCGTCAGGCGGCGTCCCCGGGCAAACGCGAGGATGATGCGCAACCGAACGGGATGGAGGATCAGGTCAGCTCTTTTCATTCTCAATCATGATACCTTTATCGAAAATGAGAACGCTTCTGCTAATGAGCTCTCTACCCCTGGCGATCCAGCTCTCCACGAGCCTGCTGCTGATCCTCCTCCCCCTAGTCGTCATCGAGCTCGGATTGGTGGTCTTCTCGTTGGTCGACCTTTTCAAGCCCGGGCGGCGGGTCATCGGGGACAACAAGCTGGTCTGGGCGCTGATCATCGTTCTCGTCGGCACCATCGGACCCGTCGTGTACCTGTTGGCCGGCCGGAAGCAGAACTAGGGAGTTGGAAGCGGCGATCGTCTGCCACGGCCTCGTCAAGCGCTACGGCGATATCACTGCGCTGGACCGGCTCGACCTCGAAGTGCCGACAGGGTCTCTCTTCGGCTTCCTGGGTCCGAACGGCGCCGGCAAGACGACCACGATCCGGCTGCTGACCGGCCTGGCATGGCCCACCTCCGGTCGAGCGGTCGTTGCGGGTCTCGATCCCGCCCGCGGTGATATCGAGCTTCGGCAGCGGATCAGCCACCAGGATCAGCAATCGAAGCTCTACGGCTGGATGAAAGGCCGGGAGCTTCTGGAGTTCGTCGGTCGCCTCTTCGGCTTCCGTGGACCCGATCTCAGGTCACGCGTCGATGAGGTGCTGGAGAAGACCGGCCTCGTCGAAGCCGGCGGCCGGCGCGTTGCCGGCTATTCGGGTGGAATGCGCCAGCGGCTGAACCTGGCGCAGGCGCTGATGAACCGCCCCCAGGTCCTGTTCCTCGACGAGCCCGCCAGCTCGCTGGACCCGGCCGGCCGGCACGACGTCCTTGACCTCCTGGCGGACCTACGCGGCCAGGTCACTGTCTTCATGTCCAGCCACATCCTCGAGGACGTTGAAAAAGTCTGCGACCGGGTCGGCATCATCGACCGGGGACGCCTGGTCGCGGACGCGACGATGACCGAGCTCCAAGCGAGGTTTGCGGAGCCGGTGTTCGCGATCGAGCTCGAACCGGGCCAGGCTGCCGCCGGGGAGGATTTAGTCACCGTCCTCGGACAGTCGGCATTGGTCGGCGGCATCGGGCGCGACGGAGCGGTACTTCGGGTCGCCGTGAACGATGCCTCACGAGCTGGGCCCGAGATCCTGCGGATCCTCGCCTCGAGCGGCGTTCACGTCGCCCGTTTCGAGCGGATCCGGCCCAGCCTGGAGGACGTTTTCCTGCGACTGGTTCCGAGCCAGCGGCCACCCGAAACTCGCGAATGAGAGGCTTTGCCGTGCTGCTCAATAAGGAGATCGCGGAGCAATGGCGCACCGGGCGGCTCCCTGTGGTGGCCGTGATCTTCTTGCTCTTTGGGCTCGCGTCGCCGGTGCTCGCCAAATACACGCCGGACATCGTGAAGCTGGCCGCCGGCTCGATCGACATTCACGTGCCCGCGCCAACCATCAAGGACGCGGTCGCTCAGCTGATCAAGAACCTGAGTCAGGTCGGGGTGCTCGCCGCAATCCTGCTCGCGATGGGCAGCGTCGCGGGAGAGAAGGAATCCGGCACAGCAGCTTTCGTCCTGGTCAAGCCGGTGAGCCGCTTTGCATTCCTCGCCGCGAAGTTCAGCGGCCTCGCCGTAACCATGTCGGCCTCTGTCCTCATGTGCGGACTGGCCGCTTACTTGTATACCGACCTGCTTTTCGCACCGCTTACGGTGCTTGGATTCGGGGCCGCGTGCCTCGTTATTCTGCTGGGCCTAGTTGAGATCGCCGCCGTGACGTTCCTGGGCAGCACGTTGGTGCGGTCCTCAATCCCCGCCGCCGGCGTCGGAATAGTCGCTCTCGTCGTCGCAGGCGTCGTCTCCTCGCTGCCAAACCTCGGTCACTTCACTCCGTTCGGCCTGAATGAACTGGCAAGCGACCTCGCCCTGCAGCAAACAGCGACGGGGTGGGACTGGCCGCTCATCGTTAACGCCGGCTTTGTGGTGGTCGCGGTGGCTGCTAGCTGGCTCGTCTTCCGACGTCAGGAGATATGACGCCTTTACTCCCTGAGTCACCCGTCCCCATTTGTCACCATGCGGCGTGACGTGGAGTGTGAGGCTGGTCAGATCCGGCCGATATCGCGGCGTCGGAGTCCGAACAGGCCGGCTAAGGTGAAGCCGGCCGCGACGGCGGAGATCACGACAAGGGGCAAGAGGGTCAAGCTCTGAGCGGGCAGCTGGGGTACGCGCTCGAACGGCGAAAGGTTCTGAAGCCAACTGGGGAGATGTAGGACCGCACCGAGGAATCCGGCAACGACGCATGCCGCGAGGATCGCCCATGACGCGCCGGCCCACCGCGGCACGAGCCCGACGAGTGCGATGGTGAGTCCGACCATCAGCCACATGGGCGGCGCGTAGACGAGGGCGGCGCCGACCAGGCGAGGAGCACTATTCAGATCTCCGCCCGCGACGCCGTAGGTTAGGCCGGTGGCCAGGCCGGCGACGCCGAGCAATATGACGCTTCCTGCGAACGCCACCGTAAGGTGACTCGCCCCCCACCGCCGGCGCGATACCGGAGTCGCCAACACCGACTCTGCCCGCATCGAAGTCTCCTCGGTACGCAACCGAAGGGCGGACTGAATGGCGAAACCGGTGGCGAGGAGCGCCATGAGGCGGAAGGAGGCGGCGAAGTAGGAGTCCGTGAGGTTCGCACCTCCAGCACCGGCCAGTATTTCCGCAAGCGCCTTGTTCTGGCCGATGAAGGCGTCGACGGTCGGGCCGATCCAGCCGTAGGCGATACCGGTGACCAGGACGCCGACACTCCACCCGAGCAGGGCGCCCCGCTGCAGGCGGATGGCCAGCCCAAGGGGGTGCCCGAGGCTCCGCGAAGCTGTGGGCCTTCCTGGCCTGGCGGCCACGAGCCCTGCGCCGAGATCGCGCCGGGCGGCCAGAGCGCTGGCCGCGGCGACCAGGACTACGGTCGCCGTGAGCAAGAGCAGGAAGGGCCACCATCGCTCACCTGCGAATGGCCGCGCCTTCTGGGCCCATCCGATCGGAGAGAACCACGAGACGGTTCCGTCGCCGATGTCGCCCACGGCGCGCAGCACGAAGGCTGCACCGAGCACCGCCCCCGCGGCGCCGTACACGACGCGGGTGTTCTCGGTGACCTGAGCCGCGACCAGGGCAACGCCGCCGAAGACCAGCCCGATCAGGATGAACGACACCCCAAACACCAACGAACCGGCCGCGGGGAGGCCCTGGGCGAGCAGGGCGACGGTTGTGAGCACGCCAACTGCAATGTTCATGGCGGCCACTGTGAGCGACGCGGCAAGGGTGGGCGCGAGGCTTCCGACCGGAAGAGAGCGCATGAGCTCGAGGCGGCCGGCTTCCTCCTCGCCCCGGGTGAGCCGGCCGACCATGAACAGGCTCATGAGGGCCACCAACACCATGCCCACCGCGCCGAACTGAAACGCTACTTGCCCGCCGACCGTGTTCAGACCCTGGGCGGGGCCGTTGAACGCGATGGCTGCGGCGTTGTGTTGGGTGGCGGCAGCCGTTTGATCAAGAGCAGCCTGGGTCGGGAACAAGCCCTTGACGCCTGTTGCGGTGAGCGCCGCCAGTGCAACGATAGCGACGATCCAGACCAGGATCCGGATGCGGTCGCGCCGCAGGATGAAGCGGGTCAGCTCGACGGTTCCAGTCAGCGCGGTCTTCACTGCGGTCACGGTCTCGCGTTGCGATTGCCGTCGACGCGTTCGGGTTCCTTCGCCAGCTCGTCGCCGTAGTGCCGCAAGAACAGCTCTTCGAGCGTGGGCGGATGGCTGACCAGGCTGCGGACCCCGAGCTCGCCGAGCCGGCGGACCGCAACGTCGAGGTGATCGGTGTCGACCTCGAAGCGGACGTGCTTGCCGTCGATCTGGAGGCCATGAACGCCGGAAAGGTTGGACAGGCTCTCCGCGGGAAACTCGGTCTCCGCGGTGATCGACGTACGGGTGAGATGCCTCAACTCGTCGAGCGTGCCTCGCTCCGCCACCCGCCCCAGCCTGATGATGCTCAGCCGATCGCACAGCGCTTCGACCTCGGCCAGGATATGGCTGGAGAGCAACACCGTTCGTCCCTCGGTCTTCACCTCGCGAATGCAGTCCTGGAATACCGCCTCCATGAGCGGGTCGAGTCCCGATGTCGGTTCGTCGAGCAGGAGCAGTTCGGCATCAGACGCCAGCGCCGCAACCAATCCCACTTTCTGCCGGTTCCCTTTCGAGTACGAGCGGGTCTTCTTGGTCGGGTCGAGCTGAAAACGTTCGAGAAGTTCGTCGCGCCGCCGCCGATTGAGGTCGCCCCGCAGCCGGCCGAAAAGATCGATCACCTCCCCACCGGTCAGGTTCGGCCACAAACTGACCTCGCCCGGCACGTACGCCAACCGGCGATGCAGTGTGACGGCGTCGCGCCACGGGTCGCCTCCAAGCAATGAGACCTCCCCGGCGTCCGCGCGGAGCAGCCCAAGCAACACACGGATGGTCGTCGTCTTGCCCGAGCCGTTCGGCCCGAGAAATCCGTGGACCTCGCCAGCCTCGACCGACAAGTCGAGACCGTCGAGAGCGCGCGTCGATCCAAACGTCTTTACAAGACCAGAAATTGAGATCGCCTGCGGCACGCCACCCATCATTGCACCAGCCCAAAGGGGACCAGGTCGCAGAAGTGGGTCAGATTCATGGACGCGAGGAAGCGGCTAACCGAATTCAGACCCGGAGTTTGGAGCCCACGCCCGGATTCGAACCGGGGACCTTTTCCTTACCAAGGAAATGCTCTGCCACCTGAGCTACGTGGGCGAGTCGCAGCCCAAAGATTACTAAAGCCCCGAGATCAGCTTCCCCGTGTCGGTTAGGATCTCCGCCCGGCCGCGGATCTTGATCGCGGCCGTCAGCTCCGTGAACTGCGCTACGAGCACCTCGCCAGCGTCCAGGCGCTCGGAATGGTGCGAGCGCGTGTCCTTGCCTCGAGTCAAACCCATGATCACGACGCCATCCTCGAGGGCCTTCACCACGATGTAGCGGCCGGTCGCACTTCCTTCGAGCTCGGTCATCGTCTCCCTCGTCCGTTGCCGTTGGACTGCGCCTTCGGCCGCACCGTCTCCAACTTGGTCGCTGACTGGCCGACCAGCTCGTCGATCTCAGCCGCAAGCGCCGGACCGGCGAGCACATGATAGCGATCGGCATTCACGATCACCTCTCGTCTGCCGACCACCACGTGCAGCACCACCTCGTCAGTTCCCGGGTGCCGCGACAGAACCGCCTCCAGGCGCTCGGCCAGCCCCGCGTCGCTGTTCGGGATTCTCACGTGGACCAGCTGGCGGCGGGCCACCGGCACGCATTCCGGGTCGTCCCAAAGCCATGCCATGTCGGCCACGATCGACGCCGTCTCGACCTCCGGCTCCATTTCCGGATCGGAGGGCGGGCTGCCGCTGGACCCGTTTGCTCTGGTGCTGCCGGCGCGCGCGTCCACCTTGCCTTGTACGACGAGCACCTTGTCGGGCTCGAAGAGAAGCCGCGTCTGCTCGAAGACTCGAGGGAACAGGACCACATCGACCGTCCCCGTGAGGTCTTCGATCGACGCGTAAGCCATGATCTGGCCCTTGCGCGTCACGACCCGGCGCACCTCGCGCACCAACCCCGCGACGCGCACCTCAGTGTCCTGCAGCGCGCTCGTCACCTCGACCGCCTGGGTGTCTGAGAGTTTGGCCAGCTCGCTCGAGATCCGGCGCAGCGGGTGGTCGCTCAAGTACAGGCCGAGAAGCTCTTTCTCGAGCCGCAGCTTCTCCTCACCGGCCATCGGCGCGACGTCGATCAGCAGTCCGTAATCGTCTGCCTGCGTCTCAGGTGATCCGACCATATCGAGCAACGACGTCTGTCCCGATTCGCGGTCGCGCCGCGCCCGTTCGGCCCGGCTGACGGCATGGTCGAGCGCCGCAAGGAGCCGCGCCCGCTCGCCGAGTGAATCGCACGTCCCAGACTGGACGAGTGAATCGAGCACGCGACGGTTCACGTCCTGGATCGCCGACGTGCGCTCGCAGAGGTCCTCGAGCGACTTGAAAGGGCCGTCGGCGTCGCGCAGCGCGACGATGCTCGCCACCGCGTGCTGGCCGACGTTCTTGATCGCGGCCAGGCCGAAGAGAATCCGCCCGTCGCTCATGGAGAAGTCGGCGCGTGAGTGGTTGATGTCGGGCGCCACCACATCGATCCCGCGGATGCGGCAGTCGACGATCGCGGTGGCAACTCGGTCCGCGCTGCCTTCCATGTGGATCAGGAGCGCCGTCATGTATTCCAGCGGGTAGTTCACCTTGAGGTAGGCGGTCTGGTAGGCGATCACGCCGTAGGCCGCCGAGTGCGCACGGTTGAAGCCATATTCGGCGAACTTCGCGATGCCATCGAAGAGCGCATCGGCTGTCGTCTGCGAGATTCCGCGCTCGACAGCCCCGTCGATGAACTTCGTGCGCTGCTTCGCCATCTTGGGCTTGTCCTTCTTGCCCATCGCGGAGCGAAGGATGTCGGCCTCGCTCATCGAGAAGCCGGCCAGCTCGCGGGCGGCCATCATCACCTGCTCCTGGTAGATCATCACGCCGTACGTGTCGCGCAGGATCGGCTCGAGGCGCTCGTGCATGTACTCGATCGGCTCGCGGCCCTGCTTGCGCGCGACGAAGGCCGGGATGTTCACCATCGGACCCGGACGGAACAGCGCGACCGCCGCCGAAACGTCCTCGAAGTTCTGGGGCCGCATGTCCAGCAGCATCCGGCGCATGCCCGCACCTTCGAACTGGAACACGCCGTGGGTGTCGCCGTTCGCGATCAGCTCATACGTCTTGGCGTCGTCGAACGGGACATGCTCGAGGTCGATCTCGATGCCGCGGTGCTCTTTGATGAGCCGCATGCAAGTGGCGATGATGTCGAGGTTCTGCAGGCCGAGAAAGTCGATCTTCAGCAGGCCGATGTCCCCGACGGCCTTCATGTCGTACTGCGTCACCACCGCCTCTTTACCCGGTCCGTACTGCAGCGGCGTGTACCGCACCAGCGGCTCGGGCGCGATCACGACGCCGGCCGCGTGCGTGCTCACGTTGCGGGAGACGCCCTCGAGCGTCCGCGCCACGTCGACCAGGCGCTTCTGCTCCTCGTTCGACTCATAGGCCTCGCGAAACTCGGCCACCTCTTTGATGGTGTCTTCGAGGCTCTTCGATCGACCCTGCCAGACGGGCACGAGCTTGGCCAGGCGATCCGTGTCGCGCAGCGGCACCTCCAGGACGCGTCCCACGTCTCGGATGGCGGCCTTTGACGCCATCGTCGTGAAGGTGATGATCTGGGCCACACGGTCGGTCCCGTACTTCTCGGAGACGTAGCGGATGACCTTTTCACGACCCTCCACCGAAAAGTCGCAATCGATATCGGGCATCGACACGCGGTCGATGTTGAGGAATCGCTCGAAGATCAAGCCGTGCTGGATCGGGTCGAGGTTGGTTATGCCGAGGCAGTACGAGACGAGGCTGCCCGCCGCGCTGCCACGCCCAGGTCCCACGACGATGCCCTGCTTCCGCGCGAAGTTGTAGAAGTCCCAGACGATCAGGAAGTAGGACGCGTAGCCGGTCTGGCTGATCACCGAGAGTTCGGTCTCGGCGCGCTCCTTGACCGCTGCGTTCGGCTCGCCGTACCGCCAGACGAGGCCGTCGAATACAAGCTTGCGAAGGTACTGATCCGGCGTCATACCGTCGGGGACGTCGAACGGCGGCAGCAACGTGGCGCCCAGCTTCAGCTTGAGGTCAACCTGGTCGGCCACCTCGAGAGTGCTGGTCAGCGCGTCGGGCAGGTCCGCGAAGGCGGCGAGCATCTCGTCCGGGCTCTTCAGGTAGAACTCTTGGGAGGAGAAGCGCCAGCGGTTCGGGTCGTTGAAACGCGCGCCCGTCTGCAGGCAGAGCAGAACGTCATGCGCCTCCGAGTCGCTTCGGTGCACGTAGTGGAGGTCGTTGGTCGCGCAGAGTCGCAGACCGAACTCCTTGCCGAAGCCGGCCAGCGCCTCGTTGACCTGGTCCTGGCGGTCGATGCCATGCCGCTGCACCTCGAGCAAGAACCGGTCCTTGCCGAAGATGTCGCGATACGCAGCGACGGATTCGCGCGCGCCATCGATGTCCCCCTCGCTGATCCGGCTGGCGGCCTCACCCTGCAAGCAGCCCGAGAGCGCGATGAGGCCTTTCGAGTGCTCGGCCAGGATCTCCTTGTCGATGCGGGGCTTGTAATACATGCCCTCCATCTGGCCGACGGTGCAGAGCTTCATGAGGTTGAGGTAGCCCTCATGGTCCGCGGCCAAAAGAGTCAGATGGTTGGGGTCGCGATCGACCCTGCCCTCGCGCAGCAGACGTGAGCGTGGAGCGACGTAGACCTCGCAGCCCACGATCGGCTTGATCCCCGCCTCCTTGCACGCCTTGTAGAAGTGGATCGCGCCGTACATGACGCCGTGGTCGGTCAGGGCAAGCGCGGGCATCTCGAGCTCTGCTGCGCGGGCGACCATCGCAGGGATGCGGCTCGCCCCATCGAGCAGCGAGTACTCGGTGTGGTTGTGCAGGTGGATGAAGGTCTTGGGGGCGTGCGGCATCGTTTGGCTTTGGGTGGGCGGGACCCCGGCAGTAGTTTACTTGCCGCCGGGCAACAAGCCGGCCCAGGGCGTCAAGGACCTATCCGGGGCAGGAGTCGTCGCGGCTGGAATATTGCCCCGCCGTCACCAACCGACGCGTCGACCCGCTCAATCCGTGGTGGTTCGCGTTCGGATCCGTGGTGCGCCACAAGGCGTCAGCTGCCAACGCCTCTGATGCTGTCGGAGATCGTAGGCGGGGGGACCAGCCACTAGGATGAATTAGCCATGGCCCGACTCGCCCTGCCCGCTCTCTCACATCTGCCCGCCGAGGCTGAGCACTCAGGGATTCGCGAGATCTCCAACGAGGCGCTGCGCACCCCGGGAGCGATCCGCCTCGACGTCGGGCAGCCCAACTTCCCAACCCCGAAACATATCGGCGACGCAGGCAAGCGCGCCATCGACGAGAACCAGACTTTCTACACCCACACGCAGGGCATGATCTCGCTGCGCGAGAAGATCGCGGCCAAGCTCGAGCGGGTGAATAGAATTCCAGTGACTCCCGATCGCATCGCGTGCGGGCCAGGCGGAGTGGGCGCCATCGCGGCGGTTTTTGGAGCGGTGCTCGAACGCGGTGATGAAGTGCTGCTTCCCGACCCGGGCTGGCCGAACACGCGCCTGATGCTGACCTGGACCGGAGCTCGTGGTGTTTTCTATCCGTGCTTGGCCGCCGATGCGTTCCAGCCGGACCTGGATGCACTCGCGCGCCTGGTCACGCCGCGTACCAAGCTGCTCCTGATCAACAGTCCGAACAACCCGACCGGGGCGGTCTATCCCATTGCGACGATCACGCGCCTGGTCGAGCTGGCGCAGCGCAACAACCTGTGGCTGCTCAGCGACGAGTGCTATGACCAGATCATCCTCGACGGTTCGTGGACGAGCCCCGCCAGCCTCGCGCCCGAAGACCCGCGCATTGCGAGCGTGTTCACATTCTCGAAGTCGTATTCGATGACCGGATGGCGCATCGGCTACGTGGCCGGATCGGCCGAGCTGATCGACACCGCAACCAAAGTCCTCGAATCCAACTCTTCATGCGTGTCGACGATCAGCCAGGTCGCCGCGGAGGCGGCGCTGGATGGGCCACAGGACTGCGTGGGCGAGATGGTCGCCGCCTACCGGCACCGGAGGGACGTGGTCGTGGACATCCTGCGAGAAGCGGACATGCTCGTCAACGAACCGACCGGGGCCTTCTACTGCATCGCCGACATTTCCCGCAGCCACCTTAACGCGCACGACTTTGCGTTCAAGCTCCTGCGCGAGCGGAGCGTTTCGGTGGCTCCTGGGAGCGCCTTCGGGGAGGTGGCCGCCGGCGCCGTCCGGATCAGCCTCGCCAGCTCGGACACCGATCTCAGAGAGGGCGTGGGCAGGCTGGCCGAGTTCGTTCAGCAACTCGGATAGGTTGCCTGAACTCCATCCCCCCACCCCCCGCCTTCGGCGGGGACCTCCCCGGCAAGCGGGGAGGTGCGGGGTTGTAGACAGCGGGTTCGTAACCCTATGCTTCCGCCCGCGTTGAGAGTGTCGTGCTGTTTCTGAAGCCACTCCTGGTCTTCGCGGTCAGGAATCTGGGACCCGGACGGCTTCGGTTAGCCCTCCTCCGCTTCGGTTACGGGCTCAACGTCTTCTAGAGGCTCGCCTCAGGCCGAAGCTCCACGCTGCAGCAACGCCACAGATTCGATGTGGTAGGTCTGAGGGAACATGTCGACCATCGCCGCTCGCCTGACTCGATAGCCGCCCCTGACCAGCGCGATCAGATCGCGCGCATGGGTCGAGGGTTCGCATGAGACGTAGACGAGTCGATCGACACCCAGGCGGATCAGCTCGGCGATCGCCGCGGGTTCGCATCCCGCGCGTGGCGGGTCCAGGATCGCCGCCTGGTACTGGCCGAGCCGCAGCTGGCGCATCACGGTTTCAACCTTTCCGGGCAGGTACTCCACCCGGGCGGAGTTGATCCGGGCGTTCAGCCGTCCGAGCTGGACGGCGTGCGGGTTCTCCTCGATGGCCGTCACACCGGCGGCCTCCCGGGCGACGGCAACCGAGATCGTTCCGATCCCCGCATAAAGGTCCAGGACACGATCGGTGGGGCCGGCGCCGAGCATGTCGAGCGCCGTGCGGTACAGGACCAGCATCTGCTGGTAGTTGGTCTGAACGAAGGTGTCGCTGCGGACTCGGAACGTCAGGTCCCAGAAGTTCAGCGTCATCGCGTCGTCGAGCAGGACTTGGTCGGGCAGCAGCTCGGCCACACGGCGCGCGAACTCGTCACGCGGCCAGCGCGGCTCGGGGCCGCGGTGGCGCAGCCGCCAGAGCAAGCCGCGCCCGTTCGGCTCGGCGGTAAGAAGCAGGTTCTGCAGGTCCTTCAGCTCCATCTCATTGGCGGCCTGCGCGAACGCGGGCAGCGCTTGCTCTATGCGCAGGTGGTGGATCTGGCAGGTATCGATCGGCAGGACCGAGTGCGAGCGGAGCCGGTGGAAGCCAAACCGCCAGCCCTCGGGGTCGGCGATGGCCTCGAACTCGCCCCGGATCCGGTAGCGCCACGGGTCGTCCATGCCAAGCATCGGTGTGTCCGGCGGAAGGCGAAGCCCGGCGCGCGACCATGCCTCCTCGACCACCTGGCGCTTGAGCTCGAGCTGGTACGAGTACGCGGCGTGCTGGAGCTGGCATCCACCACATTCGCCGAAGTAAGGGCATGGCGGCGCCACGCGATGCGGTGACGCCTCGATCACACGCGTGGCGGCAGCCACGGCAACACCCCCCTGCCTGCCGCGCGGCTCCGCCTCAACGACCTCGCCCGGCAGCGCATAGCTGACGAGCCAGACCTTGCCTTCGTCGCGGGCAACGGCCGAGCCTCCGTGCGCCGGGGCATCCGGCCGGAGGATCAGCGGCGCCACAACGCCATCGGGTCAGGCGCCGGCTTGAAGCCGGCCGCCTCCACCATCTGGGTCGCGAGCTCGAAGCCCTCGGCGACCTTGTCCGGCTGGTGGGCGTCGCTGCCGTACTGGACCGCCTGCCCGCCCACCTCTCGCCACCAACGGACCACGGTGAAGTCCGGGCACAGTATGTGGCCGCGGGTCGTGTTGACCTCCAGCACGCGACCGGTGCGCGCGGCGGCAACGAGGATGGCGCGAATCTCGGCCTCGTAGTCCTTCTCGCGGTACGGGGCGAGGCCGTCGAGCCAGTAGCGCTTCGGGTAGTCGAGGTGAGCGAGCGTCTCGAACGGCTGCCCGCTGTCCACCATGGCCAGCGTCTCGCGGAAGTACTCCCTCACGGCGCGCGGAAAGTCGAGGCCGGCGTGTTGGCGGAACTGGCTGGCGTCGATCAGGCCGCCGTCGAGTCGGATGCAATGGATGGAGCCGTGTACCTGGTCGAGTGGTCCCGCGGCCAGGACGGCTGCTGTCTCGTCTGGAAACCAGTGTGGCTCACCAAGCTCGACGCCAGTGAGGATGCGCAGCCCCTTGAACTTCGCCTTGCAGCGCTCGATGGCATCGAAATAACCGGCGATGTCGACCGAATGCTGGCCCTCGTGCACGAGCGCCCAGTCGGCGTGCTCCGTGAAGGCGATGGCCGGCAGCCCGACCTCCAGGGCGCGCTCACAGCTGCGCTCCATGTGCCCCAGGGGGGCGTCCCAGGACCATTCGGTGTGGACATGCAGGTCGGGAGGCAGGGGCACGGGACAAGGCTAGCGGGGATGAAGCATCCACCTCCCAGCCGGCCGCGCCTCTTGACCGGGCCACCCTCCCGCGAGCGGCGAAGGCAGTCCTGTGGATAAAATGGCCGGCCGTGGGGTACGTGGTGATTGGCCTTGCCTACGTGGTGGGCGGGGCCCTCTTAGGGGCCGGCATCTACCTGGTCATGAGTGGGAACTTCCCAGGCTGGTGGAAAAGGAGGATGCTCTGGCCCCTGGTCCGGGTGACGCCTACCGTGGCGCACCTCCAGGGTTGGGCCTTCATCGGGCTTGGCGCCTCCGTCCTTGCGATCGGGTTCAGCGGGATCGTCTCGGAGATCGTCGGCGGAGGCTTGGTCCTGCTTGCGATGGTGGCCTACGTGGTCGGGGCGGGGCTATTCGTCTACAGCACCTGGCTGTCCCGCCGCCTGGTGTGAGCTAGCCCAGGAGGCGGAGAAGCAGCTCGCTCGCCACTTTCGGGTTGGCCTGCGGCGACCGCTTTTTGAGATCGGCCATCAGCGCTCCGAGCGCTTGCTTCTTACCGGCCCTGTAGTCCGCGACCGCCTGAGGGTTGGCCGCCATCACCGCCTCGACCTCCGCTTGCACGGCGGACTCGTCGCTGAGCTGCGCGAAGCCGTGCCGGGCGACGATCTCGGCAGCAGCCCGGCCCGTCTCGACCGACTCGGCAAGCACCTCGCGGCCCTGGTCGCGCGTGATCTTGCCGGCGGAGACGAGCTTGACGGTGTCCGCAAGTGCCCCCGGTTTCGGCAGCTTCCCGCTGGGCGCCACCTCTCCGATGATCCAGTTGGCCGTCGGTTTCGCATCCGCCCCTTCGGCGACCGCTGCCTCGAACAGGTCGGCATGGTCGCGGTCGGCTGCGATGAGCACGGCGTCGGCCGTGGGCAGGCCGTACTGAGAGACGAGTCGTGACCGCCGGACCCCGGGAAGCTCGGGCAGAGCTCGGCGAAGCTCTTCGATCCATTCGGCATCGAGCTCCAGTGGAGGCAGATCCGGCTCGGGGAAGTAGCGGTAGTCCTCCGCGAACTCTTTGCTTCGCTGCGAAAAGGTGCGCTGCTCGGCGTCCGACCAACCGCGGGTCTCCTGCACCACGGTGCCGCCCGACTCGAGGACCTCGGTCTGGCGCGCGACCTCAAAAAGGATGGCGCGGTGCAGGGCGCGAAACGAGTTGATGTTCTTGAGCTCGGTCTTCACGCCCAGCTCCGTTGAGCCGGCGCGGCGAATCGAGATGTTGGGCTCAGCCCGCAGCTGGCCTTTCTCCATGTCCGCGTCCGACGCGCCGATCGTACGGAGCAGCGTGCGCACGGCGACAGCGTAGTCGCGCGCCTCGTCGGCCGATCGCAGGTCTGGCTCGGTGACGATCTCCATGAGCGGCACGCCGGCCCGGTTGAGGTCGACGAAGGATTCTCGCGCCTTGTGCAGCTTGTCGCCGGCGTGGATGAGCTTGCCGGTGTCTTCCTCCAGGTGGACGCGCCGGACGCGAACCCGGCGGCCGTCGAGCTCGAGGTAACCCGTGACACTCATCGGAAGGTCGTACTGGCTGATCTGGTAGCCCTTGGGCAGGTCCGGATACATGTAGTTCTTGCGGTCGAACTTGGTGTGGCGTGGGATCTCGCAGCTCAGCGCGAGCGCGGTCTTGAGGCACGCCTCGACCGCGGCCTTGTTGATCACGGGCAGCACACCCGGCATGCCCAGGCAGATCTCGCAGACGTTGGAGTTGGGCGGATCGCCCGGCTGACCGACAGCGCAGCCGCAGAACATCTTCGAGCGCGTGCGCGGCTGCACGTGGACCTCCATCCCAATGACGACTTCCCAGCCCCCCCGCTCGCCGGGGAGGGGCCCGGAGGGCGGAGGGGAAGCCGGGGTGGGGGGATCCGAGCTGGCGTTACGCAAGGGGGGCAACTTCCGCCTTGACGCCACTTGCCTGCTCATACGCGCGCGCCACTCGCAGGGCGACGTTCTCGCCCCACTGTGGCGCGAGCACCTGCAGCCCGACCGGCAATCCCTCCGACATCCCACAGGGCACACTGATTCCCGGCAAGCCCGCAAGGTTTCCGCCGAGCGTGAGCACGTCACACAGGTACATCGAGAGCGGGTCCTGTGTCTTGGAGCCCATCGGGAACGCCACCGTGGGCGAAGTCGCGCTGACGATGGCGTCACATTTCTGAAAGGCATCGTCGAAATCGCGCTTGATGAGCGTGCGCACCTTCTGCGCCTTGAGGTAGTACGCGTCGTAGTAGCCGCTCGACAGCGCGTAGGTGCCGAGCATGACGCGCCGCCGAACCTCAGTCCCGAAGCCCTTGCGTCGCGTGCGCATGTAAGCCTCGGTGACGTTCTCCGCATCGTCGGAGGAGATCCCGTACCTAACTCCGTCGAACCGTGCGAGATTGGACGAGCATTCGGCCGGCGCGATGATGTAGTAGGCGGCGAGGCCGTAGTCGGTGTGGGGCAGCGAGACGTCGACGATCTCGGCGCCTGCGTCGCGGAAAGTTTGGATCGCCCTGTCGACCGCGGCCTTCACACCCGGCTCAATGCCCTGGACGGCGTAGTACTCGCGCGGGACGCCAAGGCGCATGCCTTTGACGCCCTCTGCGTAGTTGTTGAGAACGTCGAGGCCGGCGCGATCGGAGGATGTCGCGTCCAGCGGGTCAGGGCCGGCCATGAGCGCAAGCGTGATCGCCGCATCGTCGACGCAGCGTGCGAAGGGCCCGATCTGGTCCAGGCTGGAAGCGAAGGCGATGAGCCCGTAACGGCTGACCCGGCCGTACGTGGGTTTCATCCCCACCACGCCGCAGAGCGCGGCCGGCTGGCGGATCGAGCCGCCGGTGTCGGTGCCCAGAGCAATCATGGCTTCGCCCGCGGCCACAGCAGCCGCGCTGCCGCCCGAGCTCCCGCCGGGCACGCGATCGAGATCCCATGGATTGTGAGTGGGGTGATAGCTGGAGTTCTCGGTCGAGCTGCCCATCGCGAACTCGTCGCAGTTGGTAACCCCGAGCATCACCGCCCCGGCGGCGAAGAGTCTCGCCACCGCCGTCCCGGTGTACGGTGCCCTGAATCCCTTGAGGATCTGCGAACCGGCCGTAGTCTCGACACCACGCACGCATAGCACGTCCTTGACTGCCATCGGGATCCCGACCAGGGGCCCTGGGTCGCCTTGCCTGATCCGTTCGTCTGCCTCCTCGGCCTGCTTCTCCCACAGCTCAGGCGTGAAACGCAGGAATGCTTTCACTCGTCGGTCGAGACGCTCGATGCGCTCCACATGCGCCGTCACGAGCTCGGCCGACGAGATCGAGTGCAGCCTCAGCAGACGTCCTGCCTCCTTGACGGTGAGCCGGGTGAGGTCGGTCACGCCTCTTCCTGTATGGAAGGCACGCGGAAGAAGCCGTCCACCGCAGCGGGCGAATTGGCCAGCGCGTCTGCCTGGTCGAGGCCAGGGCGCGGCACGTCCTCTCTCAGAGTGTTGGCAACCTCGACCACCTGTGCGGTCGGCAGAATCGAGTCGGTGTCCAGCTCCTGCAGCCGATCGATATGCGCGAGGATCCCGCTCAGCTGCTCAGCGTAAAAATCTTCATCGCCGGCCTCCAGTCCAAGACGCGCGAGCATCGCGACATGGCGGACCTCATCGCGAGAGAGCGGCACCGAAGTAGCTTAGGGTCTGGTTGTGTTGCGGCTCGACAAGAGCCCGATCAGCGCTGGAATCCCGGCGACCGCCCCGACGACCGTCAGCGTCATTGCGGCCGCGGCGATCCCAGCCACGGTGCGTGCCCATCGCTCGCGACGGATCAAGCCGATCGCGCCGATCACGCCGACCAGGGCCGAGCCGGCCGAGCAGGCAGCTGACGTCACCAGGACGATCCATATCCGGCCGATGGCGGACGGTTCCGACCGAAACCCGATGATGAACCAGGCCCAGGTGAGCATCACCGCGGCGCCGAACACCAGCACGGCCCACACCCACGACGGCGTGGTGGCATGGGCAGTCGTCGTTCGTTCCTCGGTGGCTTGCACAGCGCTTACTTTGGCACGAGGGCGAGGAACTGCTCCTCGTCCAGGACCGCGACCTTGAGCTTCTGCGCCTTCTCGAGCTTCGAGCCGGCGCCCGGGCCGGCCACGACGTAATCGGTCTTCGAGCTGACGGCGGAGCCGGCCTTCCCGCCCAGCCTCCTCACCAGTGCCTCCGCGTCGGGCCGGCTCATCGTCTCGAGGGTCCCGGTGAAGACAAATGTCTTGCCGGTCAGCGGGCCTTCACCCGGCGCCTCGACCGACTGCGGCTCGACACCCGCGGCGAGCAGCTTGCCGACCAGCTCGCCGCCATGACCGTGAAAGTACATGGTCACCTCGCGTGCCATGTTCGGGCCTATGCCCTCGACCTTCTGCAGCTCCTCCTCACTCGCGTTGCGGAGCCTTTCGATGGTGCCGAAATCGGCGGCGAGCAGATCCGCAGTCGCCTCGCCAACCTGCGGAATGCCGAGCGCGTATAGAAACCGCCCAAGCTGCGGGTGGCGGCTCTCGGCCAAGCGTTCGAGCAGGTTCTGCGCGGACTTCTCGGCGAAGCCGTCGAGCTGCACGACCTGTTCCTTGGTGAGGCGATAGAGGTCGCTCGGGTCCTCGACCCATCCTCGTTCGGCGACCTGGCCGAGCGTCGCATAGCCGAGCCCTTCAATGTTCAGCGCGCCACGGCTCGCGAAATGGCGCAGCCGCTCCAGGCGCTGGGCGGCGCAGAACGGGTTGATGCACCGGTGCGCGATGTAGGGCTCCTCGCGCACGACCTCGCCCCCACACACGGGACATTTCGCCGGCATCTTCCAACCCGGCTTCGGCTCCTTGACGCTGACGATCTCGGGAATGACGTCACCAGCGCGATGGATGACGACGCGAGCGCCGACATACACGCCCTTCTCGTTCACCTGTGCTTCGTTGTGCATGGTGATGTTGCGGATGGTCACGCCGCCCACGACCACAGGCTTGACGTGGGCGACAGGCGTGAGCACCCCGGTGCGGCCGACGTAGCATGCGATTTCCTCGACGTCGGTCTCGGCTTCCTCCGGCGCGTACTTGTACGCAATGGCCCAGCGGGGTGAGCGCGCGACGAAACCGAGCTCGAGCTGCTGCGCGAAACCGTCGACCTTGATCACGACGCCATCGATCTCATGCTCGAGCTCGTGGCGCCGCCGCTGCCACTCAGCGTGGTACTCCATCACCTCTTCGATCGAGTTGAGATGGCGGCGGTGCTTGTTGACGCGGAAGCCCATCTTCTCCAGGGCGCCGAGCACCTCCCACTGCGATCGGCTCGGCCCGCCGGGATCGAGCGTGTACATGAACGTCTGAAGGTCGCGACTCGCGGTGACATTGGGGTCGATCTGGCGAACGCTTCCGGCTGCGGTGTTGCGCGGGTTGACGTAGCGCTGCCGGCCGGAGGCCTCCACCTCACGGTTGAGCTTCTCGAATGCCGCGATCGGAAAGTAGACCTCGCCCCTGACCTCGAACACGTCAGGCAGACCCTTCAGAGGCGTGATCGCGAGGGGAACGCTTCGGATCGTGCGCACGTTGGCGGTAACGTCCTCGCCCACGGTCCCGTCGCCGCGAGTGGCAGCACGCTGCAGCCGGCCTTTCGCGTAAGTCAGGCTCACTGCGAGCCCGTCGATCTTGAGCTCCGCGCAGTACGTGACCTTGTCGCCGATCGCAGCGCGCACCCGCTTATCGAAGGCACGGATCTCGTTTTCGTCGAAAGCGTTCTGCAGGCTCAACATCGGCGAGCGGTGCCGGACTTTGGCGAACTGGTCGGACGCTTCCCCCCCGACGCGCTGGGTCGGCGAGTCGGGAGTCAGGAGGGCCGGCCAATCCTCCTCGATCCGGCGCAGCTCGAGAAACAGCGCGTCGTACTCGGCGTCGGTGAGCTCAGGCTGATCCAGCACGTAGTACGCGTGCTCGTGATGGCGGATCTCCTGCCGCAGCTCTTCGACCCTGACCGCCCAGTCGACGGTCCTCTTCCGCTTGCTCATTTCGTCAAGGGAGCGAGCATGCCGCTGAGGATCTTGAGACCAACCTTGTCGAACTTGATCACCAGCTCCTCGTCGGTGCGCGTGAGGGTGCTCTTGACGACCGTCCCGGCGCCGAACGCGGGGTGCTTGACCCGGTCACCGCTGGTGAACCGCTGCACCGGCGGCGGGGCAGGGGCGGCCTGTACCTGCCGTTCCTGGAATCGTTCCTTGTAGCCCTGGCGCGGAGGCGCCACCGGTGCGCTGCCCCGCGGCGCGGCCAGCATGGACTGCGGAATCTCGGTCAGGAACCGGCTTGGGAATGCGGGCTGCGAGCGGCCGTAGAGGTGGCGACGGAAGGCGCAGCTCAGATACAGCCGGTCTTTCGCGCGCGTCATCCCGACGTAGCACAGACGCCGCTCCTCAGCCATCTCCGTCGCCGCGCCAACGGCGGACGGGTTCTCCTCGCGCTCGTCCAGCGCACGCTGATGTGGCAGGAGCCCTTCTTCCATGCCGACCATGAACACGACGGGAAACTCCAGGCCCTTGACCATGTGCAGCGTGATCAACGTCACGCCCTCGCCGTTCTCGTCGTAAGCGTCGACGTCCGACACGAGGGCGATTTCCGCCAGGAAGTCCTCGAGGCCCTGCGCCGGTTCGCGGTCGTCGAAGCTCTCCGCGAGGCCGCGCAGCTCATTGAGGTTCTCCATGCGAGCCTCGCCCTGCGGAGTCCCATCCAGATAGTGCAGCCGAAGACCCATGATCTCGATCACGTGGTCGAGCAGCTCGCTCGGCCGCAGGACTCCCATCACAGAGCGTATCGATTCGATCTGCGTGCGGAACTTCTGCAGCGGCACGATGGCCGCCCGAGGCACCTTGGGGACGCGCCCCGGGTCTTCGAGCAGAGAGAGGATATCGGTGTCTTTCTCGCGGGCGAAGGCGTTGAGCGCGTCGACGGTGACGTTACCGATCTTGCGCGCGGGCACCGACACGATTCGCGAAAAGCTCAGGGCGTCTTTGGGGTTGAAGCAGAAGCGCATGTAGGCAACCACGTCCTTGACCTCGCGGCGCTCCCAGAATCGGATTCCGCCGACGAGCCGGTAAGGGATGCGGCGCCGCGCCAGCACGTCCTCGAAGGAGCGGGACTGGGCGTTGGTGCGGTATAGGACCGCATATGCCGAGTAGCCTCGGCCCTCGGTACGGCGAAGACGCTCGATCTCGTCGGCGACGAACTCGGCCTCCTCGATCTCGTTGTACGCCTGCGTCGCCATCACCTTCTCGCCGCCGGCTCGCTCGGTCCAGAGCCGCTTCTCGGCCCGCTCCGGGTTGCTGCGAATCACGCTGTACGCCGCGTCCAGGATGGCCTGGCTCGAGCGGTAGTTCTGCTCCAGGCGCACGACGTGCGCATCGGGATAGTCCTTGCGAAAGTCGAGGATGTTGCGGACGTCCGCGCCGCGGAACCGGTAGATCGACTGGTCGTCGTCTCCCACGACGACCACGTTGCGGTGCTCGGCGGCAAGCTGGTTGACCAGCACGTACTGCGCGCGGTTGGTGTCCTGGTACTCATCGACCAGCACGTGCCGGAAACGGTCCCGCCACTTGGCCAGTGCTTCCTCGTCGGTGTTGAACAGCTCGACGAGCTTCATGATCAGGTCGTCGAAGTCGAGCCCGCCGGATCGGCGCAGGACCTCCTGATAGGACTCGTAGACACGGCGCACGATCTCGTCGGCGTAGCTGCGGTTCGGGTACTCATTTGGTCCTTTGAGGTCGTTCTTCGCCTGCGAGATCGCGTGGCTGAGGGCGCCGATCGGATAGCGCTTCGGGTCGAGCCTGAGCTCATCCAGTACACGCCTCAGCGCGGCGCGTGTGTCGTCCTCGTCGAAGATCACGAAACTAGGGACGACTCCGATCCGCTGCGCTTCCCGCCGCAGGATCTTGACCGCCGTCGAGTGGAAGGTGCCGACCCACATCTTCTGAGCGCCCTCGCCCACGAGGCTCTCGACCCGGCCACGCATCTCCTTAGCCGCCTTGTTCGTGAAGGTCACCGCCAGCAGCCGGTCGGGCCAGACGCGATGGGTTGCGATCAGGTACGCGATTCGGGCGGTCAGGACGCGGGTCTTGCCGCTGCCCGCGCCGGCAAAGATGAGGAGAGGCCCGTCGCCGTGCGTGACCGCCTCCCGTTGCGGTGGATTCAGCCGCTCCAGCAGAACCTCGACGGCGGGCGTGGACGATCCATCGCTTGACACTAGGAGTCGAGTTTACCGGTGGCCGGATTTCCGCTACTCGTTCGTTAAACTGCTCGTGCCCTTGGCCCCCGAAGTAGATCTCGGCATGCGCGATCACCTCCTCTACGAGCTCGCACGCGACCTCAGCTCGTCTCTCGAGCTCCACGTCGTCCTGCGCAAGGTGATGGATCGCGTCATCACGCTGATGAAGGCGTCACGTGGCTTCATCGTGCTGGTCGATCCCGTTACAGGGACCATCTCGGTGCCGATGTTCGACGGCGAGGCCGACCAGGAGAAGACGCGTCTTTTCCTCGGCTCGAAGACTGTCATCGAGCAGGTTGTGATGACGGGCCAGGCCGTCGTCTCGACCGACGCCAGCCTCGACGATCGTTTCAAGGGCCAGCAGTCGGTGATCCTGCAAAACCTGCGCTCGATCATCGCGGTGCCCCTGGTCACCAAGGGCAAGGTGATCGGTGCGGTCTACGTCGACAACCCATTTCAGGCGGCGATCTTCGAAGAGAAGGACAAGGAGTTCCTCCAGGCCATCTCAGACCTGGCCGCGATCGCCATCGACAACGCGCGCCAGTACGAGCGCTCTGAGTTACTCCGCACGCTGTTCGAGCTTCACGTCAACAAGCAGGTCCTTGAATACGTGCTCGCGCGCTCCGACCGCAACACCAAGTTCCTGCCCGGCGAGCGGCTCGAGGTGACCATGCTCAACTCCGACATCGCCGGCTTTTCGGCTCTATCGCAGCGCATGGAGGCGGAGGAGCTGGTCGAGTTTCTCAATCACTACTTCGAACGGATGATCGAGGTGGTCCTGGCTCACGGCGGCAACATCGACAAGTTCCAGGGCGACGGCATGCTGGTTGTCTTCGGTGCACCCAACCCGGTGAAGGATCACGCTGCCCGGGCACTCAAAGCGGCTCGGGACATGGTCAGAGAGATCGATCGCCTCAACCGCGAGCTGGTCGAAGCCGGGAAGCCCGCGATCTCCGTCGGTATCGGGTTGGATACCGGCTTTGTGGTGGCGGGGCACGTCGGCTCGGAGCGACGCCTCGAGTTCACGCTCATCGGCATCCCGGTGAACAACAGCTCCTACCTTTCGAAGGTGCGGCCGGCGATGGTGCTGATGTCCGAGACGACGCGCGACCTTCTGCCGGCGGGCTTCGAGGTGACGGACTACGAGCCCATATTGCTCAAAGGCGCCCCACAGCCGCAGCCGATCTACCAGTTGAAGATCACGGTCACCGCGGAGGCCTAGAAAACAAAGAATCCGGCCCCGAGGTGGGGCCGGATCCGACGAGTGTTGTTAGACCGTAGCCGGCACGGGGATCAGACCTAGCTGGGACATCTGGTCGAGCAGGTCGAAGTAGATCCGAGCCTCAGCGATTTTTCCGTTCTCGATCCGGAGAAGCTGGACGCCCTTGCCTACCACTTTCATATGGGTCGGCTGGACGGTACCGGTCGGGCCCTCGAGAGGACCCGTGTGGGTGCCTTCCATAATGATTTCCTGGACGATCCAGGGGGCGCTCACGATCTCGTTGCGAACGGTCAACTTGCCGTTCGGGAAGCCCTTGAGCCAGCGCATCGCGTAAGCCGTTGCCTCGCGTGAGTTGGTCGCCTTGAAGCCGCCCGGCGCGTCGAACTTGATGTTGTCCGCGTGTAGTGCAAGCAGCGCCCTTTCGTCGTGGGCATTGAAAGCGGTCACGAAATGGGCGGCTGTGTCTTTGACTTCAGTCATGCGTCTCCTCCTAATGGAGTAACCGCGAAGTGGAGGGCCAAGAGGCTACTGCCATCAGAGGCCGGCAACCGGGAGAACCATCACGGCTCTCACCTCAGTCCAGAAACGAACTGCCCTTCACTATAGCAGAAAATGGTTGCGACTGCGTGCTAATATTTTGCGATCGAACGCCCTCGCCTACTTTCTGTTGCCGATGCCGCCGCCGAGCTCAAGGCGTCGGTGGCCTATGTGCGCCGCCTGCTGGCCAGGCAGCGCCTGTACGGGACCAAGGTGGGCTCGGTCTGGGCGATCTTCCCAGAGGACGTTGAGGCCTTCAAGCGCCTACGCCGCCCGCCTGGCCGTCCCCGCAAGATCGAGGTGAGTCCATCGGATAGCGAGATGGCCGGACAGATGGCTGGTGAGCGTGCCCACGCCGGCACCAAGCGGCGGCTCCGCCAGAAGAGCCGGCGGCGAACGCGTAACCCTGGCCCAGCATCCCCACACGCCGCGGCTGAGCTTTAGCGGGCGCCCCGCATCCCCCGCAAACGGGGAAGCGACCTACTTACTTGCAGGACCACCGGCCGGGGCCGTAGTGGCTGTACAGCCAGGCGGCCGCCTGGGCATTGGCGACCGGGTCGAACGGCGATTGGCCGGCCCACGGCGTCCCACCCCATGTGCTGGGCAGGAACTGGAACAGCCCGGACGCGCCGCTGGAAGTGTTTACCGAGTTCGGGTGATACCGCGATTCGCAATAGGCGATACGCAACGCCCAGACGACCGCAGCCTGACCGAGAGGGCTGAACGCGTCGGTGATGATCTTCGCGATGTCGGTAGGCGGAGGCGGATGGTTGTTCAGGGCCGCGATCCGCGCCGCTTGGGCCTGTGCCGCAGCCAGGGCGTCCTGCTGCGCCTGGTAGTCGGCCAAACCCTGCTTCAGCTCCGCCGACCACGCATCGACCTGGGCCATCTGCGCCGCCTGGACGCGCTGGTTGCGCGTCTGCTGCACGACGGAAAGCCGGTCGTAAGCGCTCAGCTGGGTGACCGCGACCGCCTGCGTGACAGCCGTTGGCGGGTCCATCCGCACCAAGATCACGCCGGCGAGTATCACAGTCCAGACCAGGATCGCCCGAAACAGCGGCAGCAAATCCTTGCGCTCCTCTTCTGAGTCGCCCTACCCCTGGGGCGCCATTCAGGCCTGAGCACGGAGCGAGACGTTTGGAAGACCGCTCAGGAACCGGGCAGAAGGGCACCTTACCAAAACGGCGGCGACTTTGTGTAGCCTTTCGGACCTTAAAAAAGGTCGGTCAGCCACCCACGGAGGAGCTTGCGGCCGGGCGATTCCGTGTATTCAGGCAGTAGCTCCTTCACACGCTGGAAGGCGGCGTCGGTCAGCGAGACCGGATCCTTGCCCCCAGGTACGAGCGGCCGGCCGATGACCACGCGGATCCGCTTGCGAAACCACAGCTCCTTGGTCCCCGAGAGAGCGACCGGGACCACCGGCACTCCGGCCTTGATAGCGAAGTGCGCAAAACCCTTCTTAAATGGCATGAGGTCGCCCTCTTTAGGCCCGTACTCCGCCTCTGGGAAGATGGCGACCGCGCCCCCCGCCTCCAGGCATCGGTCGACATGTTGGAAGAGCCTGCGGTCGCCCTGGCGCTCTCGGACGACCGGCACGTAGCCGCCCGTGGTGCGGATCAGCCACCACTGGAGCTTGCGCGTCACCAGGAGGGTCGGGTTGGCCAGGAAGTGCAGGCGCGGCTCCACCGGGAACAGCAGCAGGACCGCGAACTCGTCGAGCCAGTTGAGGTGGTTGGCGATGACGATGTAGTTGCCGGATCGCGGGATGTTTTCACGCCCTTGCACGGCGAACTGGAAGCACAACCTGAGCAAAGGAACCGCGACCAGGCGGAGAGCCCGATAAGGGATGTTGGCTCGCCGGCCGACCGGCAGCAGGTCTGCGGGTGGGAGAGCGGTGCCGGCCATGGTGGCCCGCAGTGTAGGTGTCCCGTCCTGAGACTTGACAGCGGAGCAAGGGTTCGAAGCAGCGGACGCTCGAGCTCAGCGACCGGTCGAGTTAGCCTCGCTCGAGCCCCTGTCCGAGCTGCTGGAGCACCCGAGCGACAACTGGGTCGCGCGGATGGTGGCCGTGAGCGTTGCCAGGTCTTGGGCCGACAGATAACGCTCGTCTTTGGAGCCTCCGAACCGCTGCAGGAGGGCGTCGAGCTGGTTACAGGCCGCTTCCGTCTGGCCGTGCTGAAGGGAGCGCACCACTGAATCGAGCCTTCTCACCAGGCTGTTCCGCTGGAATTGCTTGAGATCGGGCAGGTCCTGCACGAACCCGACGATGTTGGCCACGGCCTGCGCCGGGGTCCCCACGACAACCGTGGTCGACGCATTGCCAACGCCGAGGTCGTCGTCGACCACCGCCAGCCCGACCCTGTACGTGCCGGCCTTGGCATACGCGTGCGACACGCTGAAGTCG
>DATBZP010000125.1:0-19479 GCA_036513135.1 Candidatus Dormiibacterota bacterium | reverse complement strand
CTGAGACATTCAACGTCTCGGTTGAGATGCTTGTGGTCGACCAGGTCGATGAACTCGCGCCTGAGGACACGATCCACGTCCTTGAGGTTGGCGACCATCCCTGTCTCCGGATCGACTGCGCCGGCAACGGTAACCTCGACCACGTAGTTGTGGCCGTGATCGCTGGAGCAGGGACCGAAAACCTCCTGGTTGCGAGCCTCGCTCCATTCAGGACGGCAGAGGACGTGCGCGGCGGCGAAGGTCGCGCGGCGAGTAATCCGAACAGTAGTGGTGGTGCTCATCGAGCCAACTCCTCTAGTACAACCCCGGGCACGGTCAACCCCTTCCCCGGCGACGTTACCGAGTCAACTCGGGCCAAATCAAGTAGCACGATCGGCTGGATCGAGACGGAGGTTGGAGCCCGACAACGGCGCGGATTCGGGGGATGCCAACCACACGATGATGCGAGCCACCTCCGCCGGCTGCAGGCGTGGACCCTCAACGCCGGCGATTCGGAGCATTGGCGTGTCCATCGCGCCCGGACTGATCGCGTTCACCCTGATGCCATGCGGTCGCCCTTCGACCGCCAGCGCTTCGGTGAGTCCGGCAAGCCCTGATTTTGCCGCCACGTAGCCAGCCATGCCTGGGAATTTTTCCGCACCGGCAACACCCGACAGGCTCGAGACCATGACGATCGATCCACCCCCCTTCCCCATCACCCGAAAGGCCTCGCGGCTGCACAGGAAGGCGCCCCGTAGGCCCGCATCGAGTTGGGCGTCCCAGTCCGCGGCGGTCATTTCCAGGATCGGTCGCTTGACGAGCTGAGCGGCGCAGTTGACCAGCGCGTCGAGCCGGTCCATCCGGCTGAAGGCCTTTTGAACTTGGCCCTCGTCCGAAACGTCGCAGCCTTCTCGACGGCTCAGCGATGTGACCTCCCAACCTCGCCCCCGTAGGTCAGCCACGACCGCCCGACCGAGGCCACCCGAACCGCCGGTGACAACTGCGGTTGGACTCACCGTGCGACTTCGCTCATCGCGGCTTCATAGCGGTTCAGCATGCGTTCCAATCCAAGACGTCGTTGTGCGCTTGCTCTGACCTTGCTCCTGTCAAGGGCGAGGCATTTGACGATCGCACGGCCCAGATCCCCGACGTCGTCAGGCACCGCGAGGAAGCCGCTCACGCCCTCTTCCACGACCTCGGGCATGGCGCCGCGTCGGTACGCGGCAACTGGACACCCCGCCATCTGCGCCTCGGCCGCAACGAGCCCAAAGGGTTCCTCCCAACGGATCGCGCAAACTGTCACGGCGCTGCGTCCCATCATGCGGCGCAAGTCGTCACGTGGGATGGAGCCCAGGACTTCGGCTCCGGCAAGATCGACCACGTAGCCAGGATCGTAGAGCGATCCGGCGATTCGACAGCGCAGGCCAGCCAACCGCGCGGCCCTCAGTGCATGATCGACACCCTTCTCCGGGGATATTCGCCCCGCGATCAAGGCGACGTCTTCGACTTGATCCCCGTTTACGGGTGAATCGTCGGAGACCCCGTTGGGAATCACCAGTCCGATTTGCATGCCCGCAGCTTCCCAATCCCGCCGGCAGGATTGCGAAACTGTCGCCAGTCGCGCCGCCGGGATCAGGCGTAGAGCGGCGACGACAGCGGGCTCGATCGGAGGCAGGTGCAGCGTATGCAGCGACGGAAGCATTTCGGCCATCTCGAAGGCCGGTGCATCGAAGGCGTGTTGGCTGACTACATCCGGCCGGCTTGCTTCAACCCCACGAAACATCGCCGTGATCGCCTCGGTCACGCCCGGGGTTGGAATGGCTGGCGCGCCGCCCGGCATCACCAGGGCCTTACTTGCGTCCGCAGGGGTCGGCACCATGACCAATTCCACACCCGCCACCTCCGAGCCCTCCGCGCAGTGCAGAAGCACATTGTGGCCGCGTCGGACCATCCCGACCGCCAGATCGCAGATCACCGATTGGGCTCCGCCTGTCTGGGCCGGGCGCAACGGAGTCACGGGCGATGCGACGACAGCGATCCTCACTTAATGGGCTCCAGGCGCTGGGTGCGGGTCAGGCCTGCAGGCAGCATCTCGCCTTAGTCTGATCGGAGACAGGAATGGAATATGAGCGTGCGGTCGAGACGGCTCCGCCCGGGTGGCGACACTTCACGATGTCCGACCTTGATCGGCTGCCTGCCGCAGTGCGCGACCACGAGCTGGCGCGCATCCCTCATGCCGAGCGCGAACTGCTTGCCGCCGGCGATCGGGAAGTCAGCGAGAGAATCCTTAGGGCGCTCTTCTGGACCCTCGTGTACCACCTTGAACCGGAGAGATGGGATGCCCTTGCACTGGTCGAACCGATCCACCCAAGCGTGCTCGCCGCATTACCTACCGCGCGGGGTCGAGTGCTAGAGATTGGAGCAGGGAGCGGGCGGCTGACCGCCTACCTGGCGGAGCGATGCACGTCGCTGATCGCAATCGAACCGTCCACCGGACTTGCCAGGTTGCTTCGGAGCCGCTTGCCGCGCATTCGCGTCATTGCGGCGTGGGCCGAAGCGCTGCCGCTTCCCAACCACTGGTCTGAGCTCACGGTTGCTTGCGGATTACTGGGACCTGACCCGACCGTGCTGAACGAGCTCGAGCGCGTGACTGTTAGTGGCGGGGAGATCGTGCTCATCAGCCCGGAGCAGCCGGAATGGTTCGAAGGCGATGGGTGGCGGCGCTTGTCCTTGGACCCGCTGCCATGCCCCCCACACGACGACTGGATCGAAAGCTTCTTCGGTCCGCTTGATCCCCCCCACGAGTTGGTGTCGAAGAGGATCACATGATCTACGGCCGACTAACTGGACTCGAGACTTGCCCGTTCGTCCGCGAGCAACGTCGGTGATGGCCGCGCGCCTTTCGCGATCAGGCGACCCGCCTTTGCCAGTTCGCCGTCCTTATCCTTCTCAGGGTCGCCACCGCGGTTGAGTCCGACCGCCGCCCGCAGCTTGCCAGCCTGAAGATAAAAGCCAACGAACTTGCGCTCGTCGAGGGATCCTCGGACAACGAAGCGATCCCACTTGGGAGCGTGGCCGATGTATTCGAGTTTGTGCTCGAACTGATCGCTCCAGAAACTGTGCATATAGCGGTATGCGGTCCGCGCGCCCAGCATGGACCTTGCTGCCGCGGCAGCCATCTTTTCAGCATTGTTGTAGTGCTCGACCCTCACGCGTCCGAAGATCGGATGAAGGTGGTTGGCCACGTCACCGGCTGCGAAGATGCCGGCTACATTCGTGCGGCACGTTGCATCGACGATGATTCCATCCCTGACTGCAACACCGGAGCCCTTGACGATTTCGACATTGGGTTCGATTCCGACCGCGACAATCACGAGGTCGCACGCGATCCGCCGTCCCTTTTTCGTCACGGCTCGCTCGACCCGCAACGACCCTTCGAATCGGACCACTTCGTCCTCAGCCACCAATTCGATGCCGGCCGCGCGATGGATCGCGGCAAAAACGCCGCCCACTTCGGGACCCAGAACCTGGTCGAGCGGTGCCTTTCCTCGCATGACTGAGGTCACCTTCAACCCCAACTGGCGCAAAGACGCTGCCACCTCCGAGCCTATGAAGCCCGACCCCACGACAACAGCCCGAGCACCAGGTTTAGCGGCCCGTTTGATCGCATCACATTCGGCAATCGTCCGGAGCTGGTGAATGCCTGGAAGATGAGCCCCTGGCACATCCAAGGCTCGGTTTCGGCCTCCGGTGGCGAGCAGCAATCGTTCATAACCGATGGTGTCTCCCGACTGCAAGCTCACTCGCTTAGTAGCAGGGTCCACGCCTGAGACCTTGGCCGGCACGAGTTGAATGTGATGGGTCTTGTACCAGTCCAGCGGTGCCACCATCCAGCCCGACAGCCCCTCCTCGCCACGCAGGTAACCCTTGGTTAGAGGTGGACGCCCAAACGGAAAGCTGGACTCCTCGCCGAGGATCAGCAATTCTCCGAGGTAGCCGTGTTTTCGCAATGCCTTGGCAGCGGTACCTCCTGTCAAGCCCGCGCCGACAATCACCATTGGACCGGGTGCCCGCTTAGGCATTGAACACTGCTACAGAACCAGCGACAACAGCAGCGTAAGTAAAAGGCCCATGACCGAGATGATCGTCTCCATCAGCGACCAGGTCTTGATCGTCTGCCCCACCGTTAGGCCGAAGTACTCCTTCACCAGCCAGAAGCCCGCGTCGTTCACGTGCGAGAAGAACAGTGACCCAGCGCCAATGGCGAGCACAACCAGCGCCAGGTGGTTAGGAGTCAAACCGACTGCTAACGGCGCAATGATGCCGGCGGCCGTCACGGTCGCGACGGTTGCGGACCCGGTCGATAGGCGGATCAGTACGGCGACGATCCAACCCAGCAGGAGCGTCGACAGGCCGGCCGCAAGGGCGATCTTGGCAATGGCGGCTCCGGTGCCTCCATCGACGAGTGCCTGCTTGAAGCCGCCGCCGGCTCCCACGATCAGCATGACGCCAACGATCGGCAGCAGGCTGGCACCGATCTTTTTGGCCAGCACGGACGCCGAAAAACCGACCGTGGTCCCGAATGTAACCATGGCCAGCAGAACTGCGATCAATAGTGCCACGACCGGATCGCCGATGAAGTCCAATGCAGGCCGCACCCCGGCACCCTTGGCGATCCAGATATCCGCTGCCGCTTTGATGAGCATCAGCACCAGTGGGGACAGGAGTGTGATCAGGGTCCAGGCGAAGGTCGGGCTGCGTGTGGCTTCGGGGTCCTGCGCCGCCCCGGTGCCGCTCGAGCCCGCTCCGGCAGCCCTCGTCTCGCCGGTCGATCCGCTGGTGAACGCGGATCCTCCTCCAGCAGCTCCGATCGGGGCCGGCGCCCCCACGGTCCCAATCGAGCCCGCGCCAACAGCACTCGTTTCGCCGGTCGCCGCGCCAGTGACTGCGAGTCCCGCTCCGGCAGCGCCGATCGGGACCATGCGGGCAGCGAGCATGCCAAACAGCGGCCCGGCCACGGCCACGGTCGGAATAGCGATCACGAGGCCGAGGGCCAGGGTCAGCCCAACGTTCGCGTGCAGTATCGCAATCGCGGCGAGCGGACCCGGGTGCGGTGGGACGAACCCGTGCAGAACCGAAAGGCCTGCCAGGGCCGGGATCCCGAGCCGCATTGCAGGGCCCTTCGAGCGGTGCACCGCGAGCATGACGACGGGAATGAGGAGAACGAGCCCGATCTCGAAGAACATCGGAATGCCGATGATGAAGGCGATGAGCGCCATCTTCCAGGGCAGCGTCGCAGGGCGTCCCCGAAGCAGCGTGCTCACCACCTTGTCCGCCCCGCCGGAATCTGCCAGCAATTTGCCGAGCATTGCGCCCAATGCGATCAGCACGCCGACGTAGCCGAGAACACCGCCGACCCCGGTCTCGTAGGACGCCGTCACCTTGTCCAGGGCAATACCCGATCCGATGCCAACGAATAGAGCGCCGATGGTCAACGCTATGAAGGCGTGCATCTTCAAAAACACGATCAGGAGAACGACGATCGCAATGCCGACGGCCGCAACGATCAGCACTTGGATGTCGTGGCCGCTCAACGACTTGCTAGCTGCGGTTACGGTCGGAATACCGCTGTTGAGAGTGGCGAGCACGTTCATGGGTCCTCCCTTTTCCGTTCAGTCGATTAGGCCGAGCACGTTCAGGATGTGTTGAGCTATCACGCCGGGTGCCGGACCGACATCCAACCGGATCTCCGGCTCATCCGGGGTAGGTTCCTCCAGATCGGCGAATTGACTATCAAGCAAACTCGACGGCATGAAGTGTCCATGGCGCGCGGCAAGCCGTGCGGCGATCGTCTCCTTTGAGCCCGCCAGAAATACGAACACCAAGCCAGTACCCCGTCGATTGATCACGTCTCGGTACGAACGCTTCAAGGCCGAACACGTGATGAGGCCGTTCTCGCGGGCGTCGAGGCGGTCGTCAACCCATTCGGCGACCTTCTCCAGCCAGGGCGCCCGATCCTCGTCCGTGAGCGGATGTCCCGCCTCCATCTTCTCGACGTTCGACTGAGGGTGCAGTGCATCGCCCTCCTCGAACCGCCAGCCCAGGCGGCCGGCCAGAATTGCGGCCACCGTCGTCTTCCCGCAACCGGATACACCCATGAAAACCAGCACCACGGGTTTCGCGATCGGAGTGGAGATTGACGCGTCTCGCTCCTTGCCCATGTGCGTCGTCATGCTAGGGGCTTCCAACTGGTATTGGGTCCACTGTTTTGAGGATGATTTGCGCCGGCGCCGCACCTAAGGAATAAGTCGGCCCCCTAAATTGCAGATTGCATCCGATACCTCAAACGGTGGCAGTCAGAATGAAGGTTCGAAGGCCGTCCACTAAAGGGCCAGAAGAAAGCGACAAGGCGACGGGCTACTTGGTACGCACCGCGAGTCGAACCATCAGGTTGGTCGGAATACCAGCGAGTAGCCGCGGCCGGGCTTGTTGACAAGGTCCGCGCTTGAACTCGAGGAGATCGGCGTAGATGCTCATCCAGTGGCGGGCGTCTTCCCAGTGAGAGGTTTTCAGATCCTCTCCCTCGAGCGCGCGCGACGGCTTTGCCCTCGCTCTCGGCCCCATCCGCCCGGCTTCTAAGGAAAGTCAGGTGACGAGCCCGCTTGACCACATTTCTGGGTGTGCCGCGAGTTTCAGAAAATTGCTGATCTTCTTATGCTCGGGGCCGTAGAAGTAAACACATGAAACGGGCTCAGGTGAAACGCAGCCGTCCCGACATCGACGCAGCGGTGCGTGGAGGAGATTGGGCCCAGGCCATGGACGGTGAGGGTGTTCCTGGTCACGCCACCATGGAGGAGGCGCTCTACTGGAGAAAGATCTACACCGAGGTCCTGGGCATGGAGGAGAAGGTTCTGAAGCGAATCCATCAGCTGATGGCCACCCAGTCAGGCGCGGCGCGCCGCGAGGTCGAGTTGACCAATGTGCCGGTGGTGGTCGCCCAGGCGGAGAGGTTTCGCCAGCGCCTCGGCTACTGGGAGGCTCGGGTGCACGAGCTCAACGGAGCAGTTCCGCCCCAGCGCGGGCGCGGTGTATTGGCCACCACATAGGGCCGCTCCTCGCTCCAGTCGTTCGACTCAGACGTCGTCGTAACGGAATCACTCTCAAGGAGGTCTTCATGAAGGACCAGGTTCGTGGCAAGGCGGAAGAGATCAAGGGCAAGGTCACCGGCAACCGTACCGAGGAGACCAAGGGCAAGTTGAGGCAGCAGGTCGGCAAGGCCAAGGCCACCGTCCGTGACGTCAAAGAGGACATACGCAACGAGGCTAATCGAAACCGGACCTCACGGTAGGGAAAGGGGGGATTTGAGGGCAGTTTCAGCCACTGGTGTCGCCAGGATTGCTACATGAACACGACATGACCTTGCGGCTAACAGATGGGCCCAGTCGATTCGAGAACCCGCCCCGAATTCGCTGAGTACCGCTGAGGTGCGGTACTTTTCACCGCTCCGCGGCGGTGTCGCTGTAGGGCAGGTCCAGTTTGGGCGCCACACCGACTTTGCAGGAGGTTCATGACCTGCGGCTGGGGATCTCGGAACCAAGCTCGAGAACACCTTCGACCGCCGACTTGAACGTCTCGCCCCGCAGCCGTTCCAAAAGCAAGGCACGCAGCGCGAAGCACACCGCCGTGAACATCAGCAGGTGATAAAACCACCATCCAACTGTCCAGACGGAGAACAGCAGCATGCACGCTGCGGCATTCGCTAGGAGTACGAAGGCAAAGATCAGATCGGCCTGGCCTGTGAGTCCGGCCGTTCGATAAAGGGCAGCCTGGCGAAATGCAGCGAAGAACAGCAGTGCGATGCTGCCGATCACTAGCACGGTGCTGTAGGGCGGGCTTGACAGCGAGCTGGTGGAGAGCAGGTTTGTGTTCAAAAGCGCGATTCCGCCGTACACCGCGACGGCGATGAATGTCACGACCACGAGCCACCCCGCCGGCCAGAAGGGCAGCCGCTTCTCGAGCCACGCCATTCCTGGCGTGAAGCTTGCGGCGAAGAATAGGGCCGGCACGGCGACGCTGAAGAAGGCCGACATACCGACCACCCTGTAGGCGGAGGCCTCGAGGCGGTCGGGCACGATCACTCCCGGGGTGAGCAGGCCATGAACGGCGAAGATGCCGCCCATCGACGTAAACCCGAGACAGATGAGCAGAACGCGATAGAGGCCGATCTGCACGGTGGTAACCGCGAGAATCGCCGCCACCGCCGCCGCAAGCAGCGAAGCCGCCGAGACGATGTAGAAGTGCTGGATCGACCATTCAGCAAGCGGCCGATCAGCAAACAACTTCAGCAGCGCGATGGTCAAGGGGATCAGGGTCAGCGCCGCGAGTATCAGAATCGGCCGTACAGGACCGCCCCTCCGAAGCCCGCTCCAATTCGAGGCAGCGGAGTACACCGCACCAGTATGCCCTCGAGGTCCCGATGCAGTGCCATGCTTCGCGCCTCGGCCAGTTTGGTATTCGAATCCACCGACCGTTTGGCGGCCGCGTTCACGGGTTACAGCGAAGCAGGCCGCCTGTCCGGCGGGGAATCGGTTCCAGGCGCCTGCAACCTGAATAGGCGCGAAGCCCGTGACTGCCAAATTTCGGGGTGTGGGATTCAGAAAGTACATCAGGCAGCAATTGGCGTTCCGGAATAGTCACTCAACAGCCCGCTTAGCCTCGCGCGTCTTGAGTTGTCAGATCGATAAATACCACCACGGCTGATGCTGGTGTTGCTAGCGCGTACCTCGCACGCGAAAGACGATGGCGAGGCCCATAAAGACGCAGCCGGCGGCAAAGAAGAGGCCAGAGGGGGCGCCATACAGCGTGAGGTTGAAGAGACCGAAGACAACGGACAGGATAAAGAGGACGAGAGAAGCCAAGACGAGGAAGCCAGCGAAGGCATTTCTCATCGACAAAGTTTGGCTGAGGCGCCCGGGATGCTAACTGACGACTGGCTCAAGCCGCTGGTTGACCCGTCATGGGATATTTGCATCCCACAGGCTCGGGGCCACGCTGCGGGACGGCAGAGACTGGGGTCCGGTTCCGACCTGGTTGGTCGCGCTCACATAAAACGTGTATGAGGTGCCGTTGGCCAGCCCTCCGACGATAGTCGTCTCCGCGGTCGGCCACCCACTGACCGTCACCACCTGGGCGATCTTCGATCCCTTGTACACAGTCACCGTGTAGGACGTGACTCCAGAGCCTCCGTCCCAGGCCGGAGCCGACCAGCCAACTGTGGCTAGCCCCGGCCCCGGAACCGGCGTGACCGCGGCCGGCGGGTCGGGCACCTCCGGCGAGACCGGTCCCGTTACTCCGATGACCGTCAAGTACGCGGCCGCTTGACCGGTAGCGCTTCTAAGAGTGTTCCAGCTGCCCGCGCCAGACAAGGTTCCGGCGGCTCCCCCTTCCGACAGGACACCTGCGAACTGCATTGGCGGGAGCCCGACGCTCTCGGCGTAGCGGTTCACGCTTTGCCACTCGCTGGCCATCACGGCCGTGTAGATCTCGGGCACGGGGCAGGCCGGCGCCGCTTGCCAGGCGACATGGTAGACAGCGCCCGTCGACCATCCGGGTTCATTGGGTACGTAATCGCCGTAGTCGACCATCAGCGCATCCCGGCTTGCCAAGCACGGCTTGGACGCGCCCGACGTGGCCGCGTAGGCGTCAACCCAGGCGCCGGTGGTCGGCCCGTCGTACCAGCTGCCGTCGCTTGACTCCTCGATGTCGTTGCCGGCCCAGGTTGCCACCGGTGTGGAGAGGCTCCGCGCAACCGCTGCGATCGTACTGATGACCGACCCGAACCATGCCTGGCCGTGCAACGACATCTCCGCCGGGGTCAGCGCGTAGCCGGGCACTGCTGCCGTCAGGCTGTTGCTGGTGCCCGCCACCAGCACATAGCTGGGCGAAGCTGAGCGATTGGGATTGGTCTGATAGCCGCGCAGCCAGGCCTGGGCCAGGATCACGAGCGTGGCGTCCGGCGTGCAGCTCTGGCTGTTGAAGAGCTGGGTGCCCCATGCCAGTGTTGCCGGCTCAAAACAGGGGGCTCCGAAGTCGAGGATCGTCATGCCACCCGTCGGCGGGACCGTTTCGTTTGCGGCATCGTAATAGAGGGGGCATTCGGTGGTCGCGCTCAGGCCGCACACGTCGACGTACGACCCATAGACATAGAAAGACGATGTAGCCGGCGGATCGCCTGCACCACTGCTTGCAAGCTTCGAGTTGGGCAGCGGCCCGCTACGCGCGTAAGAGGCCAGCTCCCCGACTGGGCGCTGCCGGCTCGTCTCCACGACGATCTCCGCGCTCTTGCCGCTCCGGGCGTCCTTCCCGGCCACGACGATCGAGGTTGGCCCCCTCATCCAGCATTTGGTCGGATGGATGATCAAGCTGCTTACAGGAACGTCCAGGCATGAGGCAGACCCGTTCCACTCGATCTGCTGGATGCCGTGTGAAATGTGGCCGGAAGGCAGCAACGCCAGCGCGGTGACCGAGCCGATCAGCGCCAGACGTCGAGTCAGCGATCTTGCCAAATTTGTGTACAAACGGGCGAATTTTGCCGGAATTGCGCCCGGGCTGTGGTGCGCAGAAATTGCGTCGTCGATGTCTCGACGAGCGTACCGGCCCGAGAACACCCGCACCTTCTCGGTTGGCAACGATCTCAAGTTTGAACTTTCGAAGCCGGCCTGGCTGCTGGTGCTCCAAGTGAATCATTACGTCGAGTACCTCGCCACACTGAGCTTCCGTCCGGGTTCACGGCTTGTAGGTGTGGCGACCAACAAACTTGTGTCGACAGCGGAGCCTTGTCAATAGCTAACGAGCTTGGCTTAGACCGGCTTGGAGCGTTGCTTGAGCCAAGCTGCAATTTGCTCCATGCTGAGCTCATGCGAGGCGATCGCGAGAGCGAGGTCACGCAACTCTCCCCGGGCGGCCTCGATCACATAACCCTCGCGCTCCAACCAGGCCGCCATCGCATACATAGCGGTTCGCTTGTTCCCATCGACGAAACCATGGTTGAGGACCAGGCTCTCTGCCAACGCCGCAGCTCGTTTGAACGGGGTGTCGTAGAGGTTCCTGCCATCAAACGAAGCCAGTGGGCGAGCGAGCGCTGATTCGAGCAGGCCGCGGTCTCGAATACCGCTCGAGCCGCCGAACTCCTCGACCGCGACCGTGTGCATCCAGACCAGCCCTTCGAGGCTGATCAGAGGCTTGACCGGCCCCTGCTCAGAGGTCGGCAAGCTCGGCTAGATCTTCTCGATATCGCTCTGTGAACCGGGCCGTGAACTCCACCAACCAATTGTCTGGAATGCCGGCCGGGTCGAGATCAACATGACCAGGCCGAGATCCAATGGCTACCTCCATCCCCTCCTTGAAGCCTGACTCAGAGAGCGTCTCAGGCGGCAGAGGGATCATCAGAGAATTGCCAACTTTGCGAACCTTGCGGGTGATGATCATGGCTTAATTATACAACGTAATTTAGCGTTGAGAGTCCCCTGAGAGCAACCAGCCGAAGGCTGGAACTGTTCGCGCGCTCTCGATAAGCACCCCATTATCGATAGCAACGGTTTGTCAGGGCACACCACCAACGCTTAGAAGACCTCGAGTCCGACTTGCGTGCAGGCCGATCAGCATTCGCCACAGTTTGGACGTTGTGGTTCAGGATTTCGAGGCGATTCGCCATCGTCCGCGACGTTCCTGTGCAGGGGTCTGAGGTTGAGCTGGTAATAGCAATCGCAAGCGTCGCGGCCGCTGTCAAGATCCGTCCAGATGCCTTGGCAGATCGGTCTCGTCGTAATGCTCGCCATAGGTGCTTTCTGCGCGTGCAGCGGTTCCAATTCGGCGACCAACGGCTCAAGGACGCCCTCCGGGCTTAGTTGCACCACGGCCATCGCCACCGCTCGGACAATCCCAAACGTACCGAGTGCCAATGTGTCCATCCCAGGCAGCCCTTTCGGTGTGGCAACGACCGCCGACGGTCACTGGTCGTTCGTAACAATCGGCAACGCGGTTGAGGTCCTGTCCAACCGGACGCTTGCGCCGGTCGTAAGCGGGAGTGTCACTGTTCCCGGAAACCCGGCGGGTGAACAGCTGACCCACGACGGTCGCTATCTCCTGATCGCCGACGACAGCGGGGCGGCGGTTATTGACGTGGCGCGAGCCGAGAACGGTGCTCCTAATCCGCTCGTGGGAATGCTGTCGAGCCCCGCCGGCAGCGGCGCTATCGAGGTGGCTCTGTCACCCGACGATCATTTCGCTTTCGTAACGCTGGAGACAAGTGAATCCCTGGCAGTGTTTAATCTCCAAGACGCCCTCGTTCACGACTTCGGCACAGCAGACTTCGTGGGAAAGGTTCCGCTCGGGATTGCGCCTGTAGGGGTTACCGTGTCGCCCAATGGCCGTTGGATCTATGCCACGAGTGAGTCGGCAGGTAGCCAGTCTTCTGCTGGCACGCTCACAGCGATCGACCTTAGTCTTGCCGAGACCAGCCCACCTAGGGCTGTTGCGGTAACTGTCACCGCCGGCTGCAGCCCGGTTCGGGTCATCACTTCAGCAGATGGGAGCGTCGTATGGGTGGCCGCCCGAGGCAGTGACGCATTACTCGCTTTCTCAGCCACCAAGTTACTTAGCGATCCAGACCACGCTCTTGAGGTACAGCTGCGAGTCGGCGAGGCTCCCGTCGGCCTAGCGCTGGTACGTGAAGGCCGATGGATTGTTGTGGCTGATTCAAACCGCTTCTCGGCAAAAGGAGCTGCATCTAACCTTGCCGTCGTGGACACAGGTGCTGCGCTGGATAACCGGCCAGCTCTCGTCGGTACGATTCCCACGGGGCTATTTCCCAGGGAGATGGCCTTAATCCCTGAGACGAACATCTTGCTTGTCACGAACTATCTCTCTGCCCAAGTCCAAGCGCTGAACCTCGACAACTTGTCGTGAGGTGCCAGTTATCGGCCGGATCGCATCGAGGCGCGATGCTCGTGATAGCAAACAGCAACCGTCACGGCCGAGTGCCCACGTATTAAGGACGCGCGCGGCCTAGCGAATGGCCCGGGATCTGGTACGGGGTGCCTCACGGTCCCGAACCCTGTCGGTGGCGTGACCTCAGGTGTCCCTCTGGCTCCCATAAGCGCCGCCTGAACTCAAATGGCGCTGCCGTGGTGTCCTTTGGTGACCTCCTATCACCGTCCGGTTCCGGGAATGTGTGACCCGGCTGTGACCCGGCGACAACTCCCACATACGCTGGCAACCCACACATATAAGGACGAGCCGAGCTTCGTGCCTGGGATCGGCAACCGGTGCTTCTCAGGCCCCAAGGAACCACACGTCCCCGAGGACAATCCGCTTCAGGCGGTGCGAGTGGCACAGCCTGATTCGTCTCTATCCCCTGGCAGCTAGCCGATCGGGCTTAAGTGCAGTCCGAGGAGACGCCAATCGCCTCCTGCGCGGACTGCCACCTGCGTAACCCGTAACGCGCCAGCGGCGGGTTGACTTTGGAATGTGGCGTTACGCGTTTGTCGCCCAATCGCGATGGCCACTTCGCCATGCTCGCGAACGTCCACCTCGTCCCAGTCCAATGTCTGCACTCTGAGGCGGCCCGAACGAAACTGATCGATCCACTGTTGTTTGTCCAGAACGAAACCGGCCGGCCCGACGAGCTTGAACCCTTCAGCCAGCTACGACGCGAGCGCATCGGCGTCTCCCAGCAACTGAGCCTGCGCCAAGCGCTGACCCAGATCGACGATCCGGTCGTATGTGACGGGTGGCATGGTACTTCTCCACTGGTGATCAGCCGGAAGGTCGAACTCAGTCTTCGATTCGCTCAAGGATCAAGATGGGTATCTCCCGTCAGTCAAATTCTGCCCGTTCGAGGTCTACACCGGCTGGGCGCTCGAGATCGCCGATCCTCCGGGCAACGTCCTCGGCTTCACCGACTACGTGAAAGAACCGGCGCGGGCCAAGGGATGACCTTGTACGCGAGCATCACCGCCGCGCCCGCGACGATCACCAGCGGGTTCGACATACCGAGCCCGATCACCACCAGCATCACGCCGGCGCTGCAGATTACGCAGCACGCCGCGTAGCTCGCGCCCTCGGCCACGGCGTCGCGGAACCGCGGGCCGCGCGGCTCGCGCATGGACATCTGGCGGCACTGCTTGCGCGCCCACCGGCCCCACGGGGTGACGGCGTACACGATTGCGATCGCGATCGCGATCCCGACGACCAGCAGCGACGACGGCATCATCACCTGGCTCATCAGGTAGTCGAGGGCGCGTCCGATCGCCGCCCACACCACCACATAAATGAGGACGACGGTCGCAATCGCCACCGGCCACCTCGTATCACGCCCGTAGGCGAGGAAGAAGGGCGCTGCGGTCGGCACCATCATCGCAACCATGGAGACCGCCATGCCCGTACCCATCAGTCCGGGTACTCGTCGCGGCGGTGCAGCCAACCCATCTGGCCGTCCGGCCCCTCGTCGCGGCCTTTCGGCACGAGGTCCATGTAGTGGTAGGCGACATTCAGCATGTCGAGCCCTCGCGCGTAGGCCGAATACGTGTGGAAGACCTTTCCGCCCTCGCGCCTGAACACGCTGATCCCCGGAAACTCCGAAAACGGCACAGGGTTGACGCGGTAGTTGTACTCGGCCTTGCCCGCAGCGACCTGCGCGGGCGTGAAGGAGACGTGGTAGTCGAAGTTGAAGTCCGACCCCTTCGACGAGTACCAGGGGAAGCTCCAGCTCATCCGTTTGCGGTAGGCCTCGATCTTCGAGACCGGAGCGAGCGACACCGCGGCCATCGTGATGCCGCGGTGGTTGAGGTGCACCACCACGCGGTCGAAGTTGTCCATCCAGAAAGAACATGAGAAGCAGGGAGCGTCTGGCGTCCACGTCGTCTTGTCAGACGCGGTGTCGGGGTTGAACATCGCGTGGTAGATGACGAGCTGGCCGCGGCCGTCGAACAGCTCGTCGAGCGTTCTGCGTCCCTGGGGCCCCTCAAAGACGTACTCCTTCTCGACTCCCTCCCAGGGAAGGTCGCGGCGCGCCTGGCTCAGCTCGTCGCGCTGCTTCGTGAACTTCTTCTCTTCGGCGAGGTGCCTCTTCCGCGCCTCGACCCATTCCGCGTGCGAAACGACCTTGTGCTCCATGAGCTCTTGCCTCCAGTAACTCCGATAAGCAACGACTGGTTGCGGATACTACCACGCCAACGCAACCGATGGTTGCGCTACGCTTAGCCGGCCATGATCCCCTCCGCGATTGAGAAAGAGATCCTCATCGAGGCGCCGGTCGAGGTCGTCTGGCACCTCCTCACCGAGCCCGACCAGATCCGCCAGTGGTTCGCCGACAAGGCGGAGATCGAGCTGCGCGTCGGCAGCAAGGGCGCGCTCGCGTTCAAAGGACAGGACTCGTACCAGCTGCAGGTCGAAGCCGTTGAGCCGCCGCGGCGTTTCGCCTTCCGCTGGGTCCGCCGCCCGGGCCTGATCTTTCGCAACGACAACTCGCTGTTCGTCGAGTTCATTCTCGAGCCGGAGAACGGCAGCACGCGCCTGCGCGTCGTCGAGAGCGGATTCGATGCGATCGACTGGTCCGACGAGGAAAGGGCGAAGTACGTCGAGGACCATGCCAACGGGTGGCAACAGTGCCTCGGCCGGTTGCGCGACCTCGCGAGGACGAAGCCCGCCGGGCGCGAATGACCCGGGACGCGATTAGCGACGACGCGCTCCTCGAGGCCGTCGCCGACTCCTCGCGGCGACGCGTCCTCGACCTGATCCTCGCCTACGGTGAGGCGACGCCAACGGCGCTGGCCGCCGAGCTGCCGTTCACGCGCCAAGCGGTCGCGAAGCACCTGGCCGTGCTCGACCGAGCGGGCCTGGTCGAGGGCAGACGGACTGGGCGCGAGGTCCGCTATTCGGTGCGCCCCGAGCACCTCGACGTCGCCGCTCGCGCAATGGCCAAGGTCGCCGCACGCTGGGACGCCCGCCTCGAGGCGATCAAGAGCCTGGCCGAGGCGCGCGCTCGCGCAACCGGAGCGAACAAGAACCGTCCACCTCGACGACGCGAAGCCCCACCTCCTGACGCAACTAGAGCCGCCTCACGGTCCTGACCCGTACGTCCTCGGGCGTCAGCCTTGGGACCAAGAATTCAAGCTCCTGGGTGAATTCGAAAACGTCGCCCTCTCGGTCCTCGCAGGGCTTGGAAATGCCGGTGGTCGAGGGTTAGCACGTCGAGAACCCCATAGCGCTCGGCGAGAACCACAATGGATGCGTCGGCTAGGCCAATTTCGAGGTCGCGATACCGTCTGAGGACGAAAGCAGCCGCTGCTACGTCCTCGGTTGTGAAAGGCTCCAACCGGTAGGCACCTCGGGCCACTTCGTCCAGCAGCGCATGTTGGGCGCGAATGCCGACCCTGGTGGCCAGCAGGTAGTCGAGCTCGGCCAGGACAAAAGGCGACAAGAGGAATGGGCCGCTGACTTGGTGAAGGGCTGCCGCGGCTTTCGCATGCCGGTTCTGGCTGGCATCGAGAGCAGCCAACAAACCGCTGGTATCGAGTAGGATCAACCCTCGCCGAAGCCAGCAAGCAGCTTGTCGACGTTCTCGGCAAGATCAGGTATGCCGCTCGTAAACAAAGGGACACGCGGCTCTGGGTGGCGCGAGCGTAGGAAGGTCTCGATCCCTTCTCGGATCAAGTCCGCCTCAGTCCGCCCCTCCTCATGTGCCGCTCGGGCAAGGCTACCCTTCAAGTCTTCAGGCAGGTAGATGGTCGTCCGCTTCACGCCATACACTATGCCATACGTTGGGAATCTGTGACCCGGCTGTGATCCGCCGGCTCCTGACCAGCGACAGAATCGACGATTTTGAATACGAAAATGGTCGGGGGCCCGGGATTTGAACCCGGGGCCTCACGGTCCCGGACCGTCTTGGTTGCATGTCCTCGAGTGTCCCAGCGGCTCCGTAGAGGTCCGCCTGAACTCAAATTGCCGCTCCTCGGTGTCCGTCCGTGTCCTCCTAGAGCCGCCTGGTGCCGGGAATCTGTCACCCGGCTGTGACCCGGCGCGTGCCTCGAAAAGCGGGGACCCGCGACCACGTCGCACATCAGGAAGTGTCATTTACCGTTAGTGACTTCTCGAGCGTTACCTGCACGTCCAACATGCGTTTGAGCGTGAGATGAGCCCTAAGACGCCGCAGTTCGGTACTCATATGCTGCTGGGGAGCGCATGACTGACCGCCGCATCGCAACTACTTGTGATTCTGATCATCGACCTTTTGGCCTTAGCACTCGGAGTCGTCTTGGCTTGGCATTCGTATTTGAGCAACCAGGCTTCCGCAGTCTGACGCGGGCGCAAACCCCCTATTCACAACCCGAATCCTTGTCGGTGAAGTTTCAAGCGGTCTGACAACAAACGAAAACTGGCATCGCCTGTCACCGTCAGGCCAGTTAGCTCGTGCTTCTGCCCGTAACGGCTAACGAGTCGCGCGACGCGATCTGCGTCTTCGGCGCACACCCGCGCAAGTACTCATCTCAGAGAGTCGGCGATCTGCCAGAACTCCTGGTCGGTCAAACCGACGGCCGATAGGAAATAGGGCACCCCCGGGGCCTTAGTCTGCGGAACGGCCATCGTGCCCGGGCCGATCCACATCAGCCAGCGCGTGCTTTGCGGGACGGTTGTGTCGAAGACGAAGTACTCCGCAGAGCCTCCGCGAAAATTGACTCGTGTGTCGCTCGAATTCGATCCGCCAGGCGGCGGATTCGGCACAACGATCCCCCAAGTGATGTCCTTGTCACGCTGATCGCTCCGGTATTCGATCGAGAAACCATCGGTTGTCGCGAACACCTTGGCGTCCATGCCAGCCGGCAGCGAAGCGGGCATCAGTACCGGGCTCGTGCTCTTCACAGTGCTCCTTACGGCCGTCTCAGCTGCTGCGGGGCTCATCACACCGAGGTAGTCCGCGCCGTACTGCTGACCTACGTAGGCGGGACCTGCTTGCAGCAGTTTCCAGTTGTCGCCGCCCCAGGCCCACAGGTCGGCGTTGCCAGTGCTCAACACCTGGTCGCCCCAAGAGACGATCTGCTTGCTGGCGGTGTCATAGACCATGTAACCCACACCTGAAGGCCCGTCCGTCGGATGTTGGCGCGACCAGGTTGATCCGTCCCACGCCCATGTCTCGCCGTTGAGAAGAATGACGCGTCCAAGCTGCGGGTCGTAGGCCGCCGACGTCCACCCGGTTGACGGCAAGTCGATCGTTGGAGTCAACAGGGTCCAGTCAGCGCCATCCCACATCCACGTCGCCGTCACGTATCGGCCACGCACCGGACCACCTTGCCCGAGGAGCAGGAGATGCTTGCCGTCGAAGACAAGCGTTGCCAGCCCGACCGCTGGCGCCGTTCGCGGATGCAGCTGAACCCAATCGGAGCCGTTCCAGGCCCACGTTTGAGAGGGACCAGGTCCGGCCGCCTCGCCCGTGCCGCTCTTTGGATATCCGAAGGCAAGAACCATGCCCGACACCGGATCGAATGCAGCCGCAGGCGCCCAGCTGCTGTTGAAGGCCGGTTCGTGCGGGGTCGCGCGCATCGTCCATGACCGCCCGTCCCATGTCCAGGTGTCCGTCACCGGGGCGAGCCCTCCTTGAGCGGAAGGCCCTCCCTTGCCGGACGGGCTCAGCAGTGCCATCCCGCCGAAGAGCACGACGTAGTGGTGAACCGGGTCGTACGCCATGGCGGCTTGCTCGCGGGCAGGAGGGCTCATTTTCGGCTTCTGGAGACTCCAGCTCTTGCCATCCCACGTCCAGGTTTCGTTGACCGCCGTTGACTGGTTGACGCTGCCTCCGAAAAGGACCAGCTGCCCGCTCGCCTCGTCGTACGCGACGCTGCCCGAGATTCGCGCCGCCGGAGGTGCTGACGACTTGGCAGGGATCGGGCTGGAGCGCAGAGCGTGCGAACCCACCACGAGCGTGACCACTACAGCGATGGCAAGAACCGCCGCCACCATCGCGAGCGCCCACGAGTGCTTGGGACCGACCTGGAGGCGAGGACCAAGCACTACTGAGTGCACCGCCTGGGCCCTCAGGCTAGGCGGCACCGGCGTGTGCGCCAGCTCCCGGTCGAATGCAGCTGCGATGCGGTCACGCGGCGAATTGCTCAACTTGCCACCTCCACCATGTTTAACCGCAGCTTGACCACCGCCCGATGCACTCGGGACTTGGCGGCCTGTGGTGAGATCCCCAGGATTCGTCCGACCTCGCTCAAAGGCAGATCGAGATAGAAGGACAGGAAAAGTGCCGCGCGGTCCGTCGGCGGCAGGTTGGCCAGCTCGCGGTCGAGGTCCAGGTTTGCTTCGACGTCGTCGCGAAGCACCTGACGAGACTCAGGCACCAAATCCATTCTTAGGACGGACCACCATCGCGCCCTCCGCAGGCTTCGCGAGTGGTTGGCCACGATGCTCAGAAACCAGGGTCGAATCGCCGACTCGGGGCTC
>DATBZP010000124.1:0-17431 GCA_036513135.1 Candidatus Dormiibacterota bacterium | reverse complement strand
GTCGCGGTCGGACAGCTGCTGCGCCGTTCGAGCGCGCGAGCCGTCACCCTCGGCCTCCTGGCTTCGGCAACGGAGCGTGCGGTCGCCGCTCGGACGGGCATTCCACTGCAGCCACGTGAGCGCTTCTGGAATGCTCTGTGGGTGCGTGTGCCCGGGCTTGCCGCCGACCTGGCCGAGGCGGAGAACGCCCTTTACGCCTCCGCGGCAAGTGAGCCCGAGCTGCTGGCGGCGGCACAGCGGCTCCACCACATCGCCCATCCGGTCGCGGAGGAACGACGTCGTCCCGTGCCCGTCTCGGGTAGGGTGGCCTGATGCCTGGCACCGCCCCACCCGACTTCTACGCGCGGCTTCGCGAGCAGCTCGTCAAGGCCGTCGTCGGCCAGGAGGACGCGATTCGCCTCTGCGCGATCGCGCTCGTCGCACAGGGCCACGTCCTCCTCGAGGGTGTCCCTGGCACGGGCAAGACGCTGCTTGCGAAATCAATCGCTCGCGCGCTCGCGCTCGAGTATGGCCGGATCCAGTTCACGCCCGACCTGATGCCCGCGGATATCGTGGGCACCTCCGTCTATGACCTGACAAACCGCACCTTCGCTCTGCGCCGCGGGCCGATCTTCACCAACATACTTCTCGCCGACGAGATCAATCGCGCCCCCGCCAAGGTCCAGTCCGCGCTTCTCGAGGCGATGGAGGAGCGTGGCGTGACGCTCGAGGGCCAGCAGCTCGCGCTTCCTGCGCCCTTCTTTGTCCTTGCGACCCAGAACCCGGTCGAGTACGAGGGCACGTACCCGCTGCCTGAAGCGCAGCAGGATCGCTTCCTTTTCAAGGTCCGGCTTGACTATCCATCGGCCGCGGATGAGATGGAGGTGCTGCGGCGCTGGGAGTCAGGGATCGAGCTCCGTGATCCTGTCAAGGCTGGTGTCGAGCCAGTGCTGGGGGCAGACGACATCGCAGCGTGCAGAGCAGAGGTTGCGAAAGTCGTCGTCGATGAGAAGATTCGCGCTTACGTGGTCGATCTGGCGTCGGCCACCCGCACAGCGCCCGAGATCGCCCTTGGCGCCAGCACACGGGCAGAGGTCATGCTGATGCTCGCCGCTCGAGCGTATGCCGCGTTCGATGGACAGCAGTTCGTCACACCTGACCATGTGAAGGCTCTGCTCGCGCCTGCGTTCCGCCACCGCTTGATCCTCCGTCCGGAGGCGGAGGTCGGCGGCCAGACACCGGACAGCGTGCTGGAAGCGGTGGCGAGCCGGGTTGTCCCACCCCGCTGATCGCATCCAGCTGATCACTTGATCCGAGGCCTCTCGCCACAGCCCCGGCTGCTCTGGGCGGTCGGCATCGGTGCGGCCCTGATCGCCCTTGCGATCGTGTCGCCTGTGCTCGCCTTCGTCGCCGTGATCTATCACGTCGGGCTGGTCATCATCGCGACGCGCGACCTTGCGCTTCTGCCGGATCGTTCGGGCTACCGCGCTCAGCGCAAAATGCCCGAACCGTTCTCGCTTGGAGAGCGCGAAGCCGTCACGGTTGTCGTCGAGAACCCGGCGGCAGCGGGGCTGATGGCCAGGATCGCTGACCACGCGCCGGCTGAGCTGAGCCCACAGCCTCGCGAGCTTGACGGCCGGTTTGATGCGGCCGGCCGGCTGCAGCTCACGTATCAGACTGTCTCACCGAAGCGCGGCGCCTTTGTTTTCGGCCCGGTCGATGTCCGGGTCTGGCGCGATGAAGGCTGGTGGCGCCGGCAGATTCGGCTGCAGCACCCTGATGAGGTCGCGGTCTTCCCCAACGTTGTCGCGATCAAGCGCGTGCAGCTGACGCTGCGACGCGGTCTTCGTGCCATGGCGGGCCTTCGCCGCGCCCGACCGCCCGGCGCCTCCACCGCGTTCGCCGGCCTGCGCGACTATGTGCGTGGCGATGACATCCGGCGCGTGAGCTGGACTGCGACTGCCCGGCGCGACCGTCCGGTCGTCGTTGAGGTCGAGGCTGAGCGCGGTCAGCAGGTGATGATCGCGATCGACTGCGGACGCCTGATGACGGCGCCGGCGGGAGACCTGGACAAGCTCGACCACGCGATCAACGCTGCTCTGATGCTCGCCTGGGTCGCCCAGGCTTATGGAGACCGCGTCGGGCTGATGACCTTTGACGACCACGTCACGGGCTTCATCAAGCCCGAGCGTGGCAGCACCCAGATCCGCAGGCTGACTGAAGCGCTCTACGCCATCAAGGCGCAGTACGTCGAACCGGATTTCGGCCATGCGATGACACACCTCGCCCTGCGGGTCGGCCGCCGCTCGATGGTCGTGGTCCTGACCGACGTCCAGGACCCCGAGGCCTCAAAGGAACTGGTTGCGCATTGCCTTCGACTTGCCGGAAAGCATCTGGTGCTGGTCGTGGCCATGTCCGACCCTGCCCTACTTGCCGCGCGCGACGCGCCGATCACAACATCGGCGCGCGCTTACGAATGGGCCGCCGCAGAGGAGTTCGTGGCGAGCCGCCGCGAGAGCTTCGAGATTCTGCGGCGAGGTGGGGTGCTCGGCCTGGACGTCGTCGCCGGCAGCCTTTCGCCCGCCCTCGTCGAGCGCTACCTGGAGCTCAAAGAGCGCGCGCTTCTTTAACTGACTCTCCCTGCGGCACCCGGCGTGTGATGGGCTGGCGGCCGGTGAGCAACAGATACGAATAGAACAACAATCCCGTCGTGAGCCCGATCGTCAGCTTGACGGGGAACGGTGCACCCGATGGTGAGATGTTGCCCTCGATGGTGCCGGCGACCACCAGGAGTGGCGCGAGGCCGAGCAGCAGGGTGAACGCCCGCGGGGCTGCGATCGCGAGCGCATCGGAGCGCTTTCGATTACCGGGCGCAATCAGCGCCCAACCCATCATCAGGCCGCCAGCACCCTGCGCGATCACGATCGACAGCTCGAGCACACCGTGTCCGATCACGAAATCGAACAGGCCGCCGCTCAACCCGTAGGCCTGGGTCAGCCCGAACAGCCCGCCGAGGCTGATTCCGTTCGAGATCATCACCCACATCACCGGCAGCCCGAAGAAGACGCCGAGGGCGAAAGCGACCATCGAGACCCAGATGTTGTTGGTCATGATCAGCCCCGCCGCCTGGACTCGGGCATCGGCCGGGATGTGGGTCCAGAGCTGGTGGTGATGAACGGCGTCGATCAGACTTGGCGGGGCGATCGCGTAAGCCGCGTCGGGGTTGGCCAGCACCACGAAGTAGCTCACTATCGCGGGGACGAACATGAGGGCGCCCGCAGCCAGGAGGAAGGGCGCCGCCTCGCGGTAGGTGCGCGGCAGCGTCTCGGTGTAGAAAGCGCGAATCCGTCGCCACACCTCTCCACCACGCCGATAGACGGTCCCATGACCCCGCGCGACCAAACCGTTCAGGTAGCGGTGGACGGGCTCGCCGGGCCAGTCGCGCTGCGCACGCGCGAGATCCGCGGTGGCCCGCCGGTAGAGGGCGGCCATCGTCAACACCTGGGCCGGAGCGAGGCCGTTGAGGTTTCCGCCACTCGCTCGGGCGAGCAGGTTCTCGAGCCTGTTCCAGTCGTCCCGCCGGAGCATCACGAAATCCTCAGCCCGCATTCAGTGGCCAGCCACACAGCCAAAATTACCTGACATGCAGCCTCTGCCGGACAGCGACCTTGTCGTCGCCACGCCTGAGCGCGTCTCTTTCGATTACCAGGTCGCCGGACTGGGGACTCGCGCGATCGCGCAGGTCCTGGACCTTCTCATCGTCGCCGGCATCCTGACCGCCGTCTACTTCGTCGCCCTGGCCTCGGCTGTCGCCGGCTCCAGCGCCGCCACGCTGGGCGCTGTGATCGGCAGCTTCGTGACGATCTTCGGCTACTTCTGGGTGAGCGAATCGCTGTGGTCCGGGCAGACGATCGGCAAGAAGGCTTTCCGGCTGCGCGCGGTCGGCGATCGAGGTGAGCCGCTCACGTTCACGCAGGCCGGGATTCGCAACATCGTGCGGATCGTCGATTTCCTCCCTTACGGGTATGGCGTCGGGTTGATCGTGCTGTTCGCGAATGGCAAAGGCAAACGGCTCGGCGACCTTGCGGCGGGGACCATCGTGGTCAAGGACTCGGATCATGTCTGGCTCTGGCAGCTGCCCGGGGCGAGGAACCCGGCCTCTCCGATCGGCGCGGGCGCGACGCCCACGCCCGCGATCGCCGCGGCGTCGGCCGCGGAGCTCACACTGCGCCGGCTCGACCCTGAGCTCCGCCGGTTTGTCACCTCGTACGCGAGGAGGCGGCCCGAACTTTCGATCGGGGTCAGGGTCCAGCTGGCGAGCCAGGTCTCGTCCAGCCTCCGGAGTGCGCTCCCGGACGTCTTCGCTCAGGGCGGACCTCTCGCCGCTCTCGACCGACTCGCGGATCTGGAGCGTCAGTAGAAACGGGACGCCGCCCCGGGGGTAGTCAGGGCGGCGCCTTCACGCTTCAGGGAGCCGGGGGATCAATTCCCCTTCCTCTCGAGAAATAGAACGAACGAGCCTTGTAAAAGGCTACGGCGCCGCTTGTAAATCCTTCCCGTGGGTGGGAGAGTAGTCCCCCCCATGTCTAAGGCAACCATTAGTTACGTCTGCGCGGAATGTGGCGGCGAGAGCCTGCGCTGGGCGGGCCAGTGCCCGCACTGCCAAGCCTGGAACACGTTGCAGGAGTTCCAGGTGCGCAAGGCGGCCGCCGGCAAAGGAGGGTCGAGGGCAAAGGGGCCCGGCGCATCGAAACCAGTCGCGCTGAGCGAGATCGCCAGCGAAGCCGCCGCACGCCGGCCTCTGGCCTGGGACGAGCTGAATCGAGTGCTCGGAGGCGGCATCGTGCCCGGGAGCCTGGTCCTGGTCGGTGGCGAGCCGGGCGTGGGAAAGTCGACCTTGCTCATGCATGCGGCGGCACAGGTCGCCGAACAAGGTGGGCGGGTGCTCTACGTCTCGGGGGAGGAGTCAGCCCAGCAGGTCCGCATGCGGGCGCAGCGCCTGGACGCGCTGGAGTCGGGCATCTTCCTCCTGGCGGAGAACGACCTCGACGCGATCTGCGAGGCAATCGCGGCCGACCCGCCTTTGCTCGTGATCATCGACTCCATCCAGACCGTGACCGATGCAGGCTTCGAAGGCAGCGCCGGCAGCGTGACCCAGGTCCGCGAGTCCGCCGCGCGCCTGATGCGGCTGGCCAAGGAGATCGGGGTTCCGATCTTCCTGGTCGGACACGTGACCAAGGACGGTTCGATCGCCGGGCCGAGGGTCCTGGAGCATATCGTTGACACCGTGCTCTACCTGGAAGGAGACCGCCGGCAGGAGCTTCGCATCCTGCGCGCGATGAAGAACCGATTCGGCTCGGCCGAGGAGATCGGCGTCTTCGCGATGGGCGAGGCCGGGTTGGAGGAGGTGCCAGACCCTTCGGCGGTGCTGCTCGGCTCGGCCGCGACAACGTCGCCAGGCACCGCGATCGTCGCTGCGCTCGAGGGTACCCGACCCCTCCTCGTCGAGATCCAGAGCCTTGTCAACGGAACCGAGAACAGCATGGTGCGGCGGATCGCAAACGGCATCGACGTCAATCGCCTTCACATGATCCTGGCGGTGCTGGAAAAGCGCCTCGCTTACAAGTTCGGAAAGTCGGACATTTTCGTCAGTGTCGCGGGCGGCATCCGGGTGACGGAGCCGGCCGCAGATCTCGGTCTTGCCCTGTCGATCGTCAGCAACCAGAACAACAGGCCACTGCCAGACGGCCTGGTTGTAATCGGTGAGCTGGGTTTGACGGGCGAGGTGCGCCGCGTAGGCCAGCTCGATCGCCGCCTCCAGGAGGCGGCTCGGCACGGACTCACGCGCGCATTGATTCCGGCAGGCACCAAAGCCGGCCGGCATGCCGGCCTCGACGTGGTCGAGGTCCGGACTCTGGCGGATGCCGCATCCGCCGCGTTTTCTACTCCCATGAGGTCTGGCGCATTCGTAACGGAGGCCGGCGTGTCGGTCTCCTGAGGAGGTACCCGTGAAGCGTTCCGAGTCTTTTGCCCGGTTGATCGGGGCGGGGCTCGGAGTGTTCGGTGGTTTTGTACTCGGTTATTTCATGGTCCGTGGCGTGGGGAACCCCCACCCCGGCTATGTCATCATCGGGCTGACCACGCTGGAAGGCTTGATCTTCGCCTACCTGGGCACGCCTTACGTGCTGGGCGGTTGGCGGACGTTCAACTTCCGGCTGACGAGCACTCCGCTGCCCGACCTGTTGAGCGGCCTTCTAGGCATGGTCGTCGGCCTCGTCATCGCCGCTCTGATCGGGGTCTTCGTGCGCGACTTTCCATATGGATATGGGCTGTCGTTTGTGCTGGCCCTCCTGCTGGCGGCGCAGGGCGCGTCGGTCGGGCTCACCCGCCGAGCCGAGCTGAGCTCGCTGTTCTTCGGTCGCGGTGCTCGCGAATCCACAGATCATCGTCTGAGCGCGGTGCTTCTCGACACGTCGGTCATCATCGACGGCCGCATCCACGACATCGCAAAGACCGGCTTCATCGACATGCCGCTGATGATCCTCAGCTCGGTGCTGCGCGAGCTTCAGATGGTGGCGGACTCGGCGGACGCCACGCGGCGCCGACGCGGGCGCCGTGGCCTGGAGGTGCTGACCGAGATGCAGAAAGACCCTTCGATCAACCTGCAGGTGACGGAAGACGACGCGCCCCCGAATACGGAGATCGATGCGCATCTCGTGCGTATGGCCAAGAGCAAGGGCTGGGCGATCATGACCAACGATTTCAACCTCAACCGCATCGCACGGCTGGAAGGCATCGCCGTGCTCAACCTCAACGAGCTGGCGCAGGCGATGCGGCCGATTGCGATCCCCGGTGAGGAGATCGTGGTCACGGTCGCGCGCGAAGGCAAGGAGCCCGGCCAGGGAGTGGGAAGTCTCGATGACGGCACCATGGTCGTGATCCAGAACGGGCGCCGCCTGCTGAACCAGACCATCACGGCCGTTGTCACGTCGGTGATCCAGACCTCGGCCGGGCGGATGATCTTCGCCGAGCCGGCCGGGATGGACGGGCGGCGCACGAACGGTCGCGGTAGCGCGAAGAGTCCGCCTAGTTGACAACCGTAGGAGCGATCGTGGCCGCCGCGGGCTCAGGCTCGCGGCTCGGCCGCGGCAGCAAGGCGCTGGTCCAGCTCCACGGGCGGACCACGCTGGCTCGCGTGCTCGAGCTTTTCTTGGCCCTGGACGAGGTGGACCGGATCGTGGTCGTCGGTCCGCCGAGCCGGCTCGAGAACGCGGAGCGCGAAGTGCAGTCCTTGCACCCGCGCAAGCCCGTGATCGTCAAGGCCGGCGGCGAAAGCCGGCAAGAGTCGGTCCGGGCCGGGCTCGCAGCGCTGGGAGAATGCGACTTCGTGCTCGTGCACGACGCCGCGCGGCCGCTCGCGACCGCCACGCTCGTGCGCAGGGTCCTCGCCGCAGCTGTGGAGTCTGGGGCGGCGTTCCCTGCCATCTCTCCGCGGGACGCGGTGAAGCGCGTCGAAGGCAACCGCCTGGTCGAGAGCCTGGACCGCTCCCGAATCGTCCTCGCGCAGACGCCGCAAGCCTTCTCTTATGAGCTGCTCGCCCGCGCCCATCGCGAGGCCGCGGACGCGGGCCTTGTCGGCGACGACGACGCGCAGCTCGTGGCCGCCACCGGTCACGCGGTCACGGTCGTGGAAGGCGAGCCGGCCAACATCAAGCTCACCACCCCCGAGGATCTCGGCGTCGTGGAGGCGCTGATCAAAGAACAGGAAGCCGCCGCCGGCTTCCCCCAACAAGGGGAGGGAGCTTGAGAGTCGGCATCGGGTATGACGTCCACCCGCTGAAGCCCGGTCGCGATCTGATCCTCGGCGGCGTGCGGATCGAGCATCCCGTCGGGCTCGATGGTCATTCGGACGCTGATGTGCTCACACATGCTGTGATCGATGCGCTGCTCGGAGCAGCCGGCCTGGGCGACATCGGCAGGCTCTTTCCCTCCGACAATCCGAAATTCAAAGGCGCTTCGAGCCTGGACCTGCTGTCGACCACGGCCGACGCGGTGCGGGCTGCCGGCTACCGAATCGTCAATGTCGACAGCACAGTGATCGCCGAGGAGCCCCGGCTGCAGTCTCAACTGCCGGACATGGAGCAGAACCTCTCGACACATATGAAGATCAACCAGGGTCGTGCAAGCGTCAAGGCGACTTCGCCTGAGGGGCTGGGCGCGCTGGGGAAGAGTGCCGGCATCGCGGCACAGGCCATCGCGCTGATCGAGGAAGCGTGACGCTCAGGTTTCATAACACGCTGACAGGCACCAAGGACGCGTTCGAGCCCATCAAGGCCGGGCACGTCGGCATGTACACCTGCGGGCCGACGGTGTGGAACTACGCCCACGTTGGCAATCTGCGCGCCTTCCTCTTCTACGACCTCGTGCGGCGTCACCTTCAGGTCAGCGGTTATGCGGTGACGCACGTGATGAACCTCACGGACATCGACGATCGGATTCTCGACCAGGCGATGCACGCCGAGGTCACGATCAGCGAATACGTGAAGCCATACGTGGCGGCGTTCTTCGAGGATATGGCCGCGCTCCGCACACAGCCGGCTGCGCACTATCCACGTGCGACGGAGCACATTCCCGAGATGGTCAACATGATCACGGAGCTCATCGAGCACCAGTACGCATACGTCGCCGATGGTGACGTGTACTTTCGGATCGCGAGCTTCCCATCGTATGGCGCCCTCTCGCACCTCGACCGCAGCGGCCTCAAGGCTGGGGTGCGGGTTGTGGCCGACAAGTACGACAAGGAGTCGGTCAGCGACTTCGCGCTGTGGAAGAAGGCGCAGCCCGTCGACGAGGGACTCGGCGCGGCCTGGGACGCTCCGTTCGGCCTCGGCCGCCCGGGTTGGCACATCGAGTGCTCGGCGATGAGCAAGCGCTACCTGGGGGAGACGCTGGACATCCATGCCGGCGGTATCGACCTGATGTTTCCGCACCACGAGAACGAGATCGCACAGTCGGAGGCGGCCAACCACAAACAGCTCGCCCGTGTCTGGCTGCACTCAGAACACCTTGCGGACGCAACCGGCCAGAAGATGTCGAAGAGCGCGGGCGGCTTCACAACGCTGCGAGACCTACGGGATGCCGGCCACGACCCGGTAGCCGTGCGCTTCTTCCTGATGGCCGGCGCCCACTACCGCACGCGGTTGCGCCTGAGCGCCGAGGCGCTGCACGCGGCAGCCGAGCAGCTGAGGCGCCTGCGGGAGTTTGCAGAAAGGGTTCGCCGATCGGCGCCGGGCAACGACGATGATGTTCGTCTGTTGCAGCGGATCGGTGAGGTCCGCGCCGCCTATCGCGAGGCGTTGGACGATGACCTCAACCTGCCGCAGGGCGTGGGCCTCGTGTTCGAGCTCGTGCGCGAGGCAAACGCTGCGCTGGATGCGGAGCGAGTTGGGGCACGCGGGCACGAGGCCCTGCTGCGGCTCATCGATGACTTCGATGCGCACCTCGACGTCGTTCGCGCGGACGAGCCTGGCCTTGCCCAAGAGGTCGAGCGCCTGATCGCCGAGCGTGAGGCCGCGCGTAAGAGTCGCGACTTCGCCCGGGCCGACGAGATCCGCGAGGAGCTCCGCCACAAGGGGATCGCGCTCGAAGACTCCAAGGAGGGATTGCGATGGCGTCGCGTCCGGTGAAACGCCGCATCTCGCGCGGCCCGGATCGAAACCAGGGAAACGACGCCGCGCGAGGCGCTGGACGTGATGCCTCGCGTAGCCTCGCGGCGCCCCTCATCCACGGCCGCAACGCGGTGCTCGAGGCGGCGCGGGCCGGGCGAGTTGTCAAGGTGTACCAGGCGTCCGGCCTCGGCCACGATCCCCGCCTCGACGAGCTGGCTCGCCTGGCTCGGGTCGAAGTCGTGCCGCCCGACCGCCTGGACGTCATCGCCCCCGGCGTGCACCAGGGTGTGGCCGCGGAGCTGCAGCCTCGACGAGACTGGCCGCTGAAGGAGCTGCTCGCCACCAATCCGTCGCTGGTGGTCGCGCTCGATTCGATCATGGATCCGCAGAACCTGGGGGCGATCCTTCGCAGCGCTGAGGTCGCGGGCGCCGAGGGCGCGATCATCCCCGAGCACCGAAGCGCACCGCTGTCGCCTGCAGCCGTGAAGGCGAGCTCGGGCGCGAGCGAGCTGCTCCGCATCTCGCTGGTGTCGGGCATGCCATCCGCGATCGCAGAGGTCAAACGGTCAGGCATCTGGTGCGTGGCACTTGACCCGCGAGGCGAGATGCAGGCATGGGAATTCGACTTCACGCAGCGCGTCTGCCTGGTGGTGGGCAGCGAAGGCGAAGGTGTCCACCGGTTGGTCAAGGAGAGGTGCGATGCACGTGTTCGCCTGCCGGTGAAAGGCCATATCGCGAGCCTCAACGCGTCGGCAGCGGCGGCCGCGCTGCTGTACGAGGTCACCAGGCAGCGCGCCGGGCGCGCGCAGGACGCATTTTCAAACAAGACCACTTCCTAAACTGATTCGCTATGCCTGACGCCACCGCGGAGCTCGAGACCGCCGCCGCTGACATTCCGTTGACACGGGCGGCTCGCGACATACTCGAACGGGCGGGTGCGAAGGCGGCGACGCGCGAGTTAACCCCGAGCGACGTCCTCCAGGCGACGCTGTCGAGCCAGGGCACCCTTGCCTACGAGGCGATCCGCGCGCTCGGTATCGATCCTGCATCCATCACACCGCAGCTTCCAGCCGCCGACGGCTCTGGCGTCAAGCCGATCCCGCTCCGTCAACTGCTGGTCAACGCAAATCGCGAAGCCCAGGTGCTCGGCCACTACCAGGTCGACTCGATTCATCTCCTGCTGGCGATGCTCTACAGCGACTCGCCCGAAACGGCTGCGCCGCTCCAGAAGGCCGGGCTGACCCTCTACGACCTGCGCCGCCACCTTCAGACAGGAACCACGGCGGACTTCCAGCCCGGGGAGTCGGACCGGTTGCAGGGCAGTCGCTCTCAACCGGATCGTGCACGATCGCAGCAGGCACAGCGCGGCCAGGCGCGCCCAGCACGCACAGCCAGCCCGGATCCCAGGACGCGGCCGGACGCGGCGTTACGCCGCAAGCCGTGGCCGTCGCTGACAGGTGTGATCAGGGTCAGCCCGGTATTTCTCGGTCTGGTCGCGATCACGGGCGCTTCGGGAGCGGTGCTGTGGTCTGGGCTCGTCGCACCGGTCGAGGGACCGTTGACGATCCTGTTCGTCACGGCCGGTTGGATCACCTCGGTGTGTGTGCACGAGTTCGGTCATGCCTTTGTCGCATTCCTCGGCGGCGATCGCAGCGTGCGAGCATCGGGCTATCTCGACCTGAACCCGTTGCGCTACACCAATGTGCTGCTCAGTCTTGTCATGCCCGTGCTCTTTCTCCTGCTGGGTGGCATCGGCTTGCCTGGTGGAGCGGTTTACATCGACCGTGGCGCGCTGCGCAGCCGCGCGTGGGACTCTGCCGTGTCGGTTGCCGGCCCGGTGGGCACCCTGTTTTGCGGTGTGCTGGTCGCGATACCCTTTCTGGTCCCGGGCCACCTGGCGTGGGTCACCAGCTCGAATATCGGCTTCTTCGCAGCGCTGGCGTTCCTGGGATTCATCGAAGTCATCGCGCTGCTTCTGAACCTGCTGCCCGTGCCGGGGCTGGACGGCTTCGGCATCCTGCGGCCATGGCTGCCCTACTCGGTCCAGGGCCTGGCGAACCAATACGGACAGCTCGGCATCCTCGCTGTGTTCGCCGCGCTTTGGTTCGTGCCCGCGGTCAGGGACAACTTCTTTCCGCTGGTGGCGCAGATCACAAGCCTCGCCGGGATCGACCTTAACCTGATCGTCATCGGCCAGCAGAGCATGCGACTCCGCTGAAGTGTCCCGCTCCCGAAGTTCCTTGAATCTTCGCGGCCTAGACGGGCGGGCGCCAACCCACCCCACGGAATCAGGCGATTCCGCGGGGACCCCGGAGGCGCTGAAGCCTGCGTCAAGGGGCCCGGCGCTGCGTCGTCACGCATCTGGCGATGCGCTCCTAGCTGCGCCACCCTCTCCTTGGCTCCGCCCGCCGATGCCGCGAAATATCCTGCGGACCTCGGGAGCGGGACACTAGTGGAGCGAGTGATCGTCGACGGGTACAACGTGATCCACGCTTGGCCGCAGCTCAAGCGGCTTCTCGGCGAGGCGTCGCTCGAGGCCGCGCGCGACAAGTTGATCGAGCGCCTGTCCGTGTTCGGCATGGTGGCGGAGGCCGAGGTCACCGTCGTGTTCGACGCCCACCATTCCGCCGCCAGGACCAACAGTGAAGGGGTGGTCGAGGGCGTGCACGTTCTGTTCACGCGAAAAGGGCATTCGGCCGATCACGCGATCGAGCGCATCGCTTATGGAGCGTCCCAGGTCGGTGACTTGATCACCGTCGCAACCTCTGATCGCTTTCAGGGCGACCTCGTGCGTGGCATGGGTGGGGCCGTGATCAGCGCGATCGAGCTCGAGCGCCGAGTCACCGACGCCGAAGACGAGCTCGGCCGCCGGGTTCAGCGGTACTCGTGAACCACTAGCCGGTGGCTCAGGTACGCCGCACGCGCATCGTATGCACCATCGGGCCGGCGAGCTCGTCGCCCGCGGTGCTGCGCGCGATGATCCATGCCGGCATGGACGTGGCCCGCCTGAACTTCTCGCACGGCGACCACGCAACGCACCGTCAGGTCGCCGCCGACGTGCGCGAAGCGGCCGAGGCAGCGGACCGGCCGATCGCACTGCTGGGCGACCTGCAGGGCCCGAAGATTCGCACGGGTCCACTTGAATCCGCGTTCCAACGACTCGTGCGCGGTCGCACGGTGATCCTGACCAGCGACCCTCGCCAGGCCGGCAGCGAGAAAGGTCAGGGGCCCCCGCGAATTCACGGCGAAGCCTCCGAGTTCGCGGGGATCATCGAGGTCAGCCACCGCGAGCTCGTCGCAGCGCTCCAACGCGGCGACCGGGTGCTCCTGGACGACGGTCGGATCGAGCTGGTCGTTCGAAGCGTCGCCGGTGGGCGAGCCGAGTGCTCGGTGGCGCGGGGCGGCCTGCTTGGCGAACGGAAGGGAGTCAGCGTTCCCGGCCGCACGCTGCCGATGCCTGCACTGACCGAAAAAGATCTCGAGGACCTCAAGCTGGCGGTCGAGCTTGGCGTGGACTACGTCGCCCTGTCCTTCGTGCGGCAGCCTGACGACGTCGTCACCTGCCAGCAGCGTCTCAGCGACCTGGGATGCAGGATCCCTGTGATCGCCAAGCTCGAGAAGCTGGAGGCGATTCGCAACCTCAGCAAGATCCTCGAGGTGGCCGACGCGGTGATGGTCGCGCGTGGCGACCTCGGCGTCGAGCTGAAGCTTGGCGACCTTCCTGCTGTGCAGAAGGAAGTGATCGACCGGGCGAACCGCGCGGGCGTCCCGGTCATCACGGCAACCGAGATGCTCGAGTCGATGGTCACCTCCAACCGTCCGACCAGGGCAGAGGCGTCAGATGTTGCGAACGCAATCTGGGACGGCACCGACGCAGTCATGCTCTCCCAGGAAACCTCCGTCGGTGCGCATCCGGTCGAGGCAGTGCGGGCGATGGCCCGGATCTGCCTGTCGGCGCAGCGACACCCTACGTTCGAGCGCGCCCGGCAGCCGTGGCGCGAGCCGGGCCAGATCGGGAGCGCGATCGCTCACGCCGCCGCGACCACGGCGGACGAGCTTGGCGCCCGGGTCATCATCGCGTTCACCGAGTCCGGGACAACCGCGCTGAGGTGCAGCAAGGCGAGACCCCGCGTGCCGGTGATCGCGGCGAGCCCGCACCCGGAGGTCCTCCGCAAGACCGCGCTGTATTCGGGGGTCATCCCGCTGCTCGTCAGTCCGGGAACGGACACGGACCAGATGGTGGCGAACGCGACCGAGGCTGCCCGGCTGAGTGGTCTTGTGCGGACCGGCGATACCGTGGTTGTCGTGGCCGGCGTCCCGGTCGGCCTGGCAGGCCAAACCAACCTGCTCAAAGTCGAGACTGTCTAGGCGTCGCAGGAGGATGATCGGCGCATGGAGATTGAAGCGATGGCACCTCCGCCCACCCCATCGCCTTCGCTGATGGCTGATCTGGTGTGGGGCGTTCGGCGAGGAGCCCTGGTAGCGCTTGTCATCGCAAGTCTGCTGATCGGGCCATGGCTCATCGTGGGCTCGATCGCGACACTCAGCCAGCCTCGGTGAGCCCTTCATCTCTGAGCCCATCGCAGACCGGGTTATCCAGGTGTCTAACCCGATCTTGATCAAGGTCGAGACTGTCTAAGGCGAGCTTAAAGTCCCGTCGCCCGCCAAAATTGACGGCAGGCCAATGAAAGGGGTCGGCGAGGGACCAGGTGACCAGGTGGCTGCAGTGCGAGGCGCCGCCGAGCACCGCAGCGGAGCGTATCCGTCCGTACACGCCGCGTTGCGCCCGGGCGGCAACAATCCTGCGGGGTCCCCAGTCCATTGGCGTGGAGCCGCTGGGCGCCGAAGCTCCGCCGACCATCTTTCAATGGACTGCCGATAGTGGCGCCCGACTCCCACGGACTGCTCGGCCGCATTCAGCGTGCCAACGACGATGCTTCACGACGTTTCGGACCGAACACCGCAGAGGTCGAGGCGTTCATCAGTGCCGCAACCATGCTCACGCCCTGGCAGTGGAGGCAGGTGCTGGCCTCGCGCCGGCTGGTCGCCTCGGTGACCAAGGAGGGCGCCGGCCCGGCTGGTGAATCCGCCAGCTCGATCCTGACTGCGATTCGCAGCAGCGACGGAGGCATGTCGGAGCCGATGTCCAGAGCGGGCGAGGTGCTCTTCGACGCGCTCGCGAAGAAGAGCGAGGAGAAGCAGGTCTCCGCATGGCTGGCGATGTCGGCGCTCGTTATGCGACATCACCTTTCTGCCCTCAAGTTCGCCGCCCACTACGCGCCGTTCGCAGCGTTGATCCCGGCCTCAGGGTCCGACGTGCTGGACCCCATGACGCTGCGGTTTCTGGCCGCCATGGAGACGCTTTCCACCATCCAGTGCGAGAGCCTCGCCCGCCGGTGGCGCATCGAGCCGTCCGCATCCCGGGCCCTACTCCAGGCGGTGGCCAAGCACCGGGAGGTCAAGAGCGAGGAATCGGTCGCGGTGGTTGCCATCACCATGATCCCCGTGCAGCTCACCGGCGACTCGGGCTGGGCGGCGGTTCGAACGTGCGTGCACGGAGGGCGCGTGCTCGGGTGCATGTCGGACCTCTCGCAGCAGGAGCTCGCCGAGCTGTGGGCGCCCCTGGAAGCCGTGATCCCTCTCGCCGCGCTGGGTGAGGAAGATCACCGACCGGCGCGGGTGAAGGTGAAGGCCGCCGTGAGCAGCGCGATCCGGACGATCAGAGCGCCCAGGAGCCGCACCCCGGCGGCTCCCAAGGCGAAGGCGCTGGCGCCCTACGGGCCGAACAGCACCGAGGTCTCAAATTTCATCAAAGGTCTTTTGGAGCTGACACCGATCCAGTGGCTTCGCGTGCTGGACCGCCGCAAGCTCGTGGCGAGCGTCACACGCGACAGCAGCGACGAGCCCGCCGGCGTCGTGCGATCGATCCTGGCTACGATCGAAGGCACCCGAGAGCTCGACACGTTCACCCGATGCCGCGCATTCGCCGCCGTCGAGCGCGCCGGCTACGCGGTCGAGTCGCAGGGTCGCATGAGCAGCGAGCAGGCGACCGAGATGTATGCGCCCTTCGCTCGGACCATACCGCTCGACTCCGTGCACGGGAGCGGCTTCACCCACCAGCTCGCCCGGCTGACCAAGCACGACTGGCAGAAGGTCGCGGAAGCCGCTCCGGCGGCAAACGAGGAGGCGGTGGCTCCACTGGTCAACGCAGGAAACGCCCTGATCGACTTCCTCGGCGGCCGCTCGGATGACGAGGCGGTGGCGGCCTGGCATGCGGTGGCGGCGCTCGTGCGGCGTCATCACCTGACGCCGATCAAGTTTGCCGCCTCCTATGCTCCGTTCGGGTCCGCCATCCCAGCGACCAATACGCGGGCTCTGGGCGCGATGGTTTCCCGCTACGTCACCGCGCTGGGCCGCCTGGGCGCGAGCCAATGCGGTGTCTTGGCGCTGCAATGGAATGTCGACGAGACCGCCTCCAACGCGCTGTCCAAGGCGACGGTCGACGGCAGCGCGAGGCCGGCCGAGGAGGCTGCCGCGCTGGCTGCGGTCGTGACGGTGCCCATGCGGATTGCCGGCAACGTTGGTTGGGCAGCCGTGAAGACAGCCGCTTACGGCGGCAGGGTGATCGCGGCACGCACCCGCCTCACGCCAGAGCAGCTGGAGGCTTTGTGGAAGCCAATCCAGGCTGCGATTCCACTCGCATCGCTGGGTGCGCCGGCCAAGAACAAGCGTTAGAGCAGGGCGGACCCTCCCAACAGGCGCTTTACCCCACGAAGTCTTCGACTTCGCGGGGGCCCCTAATGTGCGCGCCGGCCTCCCATGCGAGCGGGGAGGGTGTTTGGGAACAGATGGCTTCCACGATCGCTTACATTCAAAGACGTGGCGACGACCAAAAGAGCGGCCAAGAAGAGCGGGCGGACCAATTCCAGGCCCGGCTCGAACTCATCCAACTCGCACTCTCCGAAGTTCACCAGCGTGCTCGTCGTGTCAGCCCACCCGGACGACCCTGACTTCGGCGCCGGCGGGTCGATCGCGAAGCTGGCCAAGGATGGCGCTCGCGTCAACTACGTCATCGTCACCGACGGCTCGCAGGGTGGCGAAGACCCGAAGCAGAAGGACTCAGAGCTGGTCGCGCTCCGCGAGAAGGAGCAAAAAGCCGCCGCCCGCGTGCTCGGCGTCAAGAAAGTTGAGTTCCTCGGCTACAAGGACGGGCATCTGTCACCTGACCTCAAGCTCCGCCACGACATCGTGCGGATGATTCGAAAGTACAAGCCGGAGCTCGTCATCACCCACCTCCCGGGCCGGGTGCTGGACGCGCCGATGGGCGGCTCGCACCCCGACCACCTCGCCGTCGGCGAAGCGACGCTGGCCGCGGTGTATCCGGACTCGCGGAATCCGCGCGCATTCCGTGGCCTCCTCAAAGAGGGGTTGCAGCCTCATGAGGTGAAGGAGGTCTGGATTCCTTTCTGGACTTCTGGTGACTATCTCGTCGACATCACCTCAACGCTCGACCTCAAAATCGCGGCCCTCCGCGAGCACAAGAGCCAGGTCTCCAAGCCTGGACGCGTGTGGGACTTCGAGAAGTTCATGCGCAAGCGACACCGCGAGGTGGGGAAGAGGGGCGGCTACCGGTACGCGGAGTCTTTTAAGAGAATCACGGTCTAAGCAAGGCGGACCCCCCCACCCGGCCCTTCGGGCCGACCTCCCCGGCGAGCGGGGAGGTGACTAACCCCTTACGCGGAGTCGTTTAAGAGAATCACGGTCTAAGCAAGGCGGACCCCCCC
>DATBZP010000123.1:0-7646 GCA_036513135.1 Candidatus Dormiibacterota bacterium | reverse complement strand
AGGCTGAAATGAACGCGCTCAAACACCCATCAGAGCGTGAAGACGTGGGCGGCGTGATCGCGCGTGCGGCCGCTTCCGTCAAATATGCGGACCTGCCCTCGGGAGTCGTGAGCACAACAAAGGCCTCGATCCTGGACACCGTCGGCGTCATCCTCGGCGGCAGCGGGCTCGGCCAGGGATCGCGCGATCTCGCTGCGATGGTGATCGACGAAGGCGGCAAGGGCGAGAGCTCGGTCTTCGGGACCGGCGTCAAGGTTCCATGTCGCTCCGCCGCGCTCGTCAACGGGGGCTTCGCTCACGCGCTCGACTACGACAATGTCTTCAGCCCGGTTCGCGTGCATCCGAGCGCAATCACGATTCCGGCTGCGTTTGCCGCGGCCGAACGAGCCGGCCAGGTGAGCGGCAGGGAGCTGATCGCCGCGGTGGCGCTCGGCGATGAACTGGCCATCCGGGTCGGCCTTGCGATCTTCAAGGCGCCGGCATCCAACCCCAACCACTGGCCAGGGCGCCAGTGGCACCCGACACTGTTGGCCGGATACTTCGGCGCCACTGTGGCCTCCGCCCGCGTCCTCGGCCTGAACGAGGCGCAGATCCTGAACGCGTTCGGGATCACGCTCTACCGGACCGGCGGAACCCTTGCCTATGTCAAAGGCGCGCGGAATCTGGTGGCCGAGCTGTATTACGGGTTTCCCAGCTCTGTCGGGGTCATGTCGGCCCTCATGGCCGCACGGGGCATCACCGGTCCTAACGCTCCTTTCGAGGGGGAAGGGGGCGTCTTTCCCGCTTTTCTCGACGCTAACTACGACAGGGATTCGCTCGCTGTCGGATACGGACGTGACTTCGAGGTCCCGGGTATAGAGACCAAGCCGTGCCGGCCGTCAGGACCAGTCACGCCTACATTCAGGCGGCGCTGGAGATCGCCAGATCCGTGCGCAGCGACGACGTCGAAGAGATAACCATCCACTGCGGTGGCCTGGCCTTGCTGGCCTCCGAGCCGCTACCTCTGCGACGCAGGCCGCTCACGTCCATCGACGCCAAGTTCAGCATCCCCTTCATCGTCTCGGTGGCCCTGGCGCACCACAAAGTCCTGCTGGGTGACTTTCTGCCGAAGAACCTTGGCGATCCCGCGGTGCTTTCGCTGGCGGATCGCGTGAGGGTCCGACACGACCCCAGGCTGGATGACGGCGCAGGCTTTCGCGGCGCCGGAATGGTCAAGGCAGTTCTGGAAGTCAAGACTCGCGATGGAAACACTCGCACCGCGCGCGTGGAGTACGCGCACGGAGGTCCGGACGATCCGATGTCGGTGGATGAGCGAAGGGCGAAGTTCGAGGACTGCGCTGCGTATTCGGCGGTGCCGATTCCAGCTGCCGACATCCGCAGGATCATCGAGCTGGTATCGACCCTCGAGCAGCAGGAGGACCTGCGCGAGCTTTTCCAACTCCTTAACGGCCGCAGATGATCACCGAAGCTCTGGCCGAGTTCATCGCGCGGACACGGTTCGCCGACCTGCCCGAGGTTGCGGTCACCGCAGCCAAGCGTCTGTGGCTGGACAGCATCGGCGTGGCCATGGCCGGTTCGGCGGAGCCGCTGAGCGCGGCGATCACCTCCTACATACGAGAGCAGGCCGGCCCGCCGCAGGTCTCGGTCATCGGGCAGGGATTTCGCACCTCGCCGGCGCTCGCCGCCCTGGCCAACGGGACGATGGCGCATGCCCTCGACTACGACGACATCAGTATCACGTGGCTCGGTCACCCTTCCGCCATCCTCGTGGCCGCCGTCCTCGCAACCGGGACCCGGCTCGAGGTTTCCGGGCAGAGCGCACTGACCGGGTACGTCGTCGGTTGGGAGGTCGGGGCAAGCATCGGCAGAAGCATCCGCCACCGGATTCACGAGGCGGGTTGGCATTCGACCAGCGTCACGGGCACCATCGCGGCGGCGGCAGCCTGCGCCAATCTGGCGGGTCTGAACGCCGACCGCACCAGGACCGCACTCGGCATTGCGGCCTCGATGACCTCCGGTATGTATTTGAACCGCGGAACGGACACCAAGCCGGTTCATGCAGGCATCGCGGCGCGAAACGGAATGATGGCCGCGGACCTCGCCGCACGCGGAGTAAGCGCAGCCGCCGACATCTTCGAAGGCCCCGGCAACTTCTGACAGACCCTCATCGGAGAGGACTGCGATGCGAATCGAATGATCGCCGGCCTTGGCGATGATTGGGACATCGTGTCGCCCGGCGGGACGATCAAGCTCCACGCCTGCTGCGGAGCGAGCCACTACTGCATCGATGCGCTGCTGGGGCTCGTGGCCGATCACCACGTCCATGCCGACGACGTGGAGGTGATCGAGTGCCACGTACCACCGATGGTTCCGGGGATCCTGAAGTACTCGGAGCCGAACACGGGCCTCGAGGGCAAGTTCAGCATGCAGTACGCGATGGCGGCTGCGCTTCTCGACGGTAAGGCCGGCATCGGGCAGTTCACCGACGAAGCCGTCCGGCGACCCGACGCTCGTGCTGCGGCTCGCAAGGTGCGGTATGTGCATCCCAAGGGGATGGTCGATTCGACGGCCGAGATCGTGGCGCAGCCCCACCGCGTCGTCCTGCGTCTCACCGACGGAACGGTCGTCGAGCGAGCGTGCAGGTTCTTCCGCGGTCGCGCAGAGAACCCGCTGAGCCGCGACGAGCTGATCGGCAAGTTCCGCGATTGTGCCGCACCGGTGATGCCTGCAGCTCAGAGCGATCGGGTGATCGAGCTGGTCGACAGGCTCGACTCGATCGATCGCATAGCCGAGCTCGACATGACGTTGCTCACGCAGGGCTGAACGTCAGGCGATCAGGCGTCGCTCGAGTATCGGGGCACGACCTCTTCGACGAAGAGCCTCACGCACTCCATCGCCGACTCTTGCGGAATGCCACCGCAGAGTGGATGAAACAGGATCGACGGGGACGTTCCCATGCTTTTCAGCCGCTCGACGCATTGCTGCGGCGAAACTATCGACCAGACTCCGGATGCGCGCAACTCGTCCAGCGTCTGGACTTTGGTATGCATGTGCGATGTCATGTCGCTTCGCATCCAGCTCGAGTAGCTCGCCGCCTCCCACAGGAAGTGGGGACCGATCTCGGCCCACGCCCGTTCGGGGTCTTCGGTGATGAAGACCGGGCCGTGCGAATCTCGCGGCACCATGGTGACAGACGGCGTGATTCCGGCCTCGAGGCACAGGCTCTCGTAGTAGTTCTCCAGGTCCGGCAGGTAGGCAGGAATATGGAGCGGCAGGCCAAACCGGACGGCTCGGCGCGCCGTGGCACGTGCAGTGCCGCCGATGGCTATGTTCGGGTGGGGCGAGGTGGCCGGCCGGGGCGTGACCCTGATCATGGCTCCGTTGTACTCGAACGGCTCACCTGACCAGGCCTTGAGCAGGGTGTCGAGCAGCTCGTCCATGAGCCGTCCGCGATGCTCGAACGTCTTTCGCATGGCTGTGTACTCGATTGGCCGGTAGCCCTGTCCGATGCAGACGTAGATCCGATCGCCGCCGAGCTGATCGAGAAGCGCGATGTCCTCGGCCAGTCGGATCGGTTCGTAAAGTGGACCCAGCGCTGCGCGGGCCGAGACTCGGATGCGAGTCGTCGCGGCGAGCAGCATTCCGCATTCGAGGATCGGGTTGGGGCTCCAGCCGTAATCCGTGACATGGTGCTCGTCGACACGGACACCTGTGATTCCGTGGTCATCCGCGTACCGGGCCAGCTCGAGTGCGCCTCGAAGCTGCCGCGCCTGGACCTTCGGGTCCGGGTCAGGAAGGGCGAATGTGAACCGGATCCACGAGTCGATCTGCGGCACCATCTGGCCTCAGTACCCCGCGCCATCGAGGACGAGGACCTCGCCGCTCATGTAGGCGGCGTCGTCGGAGACGACGAAGGCTGCCACCCTGGCGATCTCTGCAACCGTTCCTATTCGGCCAAGCGCAGTGCGTGAGAGCACGTGCTTCAGGAAGGCCTCGTCGTTCAACAGCGGCTCCGAGAATCCTGTCCTGACCAGACCGGGCGCGATTGCGTTGACCCGGATTCCCTTGCCGCCCACCTCGACAGCCAACTGTTTGGTCATGAAGATCAGAGCCGCCTTCGTGATGGCGTAGATCCCACGACCGGGGCGTGCCTTGACTCCACCGACCGATGCGATGTTGAGGATCGAACCGCCGTGATCGGCCATGTATCTGCGGATCGCCAGGCAGCTCAGGACATAGGGGCCGCGAACATTGACCTCAAAAGTCTTGTCGAAAACCGACAAATCCGCATCCGCGGTGGCGCCCGAATAGAAATTCGTGCCTGCATTGTTGACTACGATGTCCAGGCGCCCAAGTTTCTCGAGCGTCAGGTCGACAAGCTTCTCGAGCTCATCGGGATGCCCCACGTGGGTCGGAATCGCAGTCGCCGCTCCGGGACGAAGCTCATTGATTCTCTCGGCGGCACCCTCCACGTTCGCGGCCTTGCGGCTGGCCAGAACCACCCTGGCGCCGCGATCGGCAAGCTCGGAGGCGATCGCGAATCCAATCCCGCTGCCGCCGCCCGTGACTATCGCCACGCGGCCTTCGAGGTTCTGACCCGGCGCCATCAATCCAGCCCGAGAAGGAGCGCCGGGTTCCGTCGAGCCATGGTGTCCCACTCCGATTCCGACATTCCTGCCTCAGCCATCCGGTCGTGATAGGCCGCCAGACCCACCGTTGCGGGCGGGTTGGCGGCCTGGCCAAGGTCGGTGGCGAGGATCGTCGAATCCACGCCGACAAGTCGCGCGGCGGCCAGGACCTCTGACGCGTTGTCGTACTCGATGATCCCGAGGTAGCACCGCTCGAAGAAGACGCCAAGCCCAGCCAGGCGCTGCTGAACCTCCAGCGGCATCGAGACGAGTGGCAGCTCAGGGTGGGTGACCACGATCCGCTTTACACCAAGGGTTCGCGCACGATCTACGACCGCAACGGTTTCGGCCGGAGCAAGGTGGCCGGTCGCCAGCACCGCATCACCTTCGGCGATCAAATCGAGCACCGGATCGAGTTCGGCCACTGTACGTCCGTCGCGTAGCAAGGGCACTGGTACCCGGCTGCTGGTGAGCTTCTGGATGTGGGCGCTCGCATCGAGACCGGCTACGAAATCGAGGTGGTTTTGAGCTGAGATGGTCGGCATCCAGAAGACTCGGCCCCCAACCTGCAGCGACGTGCGCACCGCCTCGGCGTTGAGGCCACCAGCAGCGGTCGCGTTGAGGACGAGACCGCCGAGGACCTCGATCCCCGGCACGTGACGCATGACCAGCGCCGCCCGGTCGGAGGTCGGAAAGTGATGGTTCTTGAGAACGATCGCCCGCATGCCCGCCTCAGCGGCCGAGCGGGCAAGCTCGATATCGTCTTGAGCTCGCGCGATGGTGTCCGGAGCGCTGTGGACATGAGTGTCGATCGCGCCCTCGAGAGGTCGTTTCACGCGACGATCGCCGTGCAAGAGCGAGTCATTCCAAACGTCGGGACCCATGCCGAATGCCGACCGTCGCCGCCCACGACCAGTATCTGGATGTCGGTTGGGCTCAAACCGACGTACATGGTCTCGGTCGTCTGCCCGCGAACCTCGTCTGAGAGCCCTGAACGGATGTGCTCGAGCTGACCCCGGCCGAACATGTTGTGAGGAACCTGCGCCAGCTCGTACAGGCGCGCCTGGAGCTCATCACGGCTAATGCCCTCTACCGCGATCTGGTTCGCGTGCTCAGGCCCGAGAAACACGTAACTGTCACCGCCTCGCATGTAGACGTTGTTGTTGCCAGGAGTGGCCATGGTGCTCGCGATTTGGCGGATCACGCCGGCGGCGTCGACGCTGCCGTGGTCGTTGATGTTGTGCGGCGCCTCGCCTGCGATCACGGTCACGATCGACTGGTCAGGTTCGTAACCGAGCGCGACCCGCAGCGGCGGCCAGGGCGACCGTTCTTCATTCTCAGCCACGCAGTAGGTGTACTTGGCAGGCGTACCCTGCGTAGCGCGGTCGAGCTCGCCGGGCCGCGCGCCGCCGATGTTCATGAGCAGGAGCCGGACCGCCCGCCCAATCGTGGCGTTCGCGCGATTACCCGGACCGAAAGCCCCGTAGCCCGAGCCCAGCCCAAGGCGGCCGGCGATCGGACCTCCGACCAGGACGAGCACGGCGCACGGGTGTGTCGTGGTCTGGACCGCCTGCAGGTTGAACGCGGGCTGTGCCAACGCCCGCACCGCTGCGATCAGCACCGGCATGAACTCGGGTCGGCACCCGGCCATCACAGCGTTGATGGCTATCTTCTCGACGGTGGCCAACGACCAGGAAGGCGCCAGCTCGGCGATCGCATGACCCGCCGCCATTCCGGCTGCGGCGACGAACTCGGAGACGCGGCCCGGGATTGGGGGCATCACGGGCAGGCCGTCACCCCACCCGCGGCGCTCGATTTCTTCGTAAAACGACTCCGCGTCTGCGGGGAGGTCGATCCGACTCGATATCAGGTCGGCCTCCGTCACGCCTCGCTCATTGCATCGACCACCGCGAGCACCTCGCGCCCGACCGAGCGTCCTCGCTCGAGGGCCTCGGATTCCGGCAGGCCCGCAAGCGGATGGGGAATCACCACCAGGGAAAGGTCAGCCCGCCCCAGCGTCGCGGCCTGCATCCTGCCCAGCTGCGCGAAACGGTCGGTCGTGATCGTGATGGTCCTGATTCCTGCTTTCTCCAGGCCGATCGAGTCGTGGATACTCCACGACGTGCATGACCCTCAATCGGCTGTCGCGCCCACCACGAGGTCGGCCGAGGTTACCAGTCGCGCGAGAATAGCCTCATCGGCAGGCTCGGATGCCGAAGACTTGCGTTCGCGGCCCTCGACCTTGAGCCGCCCATCGGCAAGGAGCAACTCCAGCATCCCGCGCATGAGCAGGTCGGTGTTCGGTTTGCCGTTCGAAAGCAGGCCAAGACGGATCGTGGCGCCCAGTCGCGGCTTGAGGGCCTGTTCCCCCTCGACCCTGGGCCTGGGTTCGGGAACCGGGCTGAGGATTGTGACCACATCCCCCATGCCTAGTGGCCGGCCTTCGCCGCGAGCTCAGAGGCGACCTCGATGATGAGGTCCTCCTGGCCGCCGACGGCTTTCTGGCGTCCCACCTCGACCAGTATGTCTTTCGCCGAGACGCCGAACCGCTGCGCGGCCCGTTCAGCATGGAGAAGGAAAGAGGAATAGACCCCGGCGTAACCGAGGATCAGCCCGGAGCGATCGACCACCTGCGGTCGGGTCATGATCGGCTTCACGACCTCCTCGGCCACATCCATCATCTGAAACACATCGATCCCCGTTTCGATCCCAAGACGGTCGCACACTGCGACGAGGACTTCGGTCGGCGTGTTCCCGGCGCCGGCGCCCAGCCCGCAGGTGCAGCCGTCGATCCAGGTCGCACCGGCGTCGATTGCAACGAGCGAGTTCGCGACACCCAGGTAGAGGTTCTGATGCCCGTGGAAACCGACTTCCACCTCGGCCGGCAAGGCCTGGCGGATCGCCCGCACCCTTGCGGCGGCCTGGTCGGGCAGAAGGGCGCCGGCCGAATCGGTCACGTACACGACGTTGGCGCCGGCGCCGGCCATGATCAGCGCCTGCTCGGCGATTTGAGCCGGC
>DATBZP010000122.1:0-15136 GCA_036513135.1 Candidatus Dormiibacterota bacterium | reverse complement strand
CAACCAGGTCGGCGCGCCGTGGACGATCGACGGGGAACCAAGCCCGATCCGAATGCCGCCCCCACTGCTGGGCCAGCACACCGTGGAGGTGCTGCGCGACTGGATTGGATACGACGCGAGAGAGCTCGGTGAGCGGTAGCGGTTTCGTGATCTAAGAACCAATCGGCGTCGGGAGTCCCGCTTAAGGGGGAAAGGCTCAGGACGCCAAAACCTTCACCAAGGTGGCCAGCCCGCCGATGACGTACGGGCTCTTGACACGATGACGCAGTGCGGCGTAGTGTCGCGTTCCGAAACCGGTACGTACGAGTACTGAACCGCTGTCAAGACACAAGTGTGGGTGACCAACATGATTTCGTTTGAGCTGACCGACGAGCAGCGTGAGATCAGGGACTGGGTGCACAGCTTTGCGGAAAAGGAGATCCGCCCGGTCGCGCACCAGTACGACGAGTCGGAGGAGTTTCCATGGCCGGTCGTCAAGAAGGCGGCGGAGGTGGGGCTCTACGGGGTCGAGTTCCTCCAGCAAACCTTCGCTGACAGCACCGGCATCATGCCGGCTCTGGTTGCCGAGGAGCTGACATGGGGCTGCGCCGGCATCGCGCTCGCCATCCAGGGCACTGGTCTGCCGATCGCCGCCATCTTCTCGCAGGGGACACCTGAGCAGATCGCGACCTGGATACCGGCTTGCTACGGCACCGTCGACAAGCCCGCACTCGGAGCCTTTGCGGTCACAGAGCCGGAGGCCGGTTCGGATGTCTCCGCGATGAAGACGCGAGCCGTGCGCAAGAACGGCGACTGGGTGATCAACGGTCAGAAGATCTTCATCACCAACGGAGGAATCGCCGACGTGCACGTCGTGGTGGCGGCGGTCGAGCCCGAGCTCGGCACGCGCGGGCAGGCGAGCTTCGTCATTCCGCCCGGCACCGCTGGGCTGCGGATGGGCAAGAAGGAAAAGAAGATGGGCATCCGGGCCTCGCACACGGCCGAGGTGCTGCTCGAGGACTGCACCATCCCGGCCGAGAACGTGCTGGGCGGCGTTGAGAAGCTCGAGGCGAGGCTGGCCCGCGCCCGCGAGGGCACGCATTCGCGCTCGTCCGGCGCCCTGAAGACGTTTGAGCTGTCGCGCCCGATCGTCGGCGCCCAGGCGCTGGGGATAGCCCGAGCCGCTTTCGAGTTCGCGCTGCAGTACGCGAAAGAGCGCAAGCAGTTCGGCCGGACGCTGATCGAGAACGAGGCGATCGCATTCATGCTTGCGGACATGGCGACCGAGATCGAGGCCACCCGCGCTTTGATCTGGCGCGCGCTCTGGGAAGGCCGCAACGGCGGCGAGTTCAAGAAGGCCGAGGGCTCGATGGCCAAGCTGAAGGCCGGCGAGGTCGCCGTCAAGGTCACCGAGCAGGCGATCCAGATCTGCGGCGGCTATGGCTACATCCGCGACTTCCCGGTCGAGAAGTGGCACCGCGACGCCAAGATCTACACCCTGTTTGAAGGCACGAGCGAGATCCAGCGCATCGTCATCTCGCGGGCGCTGGCCAAGAACTGAAGTGGCGATGGCGGTCGCGGCGGGCTCAGAGACCCAGCAGCGTAAGGACGCGAGGGTGGAACGGCGCCGCCGGCGGATTGCGGATGCCGCCCTCGCGCTGTTCGCCAACCGCGGCTACAACGCGACGTCCGTCGAGGATGTTGTGGCGCAAGCCAAGGTGTCCAAATCCGCCTTCTACGAGTTCTTCGGATCGAAAGAGGACTGCTTCCGCGAGCTGCTGTCGCAGGAGGGCGGCGCGCTGATCCATGACGTGCTCACATCTGCCGCGAGCGGACACGATCATCACGCGAGGCTGCGGCTGGGCATCACGACGTTCGTACGCTCATGCTTCGAGCGCTCATCGGTGGCCCGCCTCCTGATCGTGGAGTCTGTCGGATTGAGTGAGGGCGTCGACCAAGTCCGGCACGACCTGCAGGGACGCTTCGCCGACGCGGTGGGGGAGGAGGTCCGCCACGCCATGCTCCACGATCCTTTCTATGCCGACAAGGATCCGCAGGTCTTCGGGCGCGCGGTCGTGGGGGCAGTCAGCGACGCCGTGGGCTACTTCCTGACGCACCCGGGCGTGGATACGGAGTCGCTGGCCGACAGCCTGTGCAGGATTTTTGCGCCGTAGGAGCTCAGCTGCGGCGCGTGCGCAAGCTCTACGACGCCAACCCTGCGGCTTATCACCGCGGTTCCGTCTTGACCGAGCGCCTGCTGGAAGCCCGTCGCAGGAAGGTGGGGGAGATCGTGACCGGCCGCCTGCTCGACATCGGTTTTGGGACGGGCTTGAGCCTGCCCCACTACCCGCCTTCTTTGAATGTGATCGGGATCGATGCCAGCCTTGGGATGCTTCAGTTCGCTCAACGTGAAGCTGCGAACCTGGACAGGCTGGTGCAGCTGGTCGAGATGGATGCCGAGCGCCTGGCGTTTGCAGACCAGAGCTTCGACTCGATTGCCTTCAACCTGTGCCTGTGCACGATCCGCGATCCCGAGCGGGCGGTTCGAGAGGCCGTTCGGGTCGCCCGGCCGGGAGCTCCGATGGTCTTCCTCGAGCACGTTCGCAGCCACCTGCTGCCGATCGCCCTCCTGCAAGACGCCCTGAGTCCGGTCCTGGTCGCGCTGCAGCAGGACCACTTCAACCGCCCGACGGCTGAGACCGTCAGGCGAGCGGGAGTGGATGTGATCTCGGTTGAGCGCTTTGCCCTGGGCTTCTTCAACCTGATCGTCGGTCGGGCTCCGGGGGCCAGTCGCCCTTAACAGGCGGGGCCCCATGACACTTGCATCTCGAACACCTGTTCGGTATGCTCACGTTGCGAACATGCGTACTTTGAGCACCCAGGTCCGGTTGAGGCGGTTGATCCGCTCGTTCGGCGAGTCCCAGGATCGCCTGGTCTCCGAGCCCTACGAGCGCGAGATGGCCGGCTCTGTGGTCGGCAGGCTCCTCGAGCTGGCCTCTGAGGTCCGCGAGTCCTGGCGGCGCGAGAACGCGTCCAGCCCGCTGCCAAGGTCATTGGAGCGCTACGTCCGCGACTCGTTGCGCACGATGGACCTGGCGATTGCTGGCCTACAGCAGGCCGGCGCCGATCTCGAGCTGCTGCGCGGGGATTTCGAAGAGGCGGCTCTGCCGCTCGAGATCTTCATGCGCGGCCTGGACAACGAGCCGGCCCTGCAGCGGTCCGCCTAAAGGCTGGTCGTCAGTTGGTTGAGCCAGGGGCCACAGACTGGGCCTACGCCGCGGGCTTCGTCGACGGCGAAGGCTGCATCGCGATCACGCGTGGCTTCGTGACTGCCAGAAACAAATATGTCTACTCGGTGGCAGTGGTAGTCGTCAACCGCGAACGCGATGTCTTGGACTGGATGCGAGATCTCTGGCACGGTTGGGTCGTCGCCGGGTCGAAGGCCGGCGCCAACGCCCGGCCAAGCTGGGCATGGAGAAGTCCGACCGGCACGGGATCTGAGCCATTCCTCCGAGGCATCCGGCCATTGCTACGCATCAAAGCGCGCCAGTGCGACAACGCCCTGGAGATGATCGAAGTCCTCAAGCGCAGCCGCTACACGCTCGGCCGCAAGTTCATGCCCCCTGAATGGCTCGATCTGCAGGAGCACCATTACTGGACGCAGCGTGAGCTCAACCATCGGGGCATGCAGCCCTATGCACCGACCCCGATGCACTCGCCTCGCCAAATCAATCGTCAACGCAAGCTTATGGACTGAATATCGATGATTATCAGCACCATAGGGTGAAGCTGGGGCCTAGCCGAGCTGACCCCTCCCGACTAGTTCAGGCCGGCTGGATTGCCTTGCGGAGCATGTCTAGGTCGATCCGGCCCTCGGCGATCACACGGCCGTCGAGCATGACGACGGGCACGCGCCAGTCGTAGAGGGCGTGCAGAGCAGGATCGGCGTCCACGTCGCGCAGCTCAGGCTCGACGCCGAGGGAGCGCAGAGCGATGAGCGCCTCGTCGCAGAGATGACAGTCCTGGCGGGTCAGCAGCTCGACCTTCACGTCTCGAGGCTACTGGAAGCGCTCCTAGGCTGGAAGGTGCAGCGTCTCCCCCGCTTCGATCAGCGGGCTTTGGAGGGCGTTGGCGCGCTCGATGTCTTGCACGCGCGCACGGACGTCGTCCGACGGGTACTGCTGCGCGGCGATCGACCAGAGCGTATCGCCGGGCTGGACGACGACAATCGTGTCCACTGGCGGCGTGCCACCGTGCGCCACCACAGCGAATCCCAGGCTGACGGAGAGAGCGAGAAGCGTCACGACCGCCAGGCGGCTTATGGGCCGGATGCGGCGAGCGGAGCGCAATGGGCGAATCCCGTAGCCTGTGGCGTACATCTGTTCGCCGCCAAGCCTAACGAACGGGTGTTCGAAAGTCAATGGCATCGAACAAAGGTTTGCACTAGGCGGGCAAGAGTGCTAGCATGCCCACCAACGCCCCACCACGCGTTGGAGAAGAGGATACGAATTGAACGAACAACTCACGGAACGGCAGACCAAGATCCTTGACTACATCCGGTACGTCACCCGTGTTCGCAGCTACCCACCGAGCGTGCGCGAGATCGGCGAAGCGGTTGGCCTCAGCTCGAGCTCGACTGTCCACAATCACCTGAACCAGCTGGAGCGGCGGGGCCTGATCCATCGCGATGCCAGCAAGTCCCGGACCGTGCAGCTCGTCCAGGACGCCGGCGTCGACATGCAGAGGCGCAACGCCGTCTCGGTCCCGGTCGTCGGCAACGTCGCCGCGGGCGCGCCGATCCTGGCCGAACAGAACATCGAAGAGCACATCCTCCTTTCCCCCGATCTGGCGCAGGAAGGCTTCTTCCTTCTGCGTGTTCGCGGCGACAGCATGATCAATGCCGGCATCCTGGATCGCGACCTGGTCCTGGTGCGCCCTCAGCAAGAAGCGACGAATGGCACGATCGTCGTCGCGCTCGTCGACGGAGAGGCGACCGTCAAACGGTTCGAGCGCGGGAACGGCCACGTCAAGCTGGTCGCCGAGAACCCTGCCTACGAACCGATCGTGACCACCAACGTGAGCCTGGTCGGAGTGGTGCGCGGCGTGATCAGGATGTTCCGCTAGCGGCAAACGCCTCGAAGCGGCGCGCTTCATGCCGGGGCACCCAGCCCCACGCCCTGGTTCCGCCCTCGACGTACTCGGTGCGCTCTACGCCACCGACCTTGCGCAGGGCGGCGAGCACCCGCTCGCTGCCGTAGGGCACGAGGATCTCCAGGTTGACGATGTCGGCGCGACTGGCCTGGTCCATCGCGCCGAGAAGATCTTTGAAGCCTGTCTGCTTGATCGCCGAGATCGGCACCGCGCCCGGATAGCGGCTCGACAGCAAGCCGATGGCGCGGCGCCTGGACGCTGGTCCAAGGAGGTCAACCTTGTTGAGGGCAACCACTCGCGGCTTGTCGGCGGCGCCCAGCTCGCCCAGGATCTTTTCAACCGTCGCGGCCTGCTCCTCGACCGCGGGCGAGCTGACATCCAGCACCTGGACCACGAGGTCGGCCTCGGTGACCTCTTCGAGCGTTGCCCTGAAGGCCGCCACGAGGTCGGTGGGCAGCTTCTGAATGAAACCCACCGTGTCGGTGAGCAGCAGCTCGCGGCCCGCCGGCAGCTCGACCTTTCGCGTCGTGGGATCCAGCGTGGCGAAAAGCATCTGCTCAGCGCGGACGCCGGCGCCGGTCAGCGCATTCAGCAGGGTCGACTTGCCCGCATTGGTGTAGCCGACGATCGCGGCCGTCTCCAGGGCCGCGCGCCGGCGCCCCGTCCGCTGCTGGTGACGCTGCGTCCGCACCTGCTCGATCTGGCGCTCCAGGTCTCGCATCCGCCTGCGAATCCGCCGCCTTTCGACCTCGATCTGCTGCTCGCCGAAGCCGCCGCGGGCTCCGACACCACCACGCCGGCCTCCGACCTGGCGGTCATAGGCGTACGCGCCGATCAAGCGCGGCAGGAGGTGGTGAAGCCGCGCCGCCTCGACCTGCAGGCGACCCTCATGCGTGCGGGCATGCTGGGCGAAGATCTCGAGGATCACCTCGGTGCGGTCGAGCACCCTGGTCTTCAAAGCGAGCTCGAGGTTTCGTTGCTGCCGCGGACTGAGGTCTTCGTTGCACATGATGACGTCGAAGCCACCTTCCATCTTCATGTCGCGGAGCGCTTCGACCTTGCCCATACCGATGAAGTGCGCAGGGTCGATGTCGCTTCGGCGCTGCACGTCCGAACCCACGACTTCCGCGCCCGCGGTGCGTGCGAGGTCGGCCAGCTCGGCCATCTGGCCACGCACCAACTCCGCGGTCGTGCCTGGAAGCAAGACGCCGACGAGATACGCCCGCTCTCGCGGGGAGAAGGTCGTGATCAGAGTTTGAGCTTCCTCATCCGCTCCATCGCTTCCTCGAGACGTGCGTCCGGAGCAGTGACCGAAAGCCTGAAATAACCCTCCCCATGTGCGCCGAAGCCGACGCCTGGCGTGATGTTCACCCCGACCTCGTCGAGCACGTGACTCGCAAACCCAATCGAGTCATACCCGTCCGGCACCGGCGCCCATACATAGAAGGTGGCGCGGGGCGGCTTGATGTTCCAGCCGAGGTCGTTGAGCGTATCCGCGACCAGCCGGTGACGCCTCGCGTACACGTCACACGCCGCCCGCGTTTCCTGGTCTCCCCCATTCAGCGCCTCGATCGCGGCCCACTGCACAGCCTGGAAGATGCCGGAATCGATGTTGGTCTTCAGCCGGCCTATCAAGCCGACCAGGTCGGCGCGGCCGCACACCCAGCCGATGCGCCATCCGGTCATGTTGTAAGTCTTCGACAGGGAGTGGAATTCGAGGCCTATCTCCTTGGCCCCCGGGATCTCGAACAGCGTGAGCGGCCGGTAGCCGTCGAAGGCGATCTCGGAGTAAGGCGCGTCGTGGCAAAGGATGATGTCGTGTCGCTGGCAGAACGCAACCGCGCGCTCGAGGAACTCACGGTCGGCGACGGCCGCAGTCGGGTTGTTGGGATAGTTCAGCCACATCAGTCGGGCGCGCTCCGCGACGTCTTCCGGGATCGCGTCGAGTTCGGGCAGCCAGTGGTTCGCCGCGGTCAGCGGCATGACGTACGGGTCGGCTCCGGCCATCAACGCTCCCGTCACATACACGGTGTAGCCCGGGTCGGGCGCAAGGACGACATCGCCCGGGTCGACCAGAGCGAGCGGCACGTGGGCGATGCCATCCTTTGAACCAAGCGTGGGGAGAATCTCCGTGCTCGGGTCGAGCGACACGCCAGATCGCTCGCCGTACCAGTCCGCGATCGCCTGGCGCAGCTCGGCCAGGCCGAAGTACGACGCGTAGCGGTGGTTGGCAGGGTCGGCGGCTGCCTCTTGCAGGACGTGGACGATCCGCTGCGGCGTCGGCAGGTCCGGGTCGCCGATGCCAAGCGAGATCACGTCGACGCCTGATCTCTTCTTCTCCTGGACTTTGCGATCGATCTCGGCGAAGAGATAGGGCGGAATCCTTCCGAGCCGGCTCGCGCCGGGGTGCACCGTTTTGCTCATGCCGCGGCCCTCACATAATTGAGGATAGCGGGCAGTGGATCGGGCTCGATCTCGAACCATCTGACGCGCGGATCACGCCGCCACCAGCGAAGCTGCCGGCGTGCGTAGCGGCGATTGGAGCGAGCCATCGCCGTTGGCAGCTCCTCGAGTGTTAGGTCTCCCCGGATATGCGCCAACGCTTCGGCGTATCCGATGCCCGTCAGGACAGGTGCGCTTGCAGGAACGCCCGCATCGAGAGCCGCTTGCGTCTCGGCGACCAGGCCACGTTCCACCTGCCGCCGGCTGCGCTCCTCGAGCCTGCGATCGATAACATCCAGCGGAGCGGTCAGTCCGACGCGCATCGCCTCCCATGCCGGCGGCGTGCGCGTCCGCAGCCGGCGCAGTGGCGGACCTGCAGCCTGCAACACCTCGATCGCGCGAATCATGCGCACCGGATTTTGCAGGTCGACGCCGGGATCTCCGTCGAGGGCCAGCAGCCGCTCGCGCAGAGTAGATGGGTCATGCGTCGCGAGCTCGGCTCGCAACTCAGCGTTGGGTGGGACACCGGTGAGGCTGAACCCGTCGCACAGCGCGTCCACGTAGAGCATGGTGCCGCCCTCGACGACAGGCAGCGCACCACGTGAGGCGATTTCGGCGATCGCGTCTCGCGCTCCCTGCACAAACTGTGCGGCGTTGAAACTCGACGCCGGGTCGATGAAATCGATCATGTGGTAGCGGACGCGGTCCCTCTGTTCCGGAGTCGGCTTGTTGGTCGCGATGTCGAGTCGCCGGTACACCTGCTTCGAGTCGGCGACCAGGATCTCGGCACCGAGCTCGAGCGCGAGCCGGAAGGCAAGTTGAGACTTGCCGATGCCGGTCGGGCCGACGATGACGGGGACGTGCAAACAGGCGCGCTCTAGTAGTTGCGCCGAAAGTGCCGGGTGAGCTCCTGCCATTCGACGAGCAGCCGGGTCGGTCGCCCGTGAGGGCACGTGACCGATTCTTCGGTTGACTCGAGGTCGGCGAGCAGGCGTCGCTGCTCCGCCACGCCCAGCACGTCACCGAAGCGAACCGCCGAGTGGCAGGCCAGAGCTGCGGCTGCCTTCTCCAGCGCTCCGTCGCCGCGATTCTCGGCGAGCGCCGCGAGCGTCTCCTGCACCGCCGCGGTCGCGCGTCCGGCGGGCATCTCGACGGGCACTGCGGTGATCCTCAGGCTTCGCGGGCCGAATTCCTCGTATTCGAGACCCAGGCCGGCCAGCTCGGCTCGATGGTCAGCGGCCGCGGCGATCAATGCCGGCTCGACGTCAACCGCCTGCGGGATCAGAAGCGGTTGGCTCATTCCACGTCCCGAGCGGAGGCGCTCCAGCAGCCGGTTGTACAACACCCGCTCGTGGGCAGCGTGCTGGTCGACCAGCACGAGCCCGTGGGGGCCCTCCGCGACCAGGTATCCCGGGCCAGCCTGGCCGATCGGACGCAGCAGCCCTGGCTCCGCCGAACGGGCGACGGAGGGCTCGGCTGTCGCGAGAGCAACCGCCGCCTCGTGAATGTTGAGCTGTCGCGACACACTCGAGGCGACGACCGACGGCATCGATTCCACCGGCCGATAGCGGAACGGGTCGCTACCGTCCAGTGCGGCGCGGACGGCTCGCTGAAGGGCCGCGAAAACCGTGCCCTCGTCACGAAAACGGACTTCCTTCTTCGCAGGATGGACGTTGACGTCGACGAGCCCGGGATCGATCCCGATATCGATGACCGCGACCGGATGGCGCCCCCGTTCGAGACGGCCCTGATAGCACTCCTCGAGCGCGTACACCAGCGCGCGTGAGCTGATCGGCCGGCCGTTGACCGCAAGCACGATTCCGTCGCGGCTGCCGCGACTCAAGCGCGGCTGGCTGACCATTCCTGCCGCCTGTAGGGGCCCCCGCGAACTCAAGGCGAGGCCTCCGCGTTCGTGGGGATTTAGCGGCATCCCCACCATCTCTAGAACCTCTGCCGCGACGGGCGCACCGAAGACAGCCGCGATCGCGCGCCGCCTGTCGCCATCACCGGTCGTGCTGACCGCGACGCGTGCATCGATCGTGAGGTGAAATCGCACGTGTGGATGAAGGAGTGCGAAAGCGCTCACCACGTCTTTGATTGCGGCTGTCTCCGTGGCATCGCTCTTCAAGAACTTCAGGCGCGCCGGGACATTGGCGAAGAGGTCTCGCACCTCGAGCGTCACGCCCGGCAGCAATGGCCCCGATCCCTGTGCGACCAGTTGGCCTGCACGGATTCGCAAGGTCGCCCCCCCGCTCGTACATTCGACATCGGCCACCGCCGCGATGCTGGCCAGCGCCTCGCCGCGGAAACCGAAGCTGGCGATGGCGTCGAGATCTGAGAGCATCGCCACCTTGCTGGTGGCGTGGCGGACGAAGGCGAGCGCGAGCTCGTCTGCCGGGATCCCCGAGCCATCGTCACTGACGCGGATCGATGTCCTGCCCGCGCCGCGCACGTCGACGTTGATGCGCCGTGCGTCTCCATCGAGAGCGTTCTCGACCAGCTCCTTGACCACCGAGGCAGGACGCTCGATCACCTCGCCGGCGGCGATCGTGTCCGCGACCTCCGGACTGAGCAAGCGAATTGACTGAGTCACGGAGACAGTCTCGCGCGGAGCTCGTACAGCTTCTGCAAAGCCTCGAGCGGGCTCAGCGAGTCGGGCTCGAGGTCTTCAAGCTCTTTCCGCAGGGGATCCGGAGCCAGCTCGATCGGCAGACCGAGCTGCAGCTCGGGCGGCTCGAGTGGGCGTTGGCGTTCCAACTCGCCAAGCACCTGTCGCGCACGCGCGATGACTCCTGACGGAAGTCCCGCAAGCGCCGCGACGTGGATTCCATAAGAGCGGTCCGCGCCGCCCGGCACGACCCGGTGCAGGAAGCGGACGGTCGCTCCATCTTCGAGGACCTCGACACGCTGGTTGCTTACGCGCGGGAGTCTTTCTGCGAGGGCGGTCAGCTCGTGGTAGTGCGTGGCGAACAGGGTGCGGCAGCCAAGCTTCGGCGAGTCGTGTATGTGCTCGACCACCGCTTGAGCGATCGATAGGCCGTCGTAGGTCGATGTCCCCCTCCCCACCTCGTCGAGGATGACGAGCGACGATAGAGTCGCGTGGTTCAGGATGTTCGCTGTTTCGGTCATCTCCACCATGAAGGTCGACATGCCGGCCGTGATGTCGTCGTGCGCGCCCACTCGGGTGAAGATGCGGTCGGCGAGGCCCACCACCGCGCTGTCCGCCGGGACGAAGCTTCCACACTGCGCAAGCAGGACGATCACGGCCGCCTGCCGAAGGTAGGTCGATTTGCCCGCCATGTTGGGACCAGTCAGGATCACGATCTGGTCCCGTTGGGGATCCAGCTCCAGGTCGTTCGGGACGAAAACTCCCGCCGGCAGGCCACGTTCCACGAGCGGGTGCCGGCCACCCTTGATGCTGAGCCTGAGGGCGGCGTTGACCTCTGGCCTCCGCCATCCGTGCTCTGACGCGGTCGCGGCCAGGCTTTGCAGGGCGTCGATCATTCCGATCGCTTGCGCGCTGGATCGCAGGATCGAAGCGGACTCCGCGACGGCCGAACCGAGGTCGTGCAGGATCTCCAGCTCCCGCTGCGCGATCCGCTCCTGCGCGGAGAGCACGATCGCTTCCTTTTCTTTCAGCTCGGGAGTGAGGTATCGCTCCGCACCGGTCAGCGTCTGCTTGCGGATGTAATCGGCTGGTACCGGGACGGCGTTTGCGTTGCTGACCTCGATGTAGTAACCGAAGACCTTGTTGAAGCCGACCTTCAGCGAGCGAATCCCTGTCCGTCGCCGCTCGGAGGTTTCGAGCGTGCCGATCCATTCGCGTGCGCCGCGCGAAGCCTCAGCGATTCCGTCGAGCTCCGCGTCGAAGCCGGCCCGGATCGCGCCGCCCTGGCGAGCGACCGCAGGAGGGTCCTCGACCAGGGCCCTTGACAGCCTGTCCGCCAGAGCGGGCGCATCGCCGACCTGTCCTGCCAGCTCACGGATGACCAGGGCCTGACACGCGACGAGCGCGGCCTGGAGGAAAGGGATTGCTTCCAGAGACCGGCGAAGCGCCACTAGCTCCCGAGCGCTCGCGTGACCTTGCGACGATCGCGACGTGAGGCGCTCGAGATCGCCGACCGGCTTCAGGGCATTCGCCAGCGCCTCGCGCTGATCGGCGGAGGCGACGAGCTCGGCCACAGCCCCCAGGCGCAGCTCGATCGACTCGGCGTCACGCATTGGGGCCCCCAGCCAGGCGCGAAGCCGCCTCGCACCGATTGGCGTTCGCGTCCGGTCGATCAGCTCGACAAGAGCGGGCAGCTCCAGGTTGCGGACGGTTGCCGCATCGAGGGGCATGCTCGAATCCGGAGAGTAGGTGCGAACCGTGAAGGAGCCGGGAACGATACGGGTCTGGTTCTGCTTGAGGTAGTCGAGCACGACGCCGGCGGCGCCGATGGCCAGCGGAGCGTCGGCCGCCCCGATAGAGGCCGGGAAAGCAATCCCCAGCAGGTCACGAAGGCGCTGCTGCCCACGCACCGGATCGAACCGGTACTCCTCGATTTCCGGCGGGGTCAGGAGCTCCGCGGGCGCGAGGCGCTGGAGCTCCGAATTCAAGCGCTCAAGCGGGAGCTGACACAGGAGCAGCTCGCCGGTGGACACCTCGCAGGCGGCAAGGCCGGCCTCCGCGCCATGCGTCCACGCGGCGACGAGGTAGTTGGCACGCGACGGATCGAGATACGCCTCTTCGACCACCGTTCCAGGTGTCAGCACTCGTGTCACGTCACGGCGAACCACCTTGTGCCTTCCGGCAGCCTCCATCTGGTCGCAGATCACTACCTTGTGGCCTGCTCGCAGCAGCTTGCCCGCGTATGACTGCCACGCGTGGTGCGGCACCCCGCACATCGGTGCGCGGCCGCTCTTGCCGAGAGGCCTCGAGGTGAGCGTCACGCCCATGACCGGAGCGGCGATCTCCGCGTCCTCGAAGAAGATCTCGTAGAAGTCGCCGAGCCGGAACAAGAGGATTCCGTCGGGGTGCTGCTCCTTCGCCTCCCGGTACTGACGCATGACCGGGGTGAGAGCAGTGATCCCGTCGGTCACGCTGCTGCCAGGGGTCCCCGCGAAATCACGGCGCAGCCTCCGATTTCGTGGGGCAGACCATTCCCAGGAGCTGGCCGGCGGTGGCCTGCATGACGCGAACATTGACGAGCTGACCTGGCGCGATGTCGCCGCTTTTCAACACCACGGCGCGCTTGCCCTGCCGGATCCGACCGTAATGCCGGTCGAGCTCGTCCTTTCCCTCGATCAGGACCTCCACGTCGCGGCCGATCCATTGAGCGGTCTTTCGCGCCGCAATGCCTCGCTGCAGGAACAGAAGGTCGTTGAGCCGGCGCAGCTTCTCCTCGTGCGGGACGTCATCCTCCATCCGGCTCGCAGCGAACGTGCCGGGTCGTGGCGAGTACATGGCCAGGTGGACGACCTCGAATTCGATCTCCTCGAGCAGAGCGCGGGTGTTCAGGAACGCCGCCTCTGACTCGCCCGGAAAGCCGACGATGACGTCTGTCACGAGGCCGATGTCAGGCATTAGTCGTCGCGCCCGCTCCACGATCGCCCGGTAGTGCCGCATCTGGTATCCACGTGCCATGCGCTTGAGGATCGTGTCGTCGCCCGACTGCACAGGCAGCTGTAGCTCGCGGCACACGACGTCGCTGGCGGCCATGACCTCGAGTAGCTCCGCCTCCAGGTCTTGGGGGTGCGACGTGAGAAACCGCAACCGTTTCAGGCCAGGAATCTTCTCGACCTCGCGGACCAGCGTGGCAAGCCCACCGCTCCCGTCAGGATCGCTGTAGTCGTCTACGTTCTGGCCCAGCAGAATGACCTCCCTTGCGCCATCGGCCACGGCTTGCCGGCACTCCGCGACCACCTGGTCCAGCGGCACATGGCGCTCACGGCCCCGAACCTTCGGCACGATGCAGAACGTGCAGTTGTGGTCGCAGCCCTGGATGACGCGCACGTAATGACTGATGCCTGTGCGGCCGGCCTGGGGCAAGGCCTCACCCTGCGAGTAGTCGTAGCGAGCCTCGAGGCCCGAGAGAAAAACCTCGTAATCACCGATCGGAACAACAGCATCGAGGTGCGGAAAACGACGCTGGAGCTCGGCGCCCTCCTTGGCGACGATGCAGCCGGTGACGGCGATCGTGCGCTCGGGCGTCTTCCAGGTCTTGAGCTCGTGCAGCTTCGAATACACCCGGTCCTCTGACGCCTGCCGCACGACGCAGGTGTTGAGGATGGCGACGTCGGCGCGCTCGAGCGAGTCCTCGACATAGCCTGCTGCAAGCAGCCGTCGCGCCAGGCTCTCCGAGTCTGCGGTGTTCATCTGGCAGCCGATCGTCCAGATGTTGAATGAGCGTGCCCGCCCACGAGTCACGGTTACTGGACTGGCCGGCGCCAGATCAGTCCGGTGCGTTATCGGCTCTCCACGAGCAAGCGGATTCCGGTGCGCTCCTCGCCGTCAATCGAGATGTCGATGAAGGCAGGGATGCAGACCAGGTCGAGACCGCCCGGTGCGACGTATCCACGCGAGATGGCGATGGCCTTGACCGCCTGGTTGATGGCACCGGCCCCGATTGCCTGGACCTCCACCCGACCCTTGCTGCGGATCACGCCAGCGATGGCTCCTGCGACGGCAACTGGCTTGGACGTGGCCGAAACCTTCAGGACCTCTGTTGGAACGCGCTCCGCTGTCATTGCTGGAACCCCTTCAAATATGTTCGCGATCGACTCGCTGGATCGACGTAGCACGTCCGGTGGAACCACTAATGGTAACCAGAACTGAATTGAAAGTCACGGGTCCCGACGCCACGACGAACCGGTTGGGCACGGCCGTCAGGAAGCGCTGGAGGACAACATCCTTGTCCATGCCGATGCACCCGTCTCGGGGCCCAACCATGCCGACGTCGGTGACATAGGCGGTGCCCTGTGTCAAAACCCTGGCATCCGCAGTAGGAATGTGGGTGTGTGTGCCCACCACCGCACTCGCCCGCCCGTCCAGGTACCAGCCCATCGCGGTCTTCTCAGAGGTTGTCTCCGCGTGCATGTCGCAGAAGACGATCCTGGGTTCCGGATTAGCGGCCAGGATTGCATCCGCCGCCCGGAAGGGGCTGTCCAGGTTCTCAGCCGTGAAGATCCGACCCATCAGGTTCATCACCAGCACCTGCCGGCCGGCGGCCTCGACCACGCAAAAGCCCTGGCCCGGCGCGGCCGGAGGGTAGTTGGCCGGCCGCAGCACTCGCTCGAGGCCTGGCAGCTCGGGCACGAACTCCTTCTGCGCGAAGACGTGGTTGCCAGTCGTGATCACGTCGGCGCCGGCTGCCTTGAGCTCAGCGGCGATCTTGGCGGTCAGGCCGAAGCCGCCCGCCGCGTTCTCGCCGTTGACGATCGCCAGGTCGGCGCCGACCTCCTTCTTGAGCGCGGGGAGGAGCGCTTTGACCGCTTCACGACCAGGGTGTCCGACGACGTCGGCGACGAACAGAATTCGAAATTCGTCCGACATCAGGTCAACCTGCAGAGAAAGTAACCCGGGGTC
>DATBZP010000121.1:0-22204 GCA_036513135.1 Candidatus Dormiibacterota bacterium | reverse complement strand
ATATGCGCGTGGATTTCTCGATGCATACGGAGCGCCGGCGATGACCGACCCCGAGATCGAGCGCCTGCGCCGGAGATACGGTCGCTAGGCCGGAAGAACGGTGTCGACGGCTCGCCAGCAGTACCAGGCTGCAATGGTCCGAAACGGGCGAAAGCGCTCGCCCTCAGCCTGGAGAGCGCGGGGTCGGAGCAGGTCGGGCAGCCTGTGGGCGATCGCCCAGCCTTTGCGCACGCCGTAGTCGTCCACGGGCCAGACGTCGAGCCGTCGGAGCTGGAAGATGAGGAACATCTCGGCGGTCCATCTGCCGATGCCTCGTACCTGGACCAGGCGCGCCACCAGCTCGTCGTCTATCAGCGACTCGACGTCGTGCAGGGGCACCGTCCCATCCTCGACCTTGCGCGCAAGATCCGTGATGGCCGCTGCCTTCGAGCCGCTGAGACCGGCCGCCCGCATGGCGCCCTCAGGCAGCGCCAGCACCGCCGCGGGGGAGAGCCCTTCGGCGAACAGCTTCAAGAATCGCCCGTGGATCGCGGCCGCGGCGGCGCCCGCCAGCTGCTGGTAGAGGATCGAGCGCACGAGCGCGGCAAAACTGCTGTCGAGGGGATCGCGCAGCTCGATCGGGCCGGCAGCCTTGATCAGGAGCGCCATCGCCGGGTCGCGGCGCCCGACCAACCGGGTACCGCGCAGCAGCTGCGGCGGGGTGAGCGCTCCCGGGCTCAGGCGAACTCGGACATGAACTGGGCGAACTGTTCGCGCGTCGGCCGCAGCTGTGCTTCGCCGAGGTCCTTCAGCGGGCCCTGGGGAATGTGCTCGGTGGTGGCGAAGTCCTCCATCGTCGTATCGAGGTAGAGAAGGCCGGTCACGAGGTGACCGGCCGAGCGTCCTTCTTCGATCACTCGCATCGCGGCGCGGCGGTCCGACGGATCGTGATCCTCGCCAAGCTTCTTGAGGAGGATGTGTGATCCGTCGTGGAGCTCGACGTCCCGGATGGTCCCGGGCTCGTAGTCGACGTGCACCTCTTCGAAGAACGGGATGAACGAAACATCCGCGATCGATTCCTCGTGGTCCTTCACCCAGCTGTAGCTCTTGGTCGAACCGTCATGGTCGTTGAACGTCACGCACGGCGAGATGATGTCGATGATGGCCGTTCCGCGATGGGCGATCGCGGCCTTGATCAGTGGAACGACCTGCTTGCCGTCGCCGCTGAAGGAGCGGGCGACGAACGAGCAGCCCAGCGTGATGGCGACCGCACAAGGATCGATCGGTTGGAAGGTGTTGACAGCCCCTTTCTTCTGCACGGAGCCGAGGTCGGCAGTGGCTGAGAACTGGCCCTTGGTGAGCCCGTACGTGCCGTTGTCTTCGATGATGTAGGTGCAGTCGATGTTGCGCCGGATCATGTGCAGGAACTGACCCAGCCCGATCGACGCGGTGTCCCCGTCGCCGGAGACGCCGAGCATGATCAGCTGCCGGTTGGCGAGCTGAGCCCCCGTCGTCAGCGACGGCATCCGACCGTGTACGCCGTTGAACCCGTGAGCGGTCTCGACGAAGTAGGCCGGGGTCTTCGATGAGCAGCCAATGCCCGACATCTTGGCCAGCCGGTGCGGCTCGACGCCGAGCTCGTAAAGCGCCTTGACCATGTGGTTGGTGATCGAGTTGTGACCGCATCCGGCGCACAGGGTCGTAGCCGCCCCCTTATAGGCGTCACGAGCCAGTCCGATGCGATTCAACGTTGTGCTCATGCCGGCACCGCCTGCGCTTGCAGAAGTGGGGCCGTGATCGCCGGCGCCGGGATTGGCTGGCCGTCGTAGTGGCGGATCGAGTGGACTCGTCCGACGAGGTCCGCGGGCAGTGCCAGCCGGACGATGTCGTACACCTGCCCGTCGCGGTTTTGCTCGACGACGTAAACGCGCTCGTGTCGGGCCACGAAGGCGGCGACCTCGTCCGAAAGCGGAAGCGCCCTCACGCGCAGGTAGTCGACGGGCCTGCCGGCCGCGGCCAGCGCCTCTCGTGCCTCGGGGACGGCGGCGTGCGTCGACCCAAAGGCGATCAGGCCGATCGCGGACCTCGTGCTCTCGTCCACCACAGGGGCGGGCAGGGCGTTGCGGGCGGTCTCGAACTTGCGCGCGAGGCGATCCATGTTCCGCGCATAGATTTCGGCGCTCTCGGTGTAGCGCGCGAATTCGTCATGGCCGGAGCCCCGCGTGAAGTAGCCCGCCGCGGGGTGGTCGGTGCCCGGCAGAGTGCGATACGGCACGCCGTCGCCGTCGACGTCGCGGTAGCGTCCCCACTCGCCTGCCAGCCGCTCGAGGTCTTCCTTCGACAGGACCTTGCCGCGGTCGAAAGGCTTCTCCGGGTATTTGAACTCGGGAGTCATCCAGAGGTTCATCCCGAGGTCGAGGTCGGACAGCACGAAGACCGGGGTCTGGAACCGTTCCGCGTAGTCGAAAGCGTCCCGCGCGAACTCGTAGCACTCCTCGACCGAACCGGGAAGCAGAACGATGTGCCTGGTGTCGCCATGCGACAGGGTGAAGGCGAAACCGACGTCCGCCTGCGAGGTCCGTGTGGGCAGGCCCGTCGATGGGCCGATGCGCTGGATGTCGAAGATCACAACAGGTACCTCGGCGTAATAGGCCAGCCCCGCGAACTCAGCCATCAGGGAGATACCCGGCCCTGACGTTGACGTCATCGAGCGAGCGCCCGCCCAGCCGGCGCCGATCGCCATCCCGACCGCTGCCAGCTCGTCCTCGGCCTGCACGATCGAGATGAGCTTCTCGCCGGTCTTTGGGTCCGTGCGGAACCGTTCGGCGTAGGCGATGAGGTTTTCGCACACCGACGAGGAGGGCGTGATCGGATACCACGCCGCGACCGTGACACCCCCCATGAGTGCCCCGAGCGCCGCCGCCTGGTTGCCCTCGACGAGCACCTTGCCTTCGACGGCCCCGGTCATCGGCTCGAGGTGGTACGGGTCCTTTTTGGAGAAGTTGTCCTGCCAGTGGTCATAGCCGACTTTGATGGCGTCCAGGTTGACCTGCACCGCCTTCGGCTTGGACTGGAACTGCCGCCTCACGCCATGCTCCAGGGCCTCCCAGGGAATGCCGAGCAGGCCGGCGACGACGCCGACATAGATCATGTTGGCCAGCTGCTTGCGCAGCGTGTCGTTCTGGATCTTCGACTTGGCCAGCTTCGAGAACGGCACCGGATAGTAGAAGACGTCGGAGCGGACGTCCGCGGTCGAGAACGCCTCTTCGTGGATGACGACGCCGCCCGCGCGCACGGTCTTCAGGTCCTGGTGCCAGGTCGCGACGTTGAAGGCGACCAGGATGTCGACTTTGTCGGAGCGCGCCATATGGCCCTCGGGCGTGACCCGGAGCTGGTACCACGTGGGGAGCCCCTCGATGTTCGAGGGAAAGACGTTTTTCGGAGCGACCGGGATGCCCATATGGAAGATCGCCCTGGTCAAAACCAGGTTGGCCGTCTGGCTTCCCGAACCGTTGACGGTGGCGGCCTGGATGGTTAGGTCGTTGATAATCTGCTGGGTCAATTTCTTCTTATCTGCCGCGGACTACGGATTTTACGCGCCTGCAGGAGAGAGCCCCGATTGCTTAGAGTCCTTTATCAGTGAAGGTCGCAACTCCGATCGAGCGGTCCGAGGACGAGCACCGCGTCGCCCTGGTTCCCGATACGGCAGCCAAGCTCATCGCGGCGGCGCTTGATGTAAGCGTCGAGTCGGGAGCGGGCGCCGGCTCGTACATTCCTGACGACGCCTACGAGAAGGCTGGGGTCAAGGTCGTCAAGAGCGCCGAGGCTCTCCTCAAGGATGCGGATGCCGTGCTGAAGGTGCAGGCCCCCGCCGCGAACGAGGTCGACCTGCTGAAGAGCGGCTCGGTGCTCATCAGCTTCCTGCAGCCCGCCACTCAGGGGGACATCGTCAACGCGCTGGCCAAGCGTGGGGTGACGGCGTTCAGCCTCGAGCTGCTGCCGCGCATCTCGCGAGCGCAGTCGATGGACGCGCTTTCATCGCAAGCCTCGGTTGCGGGCTACAAGGCCGTGTTGATGGCCGCCGGCCGCCTGGGCAAATTCTTCCCGATGATGATGACCGCGGCCGGCACCGTCGCTCCGGCGCGCGTGCTGGTCATGGGCGCGGGTGTGGCGGGGCTCCAGGCGATCGCCACCGCGCGAAGGCTCGGAGCGGTCGTTTCCGCCTATGACGTGCGACCGGCGGTCAAAGAAGAGGTCCAGTCGTTGGGGGCGACTTTCATCGAGCTCGCGCTCGAGGGACAGCAAGGCGAAGGCGGATACGCGCGCGAGCAGTCCGAGGAGTTCCTCCTCAAGCAGCGGGAGCTGATCGGCGAGCACGTGGCCAAATCCGATGTGGTGATCACGACGGCCGCGGTACCCGGCCGGCGCGCCCCGCTCCTCGTCACCGGGGACATGGTTAAGGGCATGCGCCCGGGTTCGGTCATCGTCGATCTGGCTGCGGAGACCGGAGGCAACGTTGAGCTGACACAGGCGGGAAAGGACGTCGACGTCGCCGGCGTCACCATTCTCGGCACACGCAACGTGCCCTCGACCATGCCGTTGCACGCAAGCCAGCTCTTCGCGCGCAACGTCATGAACCTGCTGCTTCACCTGGTCAAGGATGGGGCGATCACGCTCGATTTCCAGGACGAGATCACCAAGGGCAGCTGCGTCACACATGGCGGCGAGATCGTCAACGAGCGCGCCAAGCAGCTGCTGGCGACTGCAAAATGAACAACGAGCTGCTCAACGAGGTGACGTTCTTCGTGCTGTCGATCTTCGTCGGCATCGAGGTCATCTCCAAGGTGCCGACCATCCTGCACACGCCGCTAATGTCAGGGACGAACGCTATTCACGGCATCATCCTCGTCGGCGCGATCGTCATCGCGGCCGGCGCGAGCTCTCCCGTCACGATCATCCTGGGGCTCGTCGCGGTGACTCTCGCGACCACCAACGTGGTGGGTGGGTTCGTGGTCACCGACCGGATGCTCGAGATGTTCAAAGGCCGGCAAGCGACCAAACCGCCGGCCACTCCCACAACAACGACCAAACCCGCATGAACCTGGCCATCTCGCTCGCGTACCTGGTCGCGGCAGTCTGCTTCATCCTCGGCCTCAAGCAGCTGAGCTCCCCGAAAGGCGCCCGCAACGGCAACTTCATCGCAGCAGTTGGCATGGTGATCGCGCTTGTCGCCACGCTGCCGCTTCTCCATTTCACGACGGCCGGCGTGATCATCATCGCGATCGGCGTCGCCATCGGCGCGACCGCCGGAAGCATCGGCGCCCGCATGGTGAAGATGACAGCCATCCCGCAGATGGTCGCCCTCTTCAATGGCGTGGGCGGGGGCGCGGCGGCCCTGGTCGCGGTGGCCGAGCTTCTGAGTTTCGGCCAGCATCCGGCCTTCGCCGAGGCGTTCCCCAGCGTCTTCAGCATAGTGATCGGCTCGATCTCCTTTGCAGGAAGCATGGTGGCCTTCGCCAAGCTCCAGGAGCTGATGACCGGGACTCCCATCACCTATCCCGGCCAGCAAATCGTGAATGGGATCCTGGCCGCTGCGATCCTCGGTTTCGTCATCGCCGTGCTCGCGATCGCATCGATCCCGTTCTCATTCATCTCGTTGATGGTCCTTGCCCTCGTCCTGGGGGTGGCATTCGTGATGCCCATCGGCGGCGCGGACATGCCCGTCGTCATCTCGCTGCTCAACGCGTTCACAGGCCTCGCCGTGGCCGCCAGCGGGTTCACGCTCAACAACTTCGCCCTCATCGTCGCCGGAACGCTCGTCGGAGCCTCGGGTAGCCTGCTCACCAAGCTCATGAGCGACGCCATGGGCCGCTCGCTCGCGAACGTTCTGTTCGGTGCGTTCGGACAGAAGCGGGCCGGCGTGGCTGCGGTGGCCGGCAAGGAAGGTCGCAGCGTCAGGACGGGGTCCGCCGAAGACATAGGGACCCTGCTGGCCTACTCCCAGCGCGTGATCATCGTGCCGGGTTACGGGCTCGCTGTCGCCCAGGCGCAACATGCAGCGCGGGAGCTGGCGGAGCTCCTAGAGAAGCGAGGGGTCGAGGTGACCTACGCAATCCATCCGGTCGCCGGCCGGATGCCCGGCCACATGAACGTCCTGCTTGCCGAGGCAAACGTGCCTTACGAGCAGCTCAAAGAGATGGACGAGGTCAATGACGAGTTCAAAAACGCGGATGTCGCGCTGATCGTAGGCGCAAACGACGTGGTCAACCCCTCGGCACGCAGTGCGCCGGGCAGCCCGATCTACGGGATGCCAATCCTCAATGCCGACCAGGCGAAGAACATCGTGTTCATGAAACGCTCAATGCGTCCGGGCTTTGCCGGTATCGACAACGACCTGATGTACGACCCCAAGACCATCATGTTCTTCGGTGACGCCAAGGACTCACTCACCAAGCTCGTAAGCGCCGTCAAAGCCGCCTGACCTACGCGAGGAGCTGAGGGGTTCCGTAGGGGAGGACATCTGTCTTCCCCTACGAATTAATGAGCCTCCTACCAAGCGATAGGAGGCTCGCGCCGCGAAGAGGGTGTGGTGCCACGGATCGTAAGCCAGGTTTGCACATTTCGTTAGTGGGCGGCCCACAAATGATTGCCCGATTGGTTGTGCTCTTTACAATGCCCGGCGTGGACGCTCGGGCTCTCCTCTTGATCACGGTGGCGCTGCTCACCGTGTACACGGTGGGCATCGGTGGCACGACCGCGGCCGCCATCGGTGCGCGAGATGCCTGGCGACGGCGGGAGCCAGCACCCTTGGACCTCGATCCCAGGCGAGGCGACGTTGTCCTGGTCGCGCCGACCCTGCCCCGCGCGATCCACGGGCTGCGGATCGCGGGATGGGTCGCCTTCCCGCTCACGCTCGTGCTCGCGCTCTTCGGCAACTTCAGCTACCCGTGGCTTGCCCCGCTCACGGTGTTCCTCATGGTCGGGCTCAACGCCTTCTACTTCAGCGCGATGCAGGGAATGGGTGAGCAGCTGATCCTCACCACGGATGGTTTCAGTCTTGGCGCTCCCGGAGCCGCGCGCACGGTGCGGTGGGTGCATGTCACGGATTTCATGGGGGCCCACATTGGACCCTTCCGTGGAATGCGCATGTCAGAGGGCGGCGAGTGGCAGGATCCGAAAACAGTACCCAACGTGATCTTTTACCGGCTGAACCGCGCCCTGGTTCGACCCAGGACCTCTCCTCTGCGGCGACTCACCGGCCTGACCTACTTCGACGGGGTCATACGCAACAGGTTCGGAGTGTCCACGCAGCAGCTGATGCGGGCGATGCGCACCTGCCATCGGCTGGCACTCGAAGCTGAACCGTCACCTCTGCTCCGCCCGCGCAAGGACTTTACGAATCCCGAACTTTGATCAGCCCGGACCGCGCTCATCGTTGTGAGATTATCGATTGATGATGGTTGGGGGTGTGGCGGCACGCGTTGATTTCAAATCGGCCGGCGCCGATTTCTGGAAGCGGTACCACGCGTACCGCCGGCTGAGGCAGCACGAGTCGCGTCCCGATGATCCCGTACGTCCGGACGGCCTCGAAGAGTTACGGCTGACGCGCGACAGCCCATTCGACATTCACCATCACTACGAGATTGCCCAGGGTGGTCTTTTGGTGAGCTGGTTCTCGGGTTCGACCAGCAAGCCCGGAACGCCCGGTCACGATTCCAACCAGCATCTCTTCTGGGCCGATCTCTACGTTCGTCCAGATCGTCGCCGCCAGGGCATCGGGTCGTCCTGGCTCCCGGTGATGCTGGAGCTCATGGATGCGCATGGATGCAGCGTGTTGGGCATTGGTACTGAAGAGGCTTCCGGCCACGCATTTCTGCGATGGCTGGGCGCCGAGGCCAAGCTCGTCGGCGCGGAGAACCGGCTCAAGTTGGCCGACGTGGATTGGAAGATGGTGGAACGATGGGTCGCCGACGGACCGAAGCGCTCACCACAAACGAAGCTTGAGATTTACGACGGGCATCTGCCCGAGGCGATGTGGGACGACTACGCACCCCAGCTGTCGAGCATGCTCAACACCATCCCGTTCGAAAACCTCGATCACGGGGAGATCGTGGTCACGCCCGACCACATGCGCGACTTCTACGCGCGTTTGAAATTAGGCGATGAACGCCTTCACTCGATCCTGACCCGAGAACCAGATGGCGTGATCTCGGCCATCACCGACACGACATGGGCGCCACACCGGCCTTCGATCGTCGAGCAGCGCTTCACGGGTGTCCGGCCCGACGCGCGGGGTCGCGGCCTCGGCAAGTGGATCAAGGCTGCGATGCTCGCTCACCTCCACGAGCTCTACCCCCAGGCGGAGTGGGTGACGACCGAGAATGCGGGCTCGAACGCGCCGATGCTCGCGATCAACAAGAAGCTGGGCTTCAAGCAGTATCGAGTCGGCACCGAATATCAGATCAGGCGCGACGCCCTCGCGGCACGTGTCGAACGGTTGCCGGCCCGAAATGGTTAGGTGGCTCGGCGGCTCCGCTGGATGCTGCGCACCAGGAGGATGATCCCGATCACGATCAGGAGCGCTGGTAGGGCCGCCTTGCCAAAGACCCCATAGTCAACCCCGCTGATGCCGAGGATCGATTCGAATAAGACGAATCCGATCATGAAGATCAGCGCCCCGATGAACATCAGGGCCCGCCCTCTCCTCAGCATCACCGAATCGCGGTCGCGGAGCGCTTGGAGGTACAGGCCGAGACCAACGCCCCCAGGTGCGATGAGTGCCCACGCAAAGGCCCAGCTCGCCCAGTCGCCCGTGCTGCTCTGGTAAGCGAGCACGAGGCCCAGCATCGTGACGATGCCCCCGGGCACTGAGGCGCCCGCCCCCCCTCCGAGGAATCCAACCACCAGCAGCGTGAGGCCGGGGACGATTACGAAAAGGGGCCAGCCGTATTGCGTGAGGTCGATGCCGAACAGCACCACGCCCAGGGCGAATAGGCCGACCACAACCAGGACGACGCCCAGCGCGAGACTCGATCCGCCTCCGCGCGGTCGGGCGGGGTGAGGCGTGGCGGTCACATACGGTGGGGGTGGGCCAGTCATCGCGGCGGGAGGCGCGAAGGTCGGAGCGGCTTCCGCCGTCGTCACCGTGAGAGGCTCGACGCTTTCGGGCGGCGGTTCGGGAACAACAGGCTCGGTGATGACCTCGGGAGCACCCGCGGTGGCAGGTTCCTCGGTGTTCCACTTAGGAGCGAAGATGTCGGGGCTGCTTGCAAGGGCGTCCCGATTGACGTGGACCATGTCGTCTTTGACCGCGGCATCGTCGGCTGGGGAGGCTGTGTTCTCTTCGCCGGCGACCTGATCGGCCCCTGTCGTTGTCTTGCCGAGGCTGGCTCGCTTTCGCTTGCTCATGTCGTCTCAGCTTAACCGCCTCCAACGGACTCAGCTTGTTCTAAGAAAACGGTCACTATTTGCATTCGGCTAAACCTCGATCTGGAACATTGGGTTGACCGGACCGTGACCGCGGCCGACCTCGAGCGAGTGTTCGATCGCCCCCGTTATGAACTCCTTCGCCTTGTGCACAGCTGCTAGGGAATCGCTGCCCTTGGCCAGCTCAGCAGCGATGGCAGCGGAAAAAACGCAGCCGCTGCCATGTGTGTTTGTGGTGGCGATACGCGGAGACTGAAGCTCCACCAGCTCGGTGCCGTCGAAATAGTGGTCGATGGAGAGCTTCTCGTCGGTGTGGCCGCCCTTGACGACCGCAGCGCGCGCCCCGAGGGCGACGAGATCACGTGCCGCCTGTCGGCGTTCGTCGAGAGTTCGAATCGGTCTGCCCAGCAGCACTTCAGCCTCCGGCAGATTCGGGGTCACGACCGTGGCCAGCGGAAGTAGCAGCACACGAAGTGCATTGACCGCGTCGTCGCGGAGTAGCCGTGCGCCGCCCTTGGCCACCATCACCGGGTCGACGACGAGGTTCCTCATGTTGTGGTGCGTGATAGCGGTCGAGACAACCTCGATGATCTCAGCACTCGAAAGCATGCCTGTCTTCGCGGCCTGGGCGCCGATGTCGAGCATCACGGCCTCGATCTGGGCCGCAATGAGCGCCAAAGGCAGCTCCATGATGTCGGTGACCCCCAGCGTGTTCTGGGCAGTGATCGCCGTGATGGCCGACGTGCCGTGAACGCCCAACGCAGCGAAAGTCTTCAGGTCCGCCTGGATCCCGGCTCCGCCGCCCGAATCGGAACCCGCGATGGTGAGAGCGACCGGCAGCTTCAAATGGACCTCACGCGCCGTCCGGTCCAGTAAACAGCAGCAGCGACGGAGATGCTCACCAGGCCGCTGACGTCCGCTCCGTGCAAGCCGCTGATGAGGTTGCTGTTAAAGAACATTGGCGCGCCGGCAAGATTGCTGAACAGGTTGTCGTAGTTGACAAACATAAGACTCGTCACGGTGCCGGCGAGCCATGCGGCCAGCGCGAGATGCGGTCGGGGCCGCGCCTCGAAGACAAAGAAGCTGAGCAGCACAACCGCGGCCCATGCCGGCGCCCATAGATACGTAAGTATCAGGAAGTCTTCGTAAGCGACATGGAAGTCGCTGACCAGAACGGCGTAAGCGGCGAGCATGGTCCCGAAGACGCCGCAGCCCAACGCGGTCTGCCAGCGTTGGAGCTTGAGCCCCATCGCCAAGGAGACGAGGCCTGCTGTGTACACGTCGAAATAGTTGGCCCAGATCTCGCCGAGGACAACGAAGATGAAGAAGGGGACGGCAACCCACGCCGGCGCATGCCTGCTGATCACGGCGAGCACGCCCTGGCTGGCGGCGAGCCTGGCGTCGATCGTCGGCAGCAGGAGGCCGAACAGGCCAAGCAAGAGCATCGGCAGCACGACGCCCACCACCGGCCAGAGCGTCACCGAGCTTGTGCTGCTGGACCTCGGAAGGTAGCGGGAGTAGTCGCTCGCGAAGGGATACCAGGATGCGACGAGCGCGAAGCAGGTCATGAACCCGAGGACAAAGGCGCCAGGGTAACCGGCACCCGGGACAGTTGCGGTCTGGGCCCAGTGGAACTGCGGAGCCAGGAAGACGAAAAGAGCCAGCGAGAGGGCGGCGAACGCAATCGCGCCGTACATCGCGAGGACCTTGATCGTCTCGTGACCGAAGATCGCGACGGCCACGCTGATCGCCGCGATCAGGAGAACGAGGCCGAGGGTCACCCAGCGATTGCCTCCCCCAAACAGCTGAGCCCCGGCCTGCGCGGCGATCACGCAGTCCACCGCGAACCACCCGATCGCCAGGAAGAGCGTGAGGCCGGCGCCCAGGTACGAACCGCGCAGTCCGAAGATGCGCCGCGTGTAGACGATCTGCGGCTCGCCCGACCGCGGACCCGTGTTGCTCAGCAACCCCAGGGTCACCGCGGCGGCGACGGTTCCAAGCGCGGTCGCAAGCAGCCCATCCCAGACACCGAGGCCGTAGTAAGTCGTCAGCAGGCTGGCCGTGAAAAGGCTCGCGTAGTTGACGAACGCGCCGGCCCACAGGAATGCAAGCTCGCGTGGTTCGCCATGCCTTTCGGCCGCGGGAATCGAGTCGATGCCATGGCTCTCGACCCTGCCGAATGAATCCGAATCGACCGCGCGAGCGGCGACGTCGCTCATCTATCTCCCTCCGCTGGCATTACCCAGTTCAGGTTCAGGCGGTCGGCGCTACGGCGCCCTCTCAGCCCGCTTCAGCCCCGCGAACTCGAACACTTCGCTTTGAGTTCGAAGGGGCCCTATTGGCGAGCTCCCGCTGGTGACCGATCTTACCTCGCTTTAGGACGCGCCACTACATCTGGCGCCACGGGGCGGGGAGGAGGTAGGACAGGATGCGGTACACGTCCGGATTCAGCGCGAGTCCGATATGGCTGCCCGGAACCTCGACCGCGTTGATGTCGGGTCGCAGACATGCCTTCCAGTTGACGACCCCGTCAGAACGCGAATAGATCGAGGTTGTCGGGACACGCGGCTCGGCAGCCAGGTCGCGCAGAAAGCGCTGCTCGACGGACGCCGGATGTCCGTACCGAAACGCGTTGTAAATGTGGGCGGCCCGCACGCCCGCCATCGTCAGCGGATGGATGTCGAACGGATCCTTGAGCGGCGACCCGAGGGTGATCACCTGCTCGACGAGGTCCGGCTTCCTGTGCGAGAGCACCTTGGCGAGCACGCCGCCTCGACTGTGTCCGACGAGCGAGACCCGCGCGCCGGTCTTGCGGCGCAGCTCGAGTAGCGCATCGATCAGCGGCCTGAGCATGACCTCCGAGTACATGACGTTGAAGGCGACGCCCGCGACCCGCGGCCGGTATCCCATGCGTCGCAGCCACTGGAAAGGCGTGTGAAGCGTCCAATCGCCTGCAAGGAAGCCCGGGATGAGCATCACCGGTTTCCCGAGGCCGGGTGGGACTTCCACCCCGCGGAAGACAGGGTCGCGAATGAGGCGCAGGTACTCGAGGGACATGCGACCCTCGAGCCAGATCGGTGGAATTGGATCCCAGCGCCCCAGGTGGCGAAGCTCAGGCAGGATCGACGCGGCGATGCCAAGCCGGCCGCGACGTTTGCCGCGATGAGTTTCTCGGACGCTTGCCACAGTGATGCTTGAGCGTTTCTCCGTTATGAAATTGCAGCCGAGTTTACCCCGCGAACTGCCAGGCCGGGCCGCGAGTTCGCGGGGGCCACTGGTTCGCGGGCGATCCTATACGGGCTCCAAGCGTTTAGAGCGTTCATGAAGGACTCCGGCGCCTCCATCATCGGGACGTGCCCGACCCCTTCGAGAACCTCGAACTTCCAGTCGGGCCGCCGGCGGGCCAGCTCTTTGGCCGCGACGAGCGGGATGAGTCGATCGAGACTTCCGTGGATGACGAGGGTGGGAGCTTGAACCTTCGCCACGCGGGACCAGAAACGAGGATCCGCCATGCGCAGGCCGATCGATCGGCTCGCCTGTAGGAAGGCGCGGGCATTCTGGCGTCCGAGCTTGTCTCGTTCGAGCGTCAGCCGGACGTGAGCCTCGACGACCTCTGGAGGCACACGGGAGGGATCGGCGCAGACAAGGGCAAGGGTTTCCATGACCAACCCTTCTGGGCCGAGCGCGCGCATGCGCCGGTCGAGCAGGATCTCGGCGAGCCCCGGGACCGACAGGGCCGCCATCGTGCCCAGGAGCGCGGGCTCAGGCCGGCGAACGTGAACACCTGGGATGGCCGGATCGACAAGGATCATCCCGTTCACCCACGACGGGTGGATTGCCGCCTCAAGGACCGCGATGTGGCCGCCCATGGAGTTGCCTATGAGCACCACCGGCTCGCGGATCACCTTCTCGATGAACGCGTGCACCAGCTCAGTGTTCGCCGCGACCGCCGCGGAGCGGCGGAAGAGCGGCGTCTGACCAAAGCCGGCGAGGTCGAGGGCGAAGGCGTGATAGCTGGTCGCGATCTCGGGACCGACGGCCATCCAGTTCAGAGCGCTGCCACCCAGCCCGTGGACCATGAGCAGCGGTCGACCGGTTCCGCCGAAGTCGAGATAGTGAACCGGCCCGTCCAGGTCGGCCGTTTTATGGCGCAATGCGTCAATCCTAGACCGAGGAGCGGTCTGCCATGACACCCGAGGCCATGCGCAGCAGGATCTCGGCGACAGCGGAGGGCGAGCGCCGGCCAGACTTGTGAAGCCGGTCGAAAGCGGGGAAAGAGGTGAGGATCCAGATCACGTCCTCGGCTTCCTTGATCGAGCAGCCCGGCCTGAGCAGGTCACCGGCGGCGAGCCTCTCGGCAAGGGCGCGGACGGTGGCGGACTCATGGCTTTGTTCTCGAGCGCGGCCCTGGAGCTGCCGGTAGAGGTCGGGATCCGCGGCCCAGACGGAGCAGGCCTGCTCGATTCGCCGCCGGAGCTCATCGGACGGGTCGGCGCCCACATCATCAGCCGGCAAGCCGCGGCGGCCGGGCGCGAGCTCAGTCGCGAGCGCCTCGACCAACCCGGCCTTGGACCCGAACTGGTTGTAAATCGTTATCCGCGACACGCCGGCCCGCCGAGCCACCTTGCCGAGGCTGGATTCGGGACCGAGTTCGCTCACGAGCTGGCGGGCGGCTGACAGGATGGCGGATCGCGTGCGGTCAACGTCCGCTTGGCGTCGACCCAGGCGGTAGGGCCTTCGGTTCACCAGGTTAGCTTAACAAACAGTCTATTCATTCAAAGTGAAGAAATCTGAGCCAATTCTCAGGGCCGTCACAGCGAAGCCGCAGGCAATTCCCGGTACCGTCCCCGTCGTGGCCAGGAGAACGGCGCACCCGCAACCCCAGCGCCAGCAAACGCAACGCCAGCAACCCCAACGCCCGCAAACGCAGCACCCCAATCAGCCGGCTGATCGTTGGCTCGCCTACGGGACGGTACCGCTGCGCCTTTTCCTCGGCGCGACGTTCGCCTACGGTGGGCTGCAAAAGATCTCCGACCCGGGATTCCTTCAGCCGGGGGCCTCGACTTACATCGGTACGCAGCTGCAGGGCTTCGCGGCGCACTCCCCGATCGGGTTCCTGATCCAGATCTTCGCGCTCCCGGTGCCGCAGCTGGCTGGGATCGGAGTCATCGCGGCGGAGCTGGCGATCGGCGGGCTCGTGCTGGTTGGCCTGGCGACTCGGTGGGCTGCGGCAGCCGGCGCGCTGCTGAGCTTTGTCCTCTTCCTCACGGCAAGCTGGACCATTCAACCGTACTTCCTTGGCTCGGACAGCATCTACGCGGTCGCCTGGATCACTCTGGTCTTAGTCGGCGACCAGGGCGTTCTCACCGCGAGGCCGTTGGTCTCCGGCCCGGCGCGCACGGATCCTCGCGGCCGACCGGCGACCGTCGACCTGAGCCGGCGCCGTTTGCTGCTCCAGCTTGGGGGCGCCTCCGTAGCCCTGGTCTGGGTGCTCGCCTTGCTGCCCCGGCAGCGCCTATCCCTCCAGGGAGCGTCGAGCAGCTCGGCGGCCGCAAGCACCACTCCGGTCGCCTCCCCGACTGGGACCAGGATCGGCGCGCTCGCCGACCTCCAATCGCAGGGTTTCCTCAGCTTCCAGGACCCCACGACTGGAGATCCGGCAGTCGCCGTCTCTCTGGCCGGAGGCAGCGTCGTCGCGTTCGACGCGGTATGCACGCACGCAGGCTGCCAGGTCTCTTATGACTCGGGCCAGCGCCTGCTTGCGTGCCCGTGTCACGGCGGCCTGTTCGACCCGGCACGCGGAGCCGCTGTGGTCGCCGGCCCGCCGCCCGCGCCGCTGGCTGCGATCAGCCTCCAGGTCGGAGTCGACGGGGGCGTTTACGCGGGCTGACCCCCAACCTTCGCTGGCCCACAACCTACCATCGCAGCCGTGAAGCTCTGGGATCCGCTCTCACTGCGCGAGCTGTCGGCGCTGCTGCGCGACCCCGTCTTTCGTGGGCGCGGTGTGCCGCACGGCGACGGACGGCCGGTGCTGCTGATCCCAGGCTTTCTCTCAGGCGACTGGTCGCTCACCATGCTGTACAACTGGCTCGAGCGCATCGGCTACAAGGCCTACATGTCCGGCATCCTCTTCAACGTCCACCATTCGGAGCGGATGCTGGCCGGACTTCGCCATCGCCTCGTCGAGGTCGAGACCGAAGCCGGGTCTCGCGTCAGCGTTGTGGGACACAGCCGAGGGGGCCTTCTCGCCAAGGTGCTGTCGCAGCGAAGGCCGCAGAGCATCGAGCAGGTGATCACGCTCGGCGCCCCACTCGCCGACTGGACCGACCTGACATTGATGACGCATCACGCCGTCGGGATGGTCAAGACCGCGAATGAGATTGCATACGGCCGCAGGCTCAATGTCGAAGGACGGTTCTCGCACGACCTGAGCTTGCCCCCGGTTGTGCCCACGACTTCGATCTACACGCGCTCGGACGACGTCGTGAACTTCCGTTCCTGTCTTCGGCCCGACATCCCGTCGATCTCCGTCTGGGGCAGCCATAACGGCCTGCTGGTCAACCCCGAGGTCTACCGGCTTCTCGGGCGTCTGTTGGCGCGGCCTCGCGGCGCCGCAGGGTTGCCGGCCTGATCGCCGCCGCGATCGCCTTGGCGCTCGCCGCCGCGGCGATACATGGCACGTGGAACGTCCTCGTGAAGGTCAGCGGCGATCCCATGGCAACGTTCAAGCGCTCGACGATCGTCGCCGCCTTGCTCGTGACTCCCCCGACAGCGGTGGCGTGGGTCCTGTCGGGGCGTCCCGGCCTTTCGCCGGCCGCGGCCGGATGGTGCGCCCTCTCAGCCTCGCTCGAGCTGACATACCTGTGGCTTCTCGCGGCCGCCTACCGCCGCGGCGACCTGTCCGCCGTCTACCCGATCGCTCGTGGATCGGCTCCCTTGCTCGCTGTCGCGGCCGGACTGGGCTTGCTCCACGAAAAGCTGACTGCCGTGCAGCTCGCAGGCGTTGGAATCCTGCTGCTCGGCATCATTGCCGTCGCGGTTGCGCAGAGCACCGGGCGGGCCACCGTGCCGGCCCTCCTGACCGGCGTCGCGATCGCTTCATACACGTCGGTCGACCGCGTCGGGGTGCGGCTTTCCACTCCGTGGCTGTATGGATGGCTACTGATCGTCCTGCTCGCCGTGAGCGTCCCCGTTTCGATGTGGATCGCCGCCCGCGTGACCGATGCGCGTCGAGCGGCGCGCGAGGAGACCGCCTCGGCCCCGACGCTGAGTCTTGCGAAAGCGATGCTGATCGGGATCTTCATGTGGGGAGGCTATCTGCTGGTGCTGTGGGCCCTCAGCCTGGCCCCACTGTCCGTGGTCGCACCGGTGCGCGAAACCGCAGTTGTCGGAGTCGCTGTTTGGGGGGTTTGGAGGCTCCGGGAAAGGAAGGGAGCTGCCATGAAGCTGTCGGGCGCTCTGGCCACCCTGATCGGGGTCGTGCTGCTCGCTTTGTGATGTTCTTGCGGCCTGGAGTGCCGGTGGTAAGGTAGCTCAGTCGCCCGGATGGCGGGCCGATGTGCGCCGCGGTCGTCGAACTTCTCGAAAGGGCCCGTGCGTTCGCGACATTGCTTTCGAGAAGGGAGTAGTGAGATGCCGACAGGCACGGTCAAAAAGTTGGTCTCCGACCGCGGGTTCGGGTTCATCGCCGCCGAGGACGGGCGGGAGTATTTCTTCCACCGGACCGGACTGGATTCGAGCGTGAACTTCGACTCGCTGGCCGGCGGCGAGCGGGTCAGCTTCGAGATCGAGGCGAGCCAGAAAGGCCCGCGCGCGAACCGAATCAAGCTGGCGTAGCCGAGCTGTCACAGCCGGGAGCGCGCAGGGCGCATTTCAAAAAGCCGGTCGCGTGATCGCTGCCGGTTGCCGGTTTCCTCGATGACGACCGAGCTCCAGAAGTTCGAGATCGCCCCGCTGGGCGACTACTCGCTCGAAGAGGGCGCCAACTTCATCGGCGCCTGGCACCGAGCGCCGTCCGAAACGGGCGATCCGGAAGGTCATCTTCACCTGGCTTTCCTGACCGATGATGAGTGGACCCCGGTGGGCATCTGCCTCAGGCAGGATCCGCGCGGAAACGTCCTCGGGGCGATCTACGGAGACGCTCACGCGAAGACCGTCATCAAACAGGTCGAGCGCATCCTAAGCCTGGATGTCGATGGCCGTGGGTGGCCGGAGGTCGGAAGGCGAGACCCGGTCGTGGGGAAGCTCCAGCGAATGTTCCCGGGGTTCAGGCCGGTCAACTGGTCGAATGCGTATGAGGCGGTCGCGTGGTGCCTCATCTCGTCGCGGATCTCGATGCGGCAGGGCCAAGGGGTCAGAGAGCGGATGTCGCGTGAGCTCGGTCAGCCGATCGACGTCCATGGACACATGCTCTGGACGTTCCCTGCTCCGGAGAGGCTGGCACACCTCGGGAAGCTCCCTGGACTGTTCGGCCGGAAGGTCGAGTACCTGAATGCGCTCGGGCGTGCCGCGTTGGCGGGCGAGGTCGACACGGAAAGGCTTCGCTCGATGCCGCGCGAGCAATCGCTCACGAGCCTGAAAAGACTGCCGGGCATCGGAGAGTTCGGATCACAGCTCGTGCGCTTGCGGGCACTGAGCGCGGTGGACGAGCTTCCCACTCTGGAACCGCGTCTTCTGTCCGCGCTTCGAACCGCGTACGGCCTCGCCCGCGAGCCTGACCTGGAAACGCTGGAGGAGCTTGCCGTCAGGTGGTCGCCTTACCGGATGTGGGTATGCGTCTGTTTGAGGCGGACCCTCGAAGGCGGCGCGGGAATGACCCACTCGCGCGCCTCGCAGACTTAACCGGCTTCAAGTCTGAGCGTCCGTCAGCGCGAGGCTCGTCGCACGAGAACGATCGCCGCCGCCCATAGCAACGAGCCGACGACCAGCAGCACCCACATGGTCCAGGCGATGAGCGAGAGCTCCACCAACGCCCCGAAGATGCACATCGCCGCCGCGCCCGCGAGCAGGAAGGCTCCGGGGAACAGGACCCAGGCTGAGTACCACGGAGGCTGCACCGCATCCCCGCGATCGAACAGCCGACCGGCGCCATACACGAGCCCCGCGCCGATCACGGCCGGTGCTGCCAGGCCGATCGCCCACTGCAGCCGCACCGCGCCGGCGGCCGCTCCGAGCAGCGGCTGAACGCCGGCCGCCGCAAGAGCCGACGGCACTGCGAACGCGAGCAGACGCAGGATCGTGCTCGCATGCGGCACCTTAAATGTTCACGGTGCGGGCACGGCGGGAACGTCCGCCGGCAGCGTGAAAACCGGCTGGGTATCGATCCGACCCAGCTGCACGTCGCTGTAGTAGGCGGGCTGTGACAGCTGGGTCATGAACCAATCGTTTAGCTTTCGGGCACGCTCTTCCAACCCCGCTGGAGTGGTGAGGTCGCCAGCGTAAGGCTGTCTCGGCAGCCCGGAGTAGAGGTCTGGCGAATTGTAGAAATCGGAGTTGCCGTAGACGGAGGTCGACGCATACGAGTAGATGGCGACCCCCAATATCTGGTTTCCACGCGCCGACGGCGTGAGGGCCCGGCGAATTTGGGCCAACGAGTCCTCGGGATAGTTCAAGAAGGCGCCCATTCCCGTAACCACTCGATTGGCGAACCCCGAATCCTTCTCGAAGTTCAGCCATTGATCGAACCAGCCTTTCTCGCGCCCGATCCAGTCGCTGTCGTAAGTCATCGGCACTCCGAAGTCGATGTAGCCCTTGACCATCCAGTCACTCCAGTCTTGAAACACGGACGAGTAAGCAGACGTGTGCGTCCACTCGGTCAGGGTCGCCGGGCCGCCACCGAAGCAGATCAGCGCGCCGCTGAGCTTCACCGACGGTTTCGTTTGCTGCAGGTCGTTGTGCAGGTCGCGCACGAAGGCCGTCACGCGGTCGCGCCGCCACGCCTGCCACCGGCTGTCGTCCGGTGCAGGCACGCTGCTCGCGCCCGTGTCGTGCATGTACAAAGCCAAAGACTCGGAGCTGTAGCCCCAGTTCACGCCGGGATAGCGGACGAAGTCCATGTGCAGGCCGTCCACGTCGTAGTTGCGCGCGACGTCCATGAAGACTTTGTGCGTATAGGCCTGTACCTCTGGGACGCCCGGGTCGAGGTATCCGCCGGTCGCGCCGTCGTTGGTGCGATTGGCCCAAGCGTCCCCGTGCTTCAAATACACACCACTGGATTCACCGACGAAGAACGTGTTGAGCCAGGCGTGCACCTCGATCCTCGGCTTTGACGCATGGGCGAGCTGTATGAGGTAGCCGAGCGGATCGAAACCCCGCGAACCCAGGATGTCCAGTGCTCGCGGTTCGTCCGCCCAGTTGAAGTACGCATCGCCCTTCTTGCGGACTTGAACGAGGAGCGCGTTCAGGTTGGCTTGGTGCGCGTCGGCGACCAACTTCTCAACCTGAGTCCGTGACTTGATCCCGTCATGAAAGGCGTCGACCCACATGGCCCGGTACTGAGGGGGGCCGTAGACGATGGGACTTGGAGACGGCGAGGGCGAATCGAACGGCGAAGCGAAGGGCGAGGCGGTAGGCGTGGCGGCGGCTTGGGGACCCTGCGAGCAGGCGCTCAAGACGATGAGCAGGAAGAGGGCCCCGCCGGCATGCCGCATCAGGCGGTCGCGAACAGCACGTGGTTTCGTCCTGTGGTCTCGATCGCGCCTGGATATTCGCGCCGAAGCGTTTCGATCGCCTCCTCGGTGAATTGCTGGCGTCGCTCGGCGTCGATTCCTTCCAGGCGGCTCGCGCAGTCCCACCAGCTGGCGAACAAGGAGACCAGCTGATCGGCCGATTCCCACTCCACCTTCTCGTCGATCACCTCCACATCGGCAAAGGCAAAGCCGGCGCCAAGCGCTGCCTGTCCAAACCTCTTCAAGTCCGCGACTGCATCTAGCGTGGGTTTCTGGTCGACCACGTGCGGCGCGGGCCCGAGCCAGCGATCGACGACCGCATACAACAGCGGCCACACCGGGTCTCGGCGACCTTCCACGGGGACGCTGGCCGCGAATCGTGCGTGCGGACGCAGCACTCGTCGAGCTTCACGCAGAGCGACGGTCAAATCCGGCGCGAACTGCAGGCCATGTCCGCACACAGCTGCATCGAATGACGCATCGGCGAACGAAAGCTGCTCGATGTCCATCACTTCGAACCGCGCGTTGGGAGTCTCGGCCGCCCTGGCAAGCTCGATCATCCCGGGCGCGAGGTCCACGCCGACGACCTCTCCGCCGGGCGAGACCTGCTGCGCAAGTCGCCGGCTCAGTGTTCCCGGTCCGCACGCCAGATCAAGGACGCGCATGCCAGGCTGTGCGTCGATCAGCTCGAGAACTCGCAACCGACCGCGCGCTTCGCTTCGCGCCATGACCTGCTCGATGCGGCGCCGATACGCGATCGCGTGGCGGCTGAAGACCGCTGGAAACAGCTGCTTGGACTTCATGGGGTGAGGTTCCGCCACTCTCGTTCCAGCCACATCGCGGCGTGGAGCGTGTCGGCGTTGGTGTGCCCCACCACCTGCATGCCGACCGGCAGGCCTCGCACCGGCGCTGGAAGCACGGCCACCGGCTGGCCTGTCGTGTTGAACGGCCGGGTGAATCGCGAGAGCGGCTCACGCACCTCGTTGCCGGCGTCGACAGGCGGCGCCACGATCGCGGTCGCCGGCAGCAGTAAGGCGTCGACGCCCTCCATGGCTCGGACCGCATTTTCCTGGAGGCGTGGCCGCTCTCGGAGGGCTTCCTCGAAGTCGACCCCAAGAATGCCCAGCCCTCGCTGGATATGGCCCAGGACGTCGGCGCCGTACTTCTGCGGGAAGTCGGCCGCCCATCGGCGGTGATAGGTCGCCGCCTCCACCAGGAGGATCGTCAGTCCGGTGCGGAAGAGCTGGTCGCGATCGACAAAATCGATCTCCGGCAAGCCGGCGGAGACGAGGCGCCACGCGCGTTCCGTCGGCTCGTCCAGGCCGGCGATCCAGCCTGCGGGTATGGCGAGTCGAGGCCTGTCGAGATGACCGGTGGGAACGACCTCCCCGGACATCATCGCGAATGCTCGCGCGGTCCTCGCCAGGTCGGGCCCCAGGGGGCCCAACGTGTCAAGCGACCAGCTGAGCGGGACGACTCCGGCGGTTTCGATGCTCCCGAGCGCCGGCTTGAACCCCGCCACTCCGCAGAGCGAAGCGGGAATTCGGATCGAGCCCCCGGTGTCGCTGCCGATCGCCCAATCGCACATCCCGGCGGCCACCGCCACTGCCGAGCCGCCGGACGAACCACCTGCCACCCGGCCCGGGTCATGTGGGTTGCGGACGGTCCCGTAATGGGGGTTGGCGCTGGTCACGCCGAATGCGAACTCGTGCATGTTCGTCTTGCCAATGACCAGGCAGCCTTGGCGGCGGATGCGCTGAATCACGGGCGCGTCGTGCTCGGCCGGCTGGTTTGGAAGGATGACCCCGCCCGCGGTCGTGACCAAGCCGGCAACGTCGACGAGGTCTTTTACCGCGACCACCGTCCCCGCGCCATCTTCGGGCGAGATCGAGATGAAGGCGCACAGCTCGGGGCGCTCCTCGATCCGCCGACGCGCCTCCCGCAACTCCACAGGCCAATTCTCAGGTGTATGACCCGCGCGGGGAGTTATCCTCCGGTCTGTGTCGCCGACGACAGGTGCGGTAGCCGCGCCGATTGCCTGGAGCAAGGTTGACGTTCTGACCCCATATCAGCGAATCACGGCCGAAATCCAGATCCGTGGACGTCTGCGTGAGACGATCAACGATCCGGAG